>NZ_CP022161.1:1388604-1735756 GCF_002214185.1 Streptomyces capitiformicae | reverse complement strand
GGGGGGGGGGGGGGGGGGGGGGGGGGGGGGGGGGGGGGGGGGGGGGGGGGGGGGGGGGGGGGGGGGGGGGGGGGGGGGGGGGGGAGGGGGGGGGGGAGTCCGGGGCGGAATCGCCGCCCTCGCCGTACCCGCCGTCGCGGTCGCCGTCATGGTGTCCGGGTGTGCCGAGGGCGGCTCCAACGGCGGTTCCCGGGAGGACTCCGCAGAGGCCTCCAAAGAAGGCTCCGGGGCCGAACGCACGCGGCCTTTCCACGGTCAGCCCGGTGGTCGCCGGCCCCTTGTCGCACCCGCAGCCCGCGCCCTCGATGCCTACGCCGCGAAGCTCCGCCGGTCGCATGCGGCCCGGGTCGCCGCCGCGAAGCGCTGGGGGCTGGCCGAGCTGCCGCTGACCCCGCCCGTGCCGCCGGAGAGGAAGCCGGTCCTCGAGACCCGTAAGGGATTCGAGGTCGACCGGCATGTGCAGGACGGACTGCCGCCGGTCTTCACCACCATCCCCACCCGTGACAAGGTCGTCTTCCTCACCATCGACGACGGCGCCGAGAAGGACCCCGCGTTCCTGCGGATGATGAGCGAGCTGAAGATCCCGTACAGCGCGTTCCTCAGCGACTACCTGATCAAGGAAGACTACGGCTACTTCGAGCGCATGCGCGACCGTGGCGTCGTCCTCAACAACCACACCCTCAACCACCGCCTCATGCGCGCCCTCCCCTACGCCGCCCAGAAGCGCGAGATCTGCGGCATGCAGGACGTCATCGAGAAGCGGTACGGCACCCGGCCCACGCTCTTCCGGCCGCCGTACGGCAGCTACGACCAGGACACCCTGCGCGCCGCCAAGGTCTGCGGCATCAGGGCCGTCCCCCTCTGGAACGAGGAGGTCTTCGCCGACCGCTGGGAATACCGCGAGTCGGACCGCGCCCTCCGCCCGGGCGACATCGTCCTCAGCCACTTCCGGGGCCGCGGCGACTGGAAGGGCACCATGCCCGACATGATCCGCCGCTTCCTCGACCTGGTGACCGCCAAGGGGTACGCGGTGGCCCGGCTGGAGGACTACCTGTGAGGCGGCGGCGGGGTCCACGCCGGGCGCGTGGGCCGCACCTCCTGCCGGCGGGCGCTGCGACCCTGCTGGCGGCCGCGCTCCTTGCCGCCGGCTGCGGCGAGCGGCCCGCCGCCCCCGCCGATCCCGCCGCAGGTCCGGGCCCCCGCTCCGACCCGGCCGTCCCCGACCCCCACCACGCCCCCAACCCCTCCCCACCGCCGTACCGCCGCTGGGGCCTGTCCGCCCCCCTCGCCCCCGCGCCTAGCAACCCCGACCGGCCACCCGCCCCACGTGCGGCGGGGCCCGGGCTGCCGCCGGTCGTCGATCACATCCCCACCCGGGACAGAGTCGTCTTCCTGACGTACGACGACGGGGCCGAGAAGGACCCGCGATTCGTGGACATGGTGCGTGAACTGCGGCTTCCGGTGAGCTTGTTCCTCACGGACAGCGTGGTGGGTCCGGGGTACGGCCACTTCGCCCGGCTCCGCGCGGTCGGCGCGACCGTACAGAACCACACTCTCGACCACACCGCTCTGCGTGGCCTGCCGTACGCCGGGCAACGGGCCGAGATCTGCGGACAGCAGAACAAACTCAGACAGCGCTTCGGTATCCGCCCGACCCTCTTCCGCCCGCCCTACGGCGCCTACGACACCACCACGCTCCGCGCCGCCGCCGACTGCGGCATCTCGGCGGTCGTCCTGTGGCGCGCGTCCATGCGGATCACCGACCTCCCCCGCACCACCGGCGACCCCCGCACCACCGGCGACCCCCGCACCACCGGCGACCGCCTCCGCCCCGGCGACATCGTCCTGGCCCTCCCCCACCCTCGGCTTCGCCCGAGCGGGGGGACCCTCACCCGGGGTCCCGACCAGTTGAAGGGCGCCACGCTCACGCAGATGACGACCCGGCTGCTGCGCCGGATCCAGGAGCAGGGCCTGACGGTGGGGCGCCTGGAGGACTACCTCTGACCCCTGGTGACTCCTGGTGACCCCATGCGAAATCCGCATGGGAACATCCGCCGCCCCGCCCGCGATTAGCAGTCCGCTTGACCGAGTGCTAACCACGGTCATAGTCTCAGGTCTGGCACTCCCCCCTGGAGAGTGCCAACTACGCGACGGGCAGGTCCGGCACCCGCGACGACGGATCGACCTGGTCGCCACCTCAGACAGTTAACCCCGTGAGATCTCCGAAGGGGGAGGTCGGATCGTGACGACCGCCAGCTCCAAGGTTGCCATCAAGCCGCTCGAGGACCGCATTGTGGTCCAGCCGCTGGACGCCGAGCAGACCACGGCCTCTGGCCTGGTCATCCCGGACACCGCCAAGGAGAAGCCCCAGGAGGGCGTCGTCCTGGCCGTGGGCCCGGGTCGGTTCGAGAACGGCGAGCGCCTGCCGCTCGACGTCAAGACCGGCGACATCGTGCTGTACAGCAAGTACGGCGGCACCGAGGTGAAGTACAACGGCGAGGAGTACCTCGTCCTCTCGGCTCGCGACGTTCTCGCGATCATCGAGAAGTAAGCACTTCACCCGAAGCACATTGCTTGTGAGCTGCGCCCCTGGCCCCCGCGACCATTAATCAGCCGGGCGCCCGGGGCGCAGTTCGTTCACCACCATTTTCCGAGAGGGCTACGCTCCCATGGCGAAGATCCTGAAGTTCGACGAGGACGCCCGTCGCGCCCTCGAGCGCGGCGTCAACAAGCTTGCCGACACGGTCAAGGTGACGATCGGCCCCAAGGGCCGCAACGTCGTCATCGACAAGAAGTTCGGCGCCCCCACCATCACCAACGACGGTGTGACCATCGCCCGCGAGGTCGAGGTCGAGGACCCGTACGAGAACCTCGGCGCCCAGCTGGTGAAGGAGGTGGCGACCAAGACCAACGACATCGCGGGTGACGGCACCACCACCGCCACCGTGCTCGCCCAGGCGCTGGTGCGCGAGGGCCTGAAGAACGTCGCCGCCGGTGCCTCCCCGGCCGCCCTGAAGAAGGGCATCGACGCCGCCGTCGCGGCCGTCTCCGAGGACCTGCTCGCGTCGGCCCGTCCGATCGAGGAGAAGTCCGACATCGCCGCCGTCGCCGCGCTGTCCGCCCAGGACCAGCAGGTCGGCGAGCTCATCGCCGAGGCGATGGACAAGGTCGGCAAGGACGGTGTCATCACCGTCGAGGAGTCCAACACCTTCGGTCTGGAGCTGGACTTCACCGAGGGCATGGCCTTCGACAAGGGCTACCTGTCGCCGTACTTCGTCACGGACCAGGAGCGCATGGAGGCCGTCCTCGACGAGCCCTACATCCTCATCCACCAGGGCAAGATCGGCGCCATCGCCGACCTGCTGCCGCTGCTGGAGAAGGTCATCCAGTCCAACGCCTCGAAGCCGCTGCTGATCATCGCCGAGGACGTCGAGGGCGAGGCCCTGTCGACCCTCGTGGTCAACAAGATCCGCGGCACGTTCAACGCCGTCGCGGTCAAGGCCCCCGGCTTCGGCGACCGCCGCAAGGCGATGCTGCAGGACATGGCGACCCTCACCGGCGCCACGGTCATCTCCGAGGAGGTCGGCCTCAAGCTCGACCAGGTCGGCATCGACGTGCTCGGCTCCGCCCGCCGCATCACCGTCACCAAGGACGACACCACGATCGTCGACGGCGCCGGCAACTCCGAGGACGTCCAGGGCCGCGTCGCCCAGATCAAGTCCGAGATCGAGAACACCGACTCCGACTGGGACCGTGAGAAGCTCCAGGAGCGCCTCGCGAAGCTGGCCGGCGGCGTGTGCGTGATCAAGGTCGGCGCCGCCACCGAGGTGGAGCTGAAGGAGAAGAAGCACCGTCTGGAGGACGCCATCTCCGCGACCCGCGCCGCGGTCGAGGAGGGCATCGTCTCCGGTGGTGGCTCCGCGCTCGTCCACGCCGTCAAGGTCCTCGAGGGCAACCTCGACAAGACCGGCGACGAGGCCACCGGTGTCGCCGTCGTCCGCAAGGCCGCCGTCGAGCCGCTGCGCTGGATCGCGGAGAACGCGGGCCTGGAGGGTTACGTCATCACCTCCAAGGTCGCCGAGCTGGACAAGGGCCAGGGATTCAACGCCGCCACCGGCGAGTACGGCGACCTGGTGAAGCAGGGCGTCATCGACCCGGTCAAGGTCACCCGCTCCGCCCTGGAGAACGCCGCCTCCATCGCCTCCCTCCTCCTCACGACCGAGACCCTGGTCGTCGAGAAGAAGGAAGAGGAGCCGGCCGAGGCGGGCCACGGCCACGGTCACGGCCACGCCCACTGACGTACGCGTACCCGTACGCCGGTAAGCCGTAGCGAAGGCCCGGCACCCCTCGGGGTGCCGGGCCTTCCCGCGTCGGCCTGATCGGGTCTACCGCGGGTCTACCGCTCCAGATCCTCCAAGGCGCCCAGCTGGCTCATCAGCCCGAGCCTGTCGTACTGCCACCAGCCCTCGGCGATCTTCCCGTCTGCCGTGCACCGGTGAATGGTCGCCCCGGTCATGGAGACCTTCTTCCCGGTGGCCGGGATCCCGAGGAAATCGCCCTTGTGCGTCGCGTTCCAGGACCACCGGGTGCACACCCGGTCACCCTGCGCGATCTGGTCCTCGACCGTGAACGAGAAGTCGAACGCGCCCCGCCACATCCCGACCTCGCGCCTCATGGCGTCCATGCCTATCGTGTCCTGCGGGTTGGAGGGATCGTGGTCGTGGTAGTCCTCGACGAGCACGTCGTTGAGCGGCGGTAGTTCACCCTTCGTGGCCAGCGCCTCGAAGAACCTGCGCGCGGTCGCCGCGTACAACTGCTCGTCCCGTACGACATCCAGGTCCGTGAAGGTGGGCATCTCGTCGCAGAGCGCCACCATCTCCTGGAAGATGCGATCGGTCTCCGGCAGGTTCGAGTTCCGCATCGCCTCCTCGTACGACGGGAACTCCACGATCTCGATGAAGTGCGCCGCGTCGGACCGGTCCTTCCCGATGATGTTGTGCGTCGCCGTCCGCTTGCCCTTGGTCTGCTCGACCCACGAGTCCATCAGCCGGTTCATCTCATCGAACCGACTGGTCCTACAGTCGATGAGCTGCACAAATGTCATAACGCTGCCTCCGGCCCCCCTGGATCCGGTTGAACAGCACCATTGTCCCCCCGAGGGCCGACCCCCTCACTTTGGCATCGGCACGCCATGTGCGCCACCGTCCCGCTGATCGTCGACGCCCCGAGCCAAACACCACCCCGCCTACTGCGGCCCGTACTTGCGTCCCGTCTTCGAGCTGATCCCGCCGAGCAGCCCTCGCGGCACCACCTTCACCACACCCATCAGGGCCTTGTAACGCGGGTCGGGGATGGAGACGGTCTTCCCGCGGGACATGTCCGCCAGGGCGGCCGTCACCAGCTTGTCCGCGTCGAGCCACATCCACCCAGGGATGTTGTCCGTCCCCATTCCGGCCCGCTGATGGAACTCCGTACGCACGAACCCCGGGCACAGGGCCATCAGCCGCACCCCGCTGCCGTTCAGATCCCGGGCCGCGCCCTGCGTGAACTGCACGACCCACGCCTTCGACGCCCCGTAGGTGCCGCGCGGCACGAAGGCGGCGACCGACGCCACGTTGACGACCCCGCCCCGGCCCCGCTCCCGCATGGCCTCGGTCGCCGCCGAGGTCAGACGGAGCACCGCCTCGCAGTGCACCTTGAGCATCTTCAGCTCGTCAGCCATCGAAACGTCGAGGAAGTGGCCCTTGTTGCCGAAGCCCGCGTTGTTGACCAGCAGGTCGACCGGGTTCTTCCGGTCGCCCAGCCGCGCGGCCACCGCTTCGATGCCGTCGTCCGTCGCCAGGTCCGCGGTGAGCACCTCGGCCTCGATGCCGTGCCGGTCGTGCAACTCCGTGGCCTGCTCACGCAGCCGCTTGGTGTCACGCGCCACCAGGACGAGGTCGTGTCCGTCCGCCGCCAGCCGCCGCGCGAAGGCGGCACCGATACCCGCCGTCGATCCCGTAATCAGAGCCGTTGTCATGGCGTAAGCGTAGGGGCCCGGACCATGGAGATCCGCTTGCTGCACCGGCCCGCGCTCCGGATCCTGTACGGCACTCCCGCACCGGCTCACCGACCGTCATGGGCGTGCGCCGCGTGCCCCGCCGGTATGCCGGCCCGCTGCCCCTTCTCCACCACCACGAACTGTCCCATCATCCCCTGGTCCTCGTGGTACAGCAGATGGCAGTGGTACATGTACGGCGTGTCCGGGTCCGCCGGGCCGTCGAAGCGGAGGGCGAGCTTCATGGTCGTCCCGTGCGGCAGGAACACCGTGTCCTTGGGGCCGCGCAGCGCTGGCGGCGGTGTCTTCCCATTGACCTCCAGAACCCTGAACTGCACGTCGTGCACATGGAAGTTGTGCGGCATCCCGTTGCTGTTGCGGACCGTCCACACCTCCGTCGTACCCCGCGTGACCGTCTCGTCGACGCGGCTCATCTCCATGTCCCGCCCGTTGATCCCGGACAGCTTCAGGTCGAAGTGCCTGCCCCGTACCGCGGCGCCCTCGCCGTCGGGTATTTCCAACTCGCCCAGAGCGGAGGGAAGCTCGGCCGATGGGCGCAGCCGGTCGGCCGCCCGCAGCTCCAGTACGTCGAAGGAGTCGTCGCCCCCGCCGAACCGGCGCTGCCAGGCGTCCCCGTAGTTGTCCTGCGGGAAGCTGCGCAGCGTCACGCGTTCGCCCGCCCGCATCCGTACGACGATCTCGGCCCGCTCGCCCGGCGACAGCTGCACCCGGTCCATGGACGCCGGCCGCTCCAGCAGACCCCCGTCCGTCGCGACCAGGGCGAAGGCGCGGCCGTCCGGGAAGCCGAAGTCGTAGGTGCGTGCCGTGGAGGCGTTGAGCAGCCGCAGGCGTATGAGCTCGTCGTGGACTTCCCGATAGGGATTCAGGGTGCCGTTGACCAGGGTGCGGTCGCCCAGGAAGCCCAGGTCGCCCATGAAATCGTGGTCGTGGTCGAACTCGGCGCCGTCGAACCGCACGTCCTGCACGATGACGGGCAGATCGTCCACGCCGTACTCCTTCGGCAGGGCGAGCTTCGCGGACTCCTTGTCGTCGACGAGGAACAGCCCGGCCAGGCCCCGTGCCACGTGCTGTTCGGTCGCGCCGTGCGGGTGGGGGTGGTACCAGAGGGTCGCCGCCGGCTGGTTCACCGTCCACCGCGGACTCCAGGTGGCGCCGGGGGCGACCATCTGATGGGGGCCGCCGTCCATGCGCGCGGGCAGATGCATGCCGTGCCAGTGGACGGTGGACGCCTCGCCCAGACTGTTCCGTACCCGCACGCGGACCTTCTCGCCGCGCTCGGCACGCAGCGTGGGTCCGAGATAGGAGCCGTTGAAGCCCCAGGTCGGTGTCTTCCGGCCCTCCTCGAACTCCGTCTCGCCCGCCTGCATGCGCAGGTCGAAGACGCGTGTGCCGTCCTTGCCGACGGACGACCGCGCGAGCGGAGGTATCGCCAGCTCCTTGTCGAACGCGACCTTGCCGACCGTGCTGACGTCGGCGCCGGCCCACAGCCATGTGAACAGGCCGCCGACGATCAGCACCACGACGGTGACGACCGAGCTGAGCACGATGAGGACACGCTTGATCCGCGACATGCCTCCAGCGTTCCGGCCCGCCGCCCTGCGAACATCCGGGACAGCCCCCGGCCCGGCCCTGATTCGACCCTCACCCGCCCCCGGGGATTTCCCCTAGGAGCCGTGCGGTTCCTGGGCCGGCCGGGCGTGAGAGTGCTGCAAGGGCATCAGGTGCCGTGCGCCTCCGGTGAGTTCAGCCCTCCTCGGCCACGGCCTGCTTCGCCGCATACTTCCGCGCGCTCTCCAGCACCTCCGGGTGCAACGCCTCCCCTGCGGCCAACAGCCGTGGCAGCAGCGCGTGTTCGGACATCGTGGCCCGGAAGGTGAGGGCGACGGTGATGTCGTGGTCCGGGCGGTGGACGATCTCGATCGGGTCGCCCGCACGGATCTCGCCCGGCTGGATCACCCGCAGATACGCCCCGGGTGCACCCTTCCGCGTAAAGCGTTTGACCCAGCCCCGCTCACCCATGTGCTGCTGGAAGTTGAGGCAGGGGACACGGCCGGTGGTGACCTCCAGGATCACCTCGGCGCCGATCCGCCAGCGCTCGCCGATCAGCGCACCGGAGACGTCGAGCCCCTCGGTCGTGAGGTTCTCGCCGAAGGTACCGCTGCGCAGGGTGCGGCCCAGTTCTCGCTCCCATCCGTCCAGGTCCTCGCGCGCGAAGGCATAGACCGCCTGATCGTTACCTCCGTGGTGCTCCGTGTTGCACACCGCGTCCCCGGCCACCCCACTGGCGCCGACCGCCTTGGGCCCTGGCGCCGTCACCCGTACCGGCCCGGCCACCGGTCGCTTGTCGATGCCCGTCACGCTCTTCGACTCTTCCACGATGTCGACGGCCTTGGGACGTCCCACGTTCAGTGACAGAAGCTTCATGGCAGCCACGCTAAGAGAGCTGCGGGCAAAGTGTCGACGCATTATTCGACGCCAAGTCCAAGCCACGCTTATGCTCGGATCGTGATCGAGGCCCGTCATCTCCGTGTCCTGCGTGCCGTCGCCACCACCGGTTCCTTCTCGGCGGCGGGACGCGAACTCGGCTGCACCCAGCCCGCCGTCAGCCAGCAGATGAAGGCGCTCGAATCCTCCGTCGGTACGCCGCTGCTGGTCCGCGGCGGCCGTGAGATGCGGCTGACGCAGGCGGGCGAGGCGCTGGTGCGGCACGCGGCCGGGATCCTCGCCGGGCTCACCGCGGCCGAGGAGGAGGTCGCCGCCATCGCCGGGCTGCGTGCCGGTCGCGTGCGCCTGGTCTCGTTCCCCAGCGGCAGCTCCA
Source organism: Streptomyces capitiformicae (assembly GCF_002214185.1). Classification (NCBI taxonomy): domain Bacteria; kingdom Bacillati; phylum Actinomycetota; class Actinomycetes; order Kitasatosporales; family Streptomycetaceae; genus Streptomyces; species Streptomyces capitiformicae. The sequence goes on along the minus strand of NZ_CP022161.1, from coordinate 1,726,880 downwards.
CCCTCGTCCCCACCGCTCTGGCCGCCCTCCGCGCCGCCCATCCCGGCACCCGGGTCTCCCTGGAGGAGGCCGAGCCGCCGCGCTCGGTCGAGATGCTCCGCGAGGGCGACTGCGACATCGCGCTCGCCTTCCGCCATGAGGGCGCGGCGGGCGCCGAGGCGGGGGAGTGGGACGACCTGGTCGTACGTCCGCTGCTCACCGACCGGCTCGTCGGACTCGTACCCCAGGGGCACCGACTGGCCCGTACGGGATCCATCGGTATCGGAGAACTCGCCGGGGAATCCTGGATCGCCGGCTGCCCGCGCTGCCGGGGGCAGCTGGTACGGGTCTGTGAGAGCGCGGGCTTCACGCCCCGCATCGACTTCGCGACCGACGACTACCCGGCGGTGGTCGGCCTGGTGGGCGCGGGCCTCGGGGTCGCCGTCCTGCCGGAGCTGGCCATCGAGTCCGTACGTCCCAAGGGGGTCCGGATGATCGCGGTCGAGCCGGTGCTGCGCCGCGAGATCGTGGCGCTCAGCCTGCCGGACCTGGCCCGGGTGCCCGCGGTGGCGGCGACGTTGGACCAACTGGCGAAGGCTGCCGCCAGGTAGGCCCGACGCCGCGGGCCCGGATCAGGGCACGCGCGCGTGCCCACCGTGCAAAAACGTTACTTCAGGTGTTCGGACCGGTGTCGCCTCGCGGTGCGGAAGCGGTCACCAGCCGGTGTCGCGCTCGGCCCATGAGCTCCTCGCGTTCGTCCTCGGTCAGGCCGCCCCACACGCCGTACGGCTCGCGCACCGCCAGGGCGTGGGCGGCGCACTGTGCGCGGACCGGGCATCGCATGCAGACCTCTTTGGCCGAGTTCTCACGGGCACTCCGTGCCGCACCGCGCTCTCCCTCGGGGTGGAAGAAGAGCGAACTGTCGACCCCGCGGCACGCCGCGAGGAGCTGCCAGTCCCATAGATCGGCGTTCGGTCCGGGAAGGCGGGAGAAATCTGCCATTACGTGTCCCCTTGTGGCTGTTCTGGGCAGATAACAGGTCATCGATACCCATGACCGTACATCGACTATCAAAGGAGATGAAAATATGACTCATTGCGAATCTATCCCCAGATGGCGGCGAATAGGAACAAAAACGGCTGAATGGGGCATAGGTTGTGATGAAACGTTGAGAGTCCCTTGTGCATGTCTGCACCGTGTCGGCTCCCTCACGTAGAGTGCCGAAGGTGACCAGCCATCCCGTAACTCTTTCGAGTGACCGTCGTTGAGACGGGTGGAGGCGGTTGAAGGAACAAGCGCTCGGGCAGGCGTTCGTGTCCGCTCGTGAGTATCGACCGCACAGGTGACGATTTCGTACCAGCCTGGAGGCTCAAGGTGACGCGCATCAGCTGCGGAGGGCGGCCATGACATCCGTCCTCGTCTGCGACGACTCCCCGCTTGCCCGAGAGGCGCTGCGCCGCGCGGTGGCGACCGTGCCCGGCGTCGAGCGCGTGACCACGGCGGCCAACGGCGAGGAAGTCCTCCGCCGCTGGGGGGCCGACCGCTCGGACCTGATTCTGATGGACGTACGCATGCCCGGTCTGGGCGGCGTCGAGACCGTACGGCGGCTGCTGTCCGCCGATCCCGGGGCGCGCATCATCATGCTCACCGTCGCCGAGGACCTGGACGGCGTGGCCCTCGCGGTCGCCGCCGGCGCGCGGGGCTACCTGCACAAGGACGCCTCCCGCGCGGAGCTGCGCGCCACGGTGACGCAGGCCCTCGCCGACCCGACCTGGCGGCTCGCCCCGCGCCGGCTGCGCTCCGCCGAGATGGGCGCCGCGCCGACGCTCACCGCGCGGGAGATCCAGGTCCTGGAGGGCATGAGCCACGGCCGTTCCAACGCCGAGATCGGGCGCGAGCTGTTCCTCTCCGAGGACACCGTCAAGACCCACGCCCGGCGGCTGTTCAAGAAGCTCGGCGCCTCGGACCGCGCGCACGCCGTGGCGCTCGGTTTCCGCTGGGGTCTGGTCCGCTGAGTGAGCCGTGACGGGGGTACGAGAATCCCCGCCTACCGCCAGGTGGGTGGGGGTGTCCACCGCGAGGTGGACGGCGGTGGCAACGCGGCCCGCCGGGTGCCCGCTGCTCGTTTCGCCGCGGATGCCGCATCCTTGAGGTGTGGAGTTCCTCGGGGAGCAGTCGAACGAGCGGGAGGGGAGGGCGCAGGAGATGAGTTCCGGCGCGCCTGCTCATAACGCTTCGGTGCACAACCATGGACGTGGCGCCACGGACCGGACGACCGCAAGGCACCATGGACCGATGCGCGACGACGAGACGACAGTGATCGGTGCGCTCGTGCATCGCGCGGTCGACGGGGACGAGCAGGCCACGCATGATCTGCTCGCCCATGTCCACCCCTTGGCCCTGCGCTATTGCCGCACGCGGCTGTCCCGGCTGCCGGGCGACGCGCGGCACTTCGTGGAGGACCTGGCGCAGGAGGTCTGCGTGGCCGTCCTCCTCGCGTTGCCGCGCTACAAGGACACCGGGCGGCCGTTCGAGGCGTTCGTCTTCGCCATCGCCGGCCACAAGGTGGCCGACCTCCAGCGTGCCGCGATGCGCCATCCCGGCTCCACGGCCGTCCCTTCGGACGAGATGCCGGAGCGCCCCGACGACTCCCTGGGCCCCGAGGAGCGCGCGCTGCTCAGCAGCGACGCCGAGTGGGCCAAAAAACTCTTGGCCAACCTCCCGGAGAATCAGCGGGAGCTGCTGCTCCTGCGGATCGCCGTGGGGCTCACGGCCGAGGAGACCGGCCAGATGCTGGGGATGTCGCCGGGTGCGGTACGGGTGGCACAGCACCGGGCCCTGAGCAGGCTCCGGGCGCTGGCCGAGCAGTAACGCCAAGGCCCGAGGCGGTAGTGGAAGGCGCCCCGAATGAACAGGCGGGGCGCCTTTTCCGTACGAACATACGAAGCCCGAGGTCACTTCGTACCGTGGAATGTGTGCCCCACGCTTCCCGTTAGCATGGACATCCGCACCGATCAAGGCCATTTGGGGAAGGTGTCATGACTGCCAACGTCGACGGAGTGCCCGAGAAATTCGCGACACTCGGGCTGACCTACGACGACGTGCTGCTGCTGCCGGGCGCATCCGAGGTGCTCCCCAACGCGGTCGACACCTCGTCCCGCATCTCCCGCAACGTCCGGGTGAACATCCCCCTGCTCTCGGCCGCGATGGACAAGGTCACCGAGTCCCGCATGGCCATCGCCATGGCCCGTCAGGGCGGCGTCGGCGTGCTTCACCGCAACCTCTCCGTCGAGGACCAGGCCAACCAGGTCGACCTGGTGAAGCGCTCCGAGTCCGGTATGGTCGCCGACCCGATCACCGTGCACCCGGACGCCACGCTCGCCGAGGCCGACGCCCTGTGCGCCAAGTTCCGCATCAGCGGCGTCCCGGTGACCGACGGCAACAAGAAGCTGCTCGGCATCGTCACCAACCGCGACATGGCCTTCGAGACCGACCGCTCGCGCCGGGTGCGCGAGGTCATGACCCCGATGCCGCTGGTCACCGGGCACGTCGGCATCTCCGGCGTCGAGGCCATGGAGCTGCTGCGCCGCCACAAGATCGAGAAGCTTCCCCTGGTCGACGAGGCGGGCATCCTCAAGGGCCTCATCACCGTCAAGGACTTCGTCAAGGCCGAGCAGTACCCCAACGCCGCCAAGGACGCGGAGGGCCGGCTGATCGTCGGCGCCGCCGTGGGCGCCAGCCCCGAGGCCCTGGATCGGGCCCAGGCGCTCGCCGAGGCCGGTGTGGACTTCCTGGTCGTCGACACCTCGCACGGCCACAACAGCAACGCCCTCAGCTGGATGTCGAAGATCAAGTCGAGCGTCGGTGTCGACGTGATCGGCGGCAACGTCGCCACGCGCGACGGCGCGCAGGCGCTGATCGACGCCGGTGTCGACGGCATCAAGGTGGGCGTCGGCCCCGGCTCGATCTGCACCACCCGCGTTGTCGCCGGCATTGGTGTCCCGCAGGTCACGGCCATCTACGAGGCCTCACTCGCGGCCCGTCCTGCGGGTGTCCCGCTGATCGGTGACGGCGGTCTGCAGTACTCCGGCGACATCGGCAAGGCGCTCGCCGCGGGCGCCGACACCGTGATGCTGGGCAGCCTCCTCGCGGGCTGCGAGGAGTCCCCCGGCGAGCTGCAGTTCATCAACGGCAAGCAGTTCAAGTCGTACCGCGGCATGGGATCGCTGGGCGCCATGCAGTCCCGGGGTCAGGGCCGGTCGTACTCGAAGGACCGCTACTTCCAGGCCGAGGTCGCCTCCGACGACAAGCTCGTGCCCGAGGGCATCGAGGGCCAGGTGCCCTACCGCGGCCCGCTGGCCAACGTGCTGCACCAGCTCGTCGGCGGTCTGCGCCAGACCATGGGGTATGTGGGTGCCGCCACCATCGAGGAGATGGAAACCAAGGGCCGCTTCGTCCGCATCACGTCGGCGGGCCTCAAGGAGAGCCACCCGCACGACATTCAGATGACGGTCGAGGCGCCGAACTACAGCCGTAAGTAGGCGGCAGGCCTTCCTTGTGTCCGGCCAGGGCGGCTCCGGAGCATCCGGGGCCGCCCTCGTCGTGCCCGTCGGTGATACTGGAAGGCGCAGAAGCGAAGAGGAAAGGCCACACACGTGACTGAGATCGAGATCGGGCGCGGCAAGCGCGGCCGCCGGGCGTACGCCTTCGACGACATCGCCGTCGTCCCCAGCCGTCGTACGCGCGACCCGAAGGAGGTCTCGATCGCCTGGCAGATCGACGCCTACCGCTTCGAGCTGCCCTTCCTGGCCGCCCCCATGGACTCGGTCGTCTCCCCGGCCACCGCGATCCGCATCGGCGAGATGGGTGGCCTCGGCGTCCTGAACCTCGAAGGCCTGTGGACGCGGTACGAGGACCCGCAGCCGCTGCTCGACGAGATCACCGGGCTGCCCGACGAGGCCGCGACCCGCCGCCTCCAGGAGATCTACGCGGCTCCCATCAAGGAAGAGCTGATCGGGCAGCGCATCAAGGAGGTGCGCGACTCCGGTGTCGTCACCGCCGCCGCGCTCTCCCCGCAGCGCACCGCCCAGTTCTCCAAGGCCGTCGTGGACGCGGGCGTCGACATCTTCGTCATCCGTGGTACGACCGTGTCGGCGGAGCACGTCTCCGGCTCGCACGAGCCGCTGAACCTGAAGCAGTTCATCTACGAGCTGGACGTCCCGGTGATCGTGGGCGGCTGCGCCACGTACACGGCCGCCCTGCACCTGATGCGCACGGGCGCGGCCGGCGTCCTCGTCGGCTTCGGCGGCGGCGCCGCGCACACCACGCGCAATGTGCTCGGCATCCAGGTCCCGATGGCCACGGCGGTCGCGGACGTCGCCGCCGCCCGCCGGGACTACATGGACGAGTCCGGCGGCCGGTACGTGCACGTCATCGCCGACGGTGGTGTCGGCTGGTCCGGTGACCTCCCCAAGGCGATCGCCTGCGGCGCGGACGCCGTGATGATGGGTTCGCCGCTGGCCCGCGCCACGGACGCGCCCGGCAAGGGCAACCACTGGGGCATGGAGGCGGTGAACGAGGAGCTGCCGCGCGGCAAGAAGGTGGACCTGGGCACGGTCGGCACGCTGGAGGAGGTCCTCACCGGGCCCTCGCACACCCCCGACGGTTCCATGAACCTGTTCGGTGCGCTGCGGCGGGCGATGGCCACGACCGGGTACAGCGAGCTGAAGGAGTTCCAGCGGGTCGAGGTGACGGTGGCGGACTCGCAGCACAGGCGGTGAGGTGACGCCGCGCTCGGCGTGAGCGGCAGGAGGGGCTCGGTTGCCTGTGGGTGACCGGGCCCCTTTCGTGTGCCCAAGTGGGCTGGTGGGGGCGTGGGTTGTGGGTAGGGGCGCGTGGTTGCGTTCGGGGCGAATGTGGGCCGAACGGGCTTAGCAGGGCGATAGCGTCCTTCTCGGCGCCCCAGTTCTGTTGGGAGCCCCCTTCCAAGGACATGGTCCGGACCCCGCCCTCGGGGCCCGGCCCGATTTCCGACGGACCGTCCACCGGGCCACTGGGCGGTGTGTGGAAGGGGGCGCCCATGGGACGTCACCGCAAGCCCACCCGCTGGGACCGGATCCGTCTTCGGATGGTGAAGTGCCGGAGGAGGTGGATCTTGCGGATCTACGGAAGGTGAGCGGCCGCCCCCAAGCAGAATAGGGGCGGACACTCCGTGAACCTTCCAGGAGCTCGTCGCAGTGGCCTCTGCGGTGGGCTCCACCTGTTCCGTACGGTACCGGCGTGGGCCGCCATCTGCCACCGACCCCGGAGGCCAATGCTGTCCCGTGCGCCCCTTTCACAACCTGTGCGCCGCCCCCGTAGGCGTAGCCCCCCGTGTGTCCAGCAACAATTGCGCCTTCACCGACAGGCCCTGCAAGTCGTACGTCCGATGCTGCTGGAGGAGGATCGTCAGGTCGGCGTCGGCGGTGGCCTCGTAGAGGGAGTCGGCTCGGGGGATGGGGCGGTCGAGAACGCTCCAGGTGGGGACGTGGGGGTCGTGGTAGCTGACGTGGGCGCCCAGTTCGAGGAGGCGGCGGGCGATTTCGTCGGCGGGGGTGCCCTGTTGGTCGGGGACGTCGGGTTTGTAGGTGATGCCGAGGAGGAGGACGCGTGCGCCTCGGGCGGACTTGCCGTGCTCGTTGAGGAGGGTGGCGGCGCGCTGGACGACGTACTGGGGCATGTGGTTGTTGACCCGTTGGGCCAGTTCGACCATGCGCAGGGAGCGGGGTGAGTGTCCGGACAGGTCCTGAGGGAGGGCGTGGCCGCCGACGCCGGGGCCGGGGCGGAAGGCATGGAAGCCGAACGGCTTGGTCTCGGCGCAGCGGATGACGTCCCAGAGGTCGACGCCCAGGTCGTGGCAGAGGACGGCCATCTCGTTGACGAGGGCGATGTTGACGTGCCGGTAGTTGGTCTCCAGGAGCTGCACCGTCTCGGCCTCGCGTGTGCCACGCGCGCGTACCACCTTGTCGGTGAGGCGGCCGTAGAAGGCGGCGGCCGACTCGGTGCAGGCGGGGGTGAGACCGCCGATCACCTTGGGGGTGTTGGCGGGGCCGAAGTCGCGGTTGCCCGGGTCGACGCGGGCGGGGGAGTACGCGAGGTGGAAGTCGCGGCCCGCGCGCAGCCGTGAGCCCTCTTCCAGGAGCGGGCGGAGGAAGCCCTCCGTAGTGCCCGGGTGGACGGGGGACTCCAGGATGACCGTGGTGTGCGGGCGCAGATGGGCGGCCAGGGTGCGGGCGGCTTCACCCACCTGGGCGAGGTCGGGGGCGCCGTCCGCGCCGTGTGGCGTGGGGGCGCAGATGACGGCCGTACGGACGCGACCGAGTTCGGCGGGGTTGGTGGCGGGCCGGAAGCCCTGGGCGAGCATGCGGCGCAGTTCGGCGGGGGTGAGGGAGCCGCCCTCGGGGCCGGTGCGGTAACCGATCGTCGCGATGCCGGCGGCGACGGCGGCCTGGGCCAGCGGAAGGCCCAGTTGGCCGAGTCCGATGACGGCGAGATCTGCGGGCATGGCGTGGGCCGTCCTTCCCAGTAACCGAAGCGGGACAGACGCGCAAGCCCTGTGGACTGGATGAGCGAGCGCAATGTCACACTAGGCGTAAATATGACCGATATGCGGGATTGGGGAGTTGATTTTCTGTGCGCGTCCTGCGGAGTTATCCACAGGCTGAGGGCCGGTGGTGGCCGAACTCGGGCAACACGGTCAGAATTTTGGGCAGGGGATGCGAGCCGGGTCTCGCATGACGGGCATCGACAGGTGAGGCCGGCGCGACGAGCAGCGGGAGGCAGCGGTGAGGACAGCGGCACTGGGACCGGCGCAGCGCGCCGAGTCACTGGCGGGTATGGCCGAGCGCGAGCTGGATGTGCTGGTCGTGGGCGGTGGCGTGGTCGGCGCGGGAACCGCGCTGGACGCGGTGACGAGAGGACTCTCCACCGGGCTGGTCGAGGCGCGTGACTGGGCGTCGGGTACGTCCAGCCGGTCCAGCAAGCTGATCCATGGCGGACTGCGCTATCTGGAGATGCTCGACTTCGCCCTCGTACGGGAGGCGTTGAAGGAACGCGGGCTGTTGCTGGAGCGCCTGGCACCGCATCTGGTGAAGCCGGTGCCGTTCCTGTATCCGTTGCAGCGCCAGGGCTGGGAGCGGTGGTACGCGGGCTCGGGCGTCGCGTTGTACGACGGGATGTCGATGGCGCGCGGACATGGCCGAGGGCTGCCGCTGCACCGTCATCTGACGCGTCGGCACGCGCTGCGGGTCGCGCCCTGTTTGAAGAAGGACGCGTTGGTCGGGGCGTTGCAGTACTACGACGCGCAGATGGACGACGCGCGCTATGTGGCGACCCTGGTGCGTACGGCGGCGTCGTACGGGGCGAAGGCCGCCAACCGCGCGCGTGTGACGGGGTTTCTGCGCGAGGGTGAGCGGGTTGTCGGAGCCAGGGTGCAGGACGTCGAGGCCGGCGGCGAGTACGAGGTCCACGCGCGGCAGATCGTGAACGCGACCGGGGTGTGGACCGACGACACCCAGGCGATGGTGGGCGAGCGCGGGCAGTTCCACGTACGGGCGTCCAAAGGCATCCATCTGGTCGTGCCCAAGGACCGGATCCATTCCACGACCGGGCTCATCCTGCGGACCGAGAAGTCCGTGCTGTTCGTGATCCCCTGGGGGCGGCACTGGATCGTGGGGACGACGGACACCGACTGGGACCTCGACAAGGCCCATCCGGCGGCGTCCAGCGCGGACATCGACTATCTGCTGGAGCGTGTGAACTCCGTCCTGGCCGTGCCGCTGACCAGGGACGACGTACAGGGTGTGTACGCGGGGCTGCGGCCGCTGCTCGCCGGGGAGTCGGAGGCCACGAGCAAGCTGTCACGCGAGCACATCGTCGCCCATCCGGTGCCGGGGCTCGTGGTCGTGGCCGGCGGCAAGTACACGACGTACCGGGTCATGGCCAAGGACGCGGTGGACGCGGCGGTGCACGGGCTCGACCAGCGGGTCGCCGAGTGCGTCACCGAGGATGTGCCGCTGCTCGGGGCGGAGGGGTATCGGGCGCTGTGGAACGCGCGGGCGCGGACAGCGGCGAGCACCGGGCTCCATGTGGTGCGCGTGGAGCACCTGTTGAACCGGTACGGGGCCGCGGCCGAGGAGGTGCTCGACCTCATCGCCGCCGACGCCTCGCTGGGTGAGCCGTTGCAGGCCGCCGACGACTATCTGCGGGCCGAGGTGGTGTACGCCGCGTCGCACGAAGGGGCGCGGCACCTCGATGACGTGCTGACCCGGCGTACGCGGATATCGATCGAGACGTTCGACCGGGGGACGCGTAGTGCGAGGGAGGCCGCGGAGTTGATGGCTCCCGTGCTCGGGTGGGACGAGGACCAGATCGAACGGGAGGTCCAGCACTACGAGAAGAGAGTGGAGGCCGAGCGGGAATCGCAGCGGCAGCCGGACGATCTGACGGCCGATGCGGCTCGGTTGGGGGCGCCGGACATCGTGCCCTTGTAGTGGGGCTGGGCCTTCGGGCTCGTTGTTGAACGCCGGACGGGCTGACTGTTGGCCGGTCCTGGATGTCTGACGGTGAGGGGGTTCGTAGCGGGGTGGCTTGTTGAGGGGCACCCTGGGCGTGGGGCGGTCGGCGGGTGGGTGACAATGGAGGCTCTGTCAGGGCGGGTTGTATCGAGGGGACGCATGTCGGAGGCGGAGCGGGCTGGGGAATCCCGTCAGGACAAGGACGCACGTCTCCTCGCCGGGCGGTACCGGCTGGGAGGGGTGCTCGGTCGCGGCGGCATGGGCACGGTATGGCGGGCGAAGGACGAGACGCTGGGCCGTACGGTCGCCGTCAAGGAGCTGCGGTTCCCGTCGAGCATCGACGAGGACGAGAAGCGACGGCTGATCACGCGTACCCTGCGGGAGGCCAAGGCGATCGCGCGGATCCGTAACAACGCCGCTGTGACGGTCTTCGATGTGGTGCACGAGGACGACCGGCCCTGGATCGTCATGGAGCTCGTCGAGGGCAAGTCGCTCGCCGAGGTCATCCGCGAGGACGGAGTGCTCGAACCGAGGCGGGCCGCCGAGGTGGGCCTCGCGATCCTCGACGTCCTGCGTGCCGCGCACCGCGAGGGCATCCTGCACCGGGACGTGAAGCCGTCGAACGTGCTGATCGACAAGCACGACGGCCGGGTCGTCCTCACCGACTTCGGTATCGCGCAGGTCGAGGGCGACCCCTCCATCACCTCGACCGGCATGCTCGTCGGCGCGCCCTCCTACATCTCGCCGGAGCGGGCGCGCGGCCACAAGCCCGGGCCCGCGGCCGACCTGTGGTCGCTCGGCGGTCTGCTCTACGCGGCGGTCGAAGGCGTGCCGCCCTACGACAAGGGGTCGGCCATAGCGACGCTGACCGCGGTGATGACCGAGCCGGTGCCGGACCCCAAGAGGGCCGGGCCGCTGAAGGACGTCATCTTCGGGCTGCTCACCAAGGACCCGGAGCGGCGGCTCGACGACGCGGGTGCGCGGGCGATGCTCAACACAGTGATCCACGCGCCCGACCCCAAGGAGGCCGAGCCGCTGGACGCGACGCGGGTCGTGCCGTTGCCGCCGGTGCCGGAGGAGCGTCCGAAGAAGGGCGGTTCCGGCGGGGCCGGGGCCAAGCGGGGCGAAGACGGCGGCGGTGAGCGGCCGCGTGCGCCGCGCTGGTCCATGCGGAAGGGCGCGGCCGGGGCGGTTGCGGCCGGGTCCGCTGCCGTGGCCGCCGGTATCGCGCGGGGTACGACGTCCGCTGGTGACTCTGGTGGGACTTCGGGCGGTAATCCGGGCGGGAGCTCCGGGGGTACCTCTGGGGGGACCTCTCGTGGGGCGGGGGTCGCGAAGGCCGCTTCTTCCGCTTCGTCGGCGGCTGTTTCGGCCAAGTCCGCGTCCGTGGGGGTTTCGCCGAGTGCGGCCGCCAGGAGTGGATCGGCTGCCGAGAAGGCCGAGCGGGCCACGGGCGCCGGCGCTTCCGGGCAGGGCGCCGGCAAGCCGGTGGCCGGGGCCGTCGGGGCGCGTGGCGGGGACGTCGGCGTGGGCAACTCCGTTTCGGCGGGACGGACTTCGGGGTGGCCCCAGATGCCGCCGCCGGATCTGCCGCCGCGGCCCGTGCCCCGGGCGCCGATCACCGATGTGGTGTCGCGGCGGACGTTGGCGCTCATCGCGGTGGCCGTGGTGCTGGTCGTCCTCGGGACCGTACTGGCGCTCAACCTCGGTGGCGACGACGGCAGTTCGGACAACAGCAAGGGCACCGACACCAAGGTCGCCGCGTCCAGCGGGGCGGCCTCGGGGAGCAGCGGCGAGGACGAGAGCAAGGACCAGGACAAGGGGTCCGCTCCCAGTCCTGACGGTCACACGACGCAGGAAGCCGGCGGATCGGCGGGGGTCGCGAGCGGTTCGCCCAGCGCCGGTTCCGGTACGTCGAGCGGGTCGGCGAGCGGCGACGGCTCCGGGGACTCCGGGGACCTCGCCACCGAGACGTACCAGAGCAGCCAGGGGTTCTCCATCGGGCTGCCGCAGGAGTGGAAGTACCAGTCCACCGACGCGGCGGGGGCCCGTTTCACCGGCCCTGACGGACAGAAGCTGCTCGTCGGATGGACGAGCACCCCGAAGGACGACCCGGTCGCGGACTGGAAGAACCAAGAGGGCGCGATGAGGCGCTCGCAGTACCAGCGGATCCGAATAGAGGCGGTGAACTTCCGGGGCTGGAACACGGCCGACTGGGAGTTCACCTATATGGAGAGCGGCACGAAGTACCGGTCGATCGACCGGGGATTCGTCGTCGACTCCCAGCAGGGGTACGCGCTGATGTACACCGCCAAGGCGTCGGAGTGGAGCGGCGAGCTGCGCAAGGACACGTGGCAGACGTTCACGAAGACGTTCGAACCGAAGTCGTGATGCGGCTCGCCCACGGGGTGTGATCCGTGGGGGTGCGTGCGAGGGCATGCGCCCGTGCGACGCCATGCGCCCGTGCGACGCCATGCGCCCGTGCGGTGGCGTGAACGTGGGTGACGGCGGGCCGTCGAGGGCTGCCGGAGGGCCGTTGTGCGCCGGTGCTCATCTCGTTATGGACATGTGAGAGTCCGTGTTTTGGTTCGGGGTGCCGTACAGGGGCGTGTGGGGGCGCGGGGCGGTGTGAGCTCCAGCGATGTGAGTTCGACGTCGGGAGTTGGGGCCGGCGTGTGAGTTCGGAGACGGGTGTTCCGGGGAAGATCGAGGGCGTTCGAGCGCTTTCGAGGCGGGTGAGATGTCGCATCCCCTCAATGCCTGTTGCCTCCGGCACGTATCGTGAATGGCTGCGGACCGTACGCATCCAGAACGGAACGGGACGCGCAGCGAACGGACTTGACCGACCGGGCGGCCGAGGGAGGGCATCGTGGACGAATACGCGGGACGAGTACTCGCGGACCGCTATCGCCTGCCGCTGCCGCCCTCCGACGAGTTCGAACTCGCCGAGACCAGGGCCTTCGACACCTACAGCGGACAGGAAGTCCTGGTACGGCAGGTGCCGTTGCCCGAGGTCGTCGAGGCGGAGGTACTCGACTCCGACGGCTTGCCCGAGGGGTACGTGGCGCGGGACGGCGGGACGCGCCGGAGTGCGGCGCGGACCACGCGCCGCCCGACCGACCCGGCCGTACGACGGGCCATCGAGGCGGCGCAGGCCGCCGCGCAGATCCCCGACCATCCCCGGCTCGACCAGGTCTTCGACGTGTTCGCCGAGGGCGGCTCGCTGTGGATAGTGAGCGAGTTGGTGTCCGCGCGGCCGCTCGCGGCGCTGCTCGCGGAGCAACCGCTGACCCCGTACCGGGCGGCCGAGGTCGCCTCCGACGTACTCACCGCGCTGCGGGCCCTGCACGCCCACGGCTGGGTGCACCGCAACATCACCGCCCGTACGGTGCTCGTCTGCGACGACGGCCGAGTGATGCTCACGGGGCTGGCGGCCGGGGCGGCGGAAGAGGCGCTGTGCGGGTACGACCCGGTGCCGGCACGGGATTTCGAGGGACATTCGGGTTCGGGGGCGCCGCCCGTCGGTGACTCCCGTGGGTCCGGAGGCGTCGCAGGTCCGGGTCCAGGTCCGGGGACGCCCGGTGGTTCCGGCGTGCGCGGGGCTCTGGCTCCCGGTGGTGCACTGCCCGGTGGTGGTGCCGGAGCCGGTGCCGGAGCCGGGGATCCCGAGGCCGCGCGGCGGGCCGCGATAGAGGCGCGGGCGGGCAGCGCGGCGCCGGTCACGGACCCGTCCGGAGGACAGCGCGCGCTGGACGCCGGCGGTGACGCCCGGGCGGCGCGGGCGGGCGCGATCGCCGCGTACCGCGCGGGGGCGAGGGCGGCGGCCCGTGTGAACGTCGACCAACGGGGCGGCAGCGGCACGGGGTTGCCGGCGCAGCGCCCGGCACCAGGGGCGGGCCAGGACGGAACGGGGCCGTCGACCACCGGATACACCGGCGCCCTGAACTCCGGCGCCCTGAACCCCGGCCTGGAGACGACACCCGTACCGCCGGGCCAGATCGCCGACCCGTACGGCGTCGGCTCGCGCGGCGGTGCCCCGAAGGCCTGGCACGGTGCGGGGCCGCGCGGCGGTAACGGGCCGAACGGCCCGGCGCTTCCCGCCGCCAACGACACCTTCACCCTCGACGGCCATGGCAACACCCCTGTCGGCACCCCCGCGCAGGGCAACGGGGCTCCGGTGAGCGACGCTCCCGTCCCCGCCGGTGGCGCGGACGGCACCCCCTGGGACCGGGGCGTCGGCGGTGCTGCACCCCGGAGGGGTCCCGCCACCGCGCTCGCCGCCGAGCGGGCCCGGCAGGCGCGGATGGCCGTGGTCGGGCCCGTGACGGAGCGGTGGGCGCCGGAGCAGGCCGGGCCGGTGCACGAGAACTGGCAGCTGGCGGCGCCGATCGGGCCCGCGACGGACCTGTGGGCGCTGGGGGCGTTGCTGTTCCGCGCCGTGCAGGGGCATGCGCCGTACCCGGAGGAGAACACCGCCGAGCTGGTGGAGATGGTGTGCTCGGAGCCGCCCGCGTTCGCCGAGGAGTGCGGACCGCTCCGGCCGGTCGTGGAGTCGCTGCTGCGGCAGGACCCCACCGAGCGGCTGGACTTCGAGGAGCTGCGCGGCTGGCTGCGCTCTCTCGTGCGGTCGGCGCCGGAGCCCGAGGCCGGCACGCATGTCATCGCGGCACCGCCTGTCGACGCGAGCCGGCTGCCGATCGTACGGCGCCGGGGCGAGCTCGTCCGCCGGCGCCGGGCCGGGCTGCCCGCGACCAGCGCGCACGCCCGTCACCGCCGTGCCCGGGAGAAGCCCCCGCAGCCCCGCAAGCTCGGCCGGAACCTGCTTCTGCTGATCCTGCTCGCGCTGGCCGCGGCGGTCACCTACGCCATGGTGTTCATGCCCAAGGCCCAGCCGAGCAGCGGAGCCGACAGCGGTACGGGCACGCGTACGGACACCGCCGCGCAGCCGAGCGCCGAGCCGGAGGCGAGCAGCCAGGCGCGGCCCGACCAGAACTCCAGCTCGCCCGACGGGGGCGAGAGCGAGGCCAGCCCCTCGGAGTCGTCCGGCTCGACGCAGGCACAGACCGGCAACTCCGACGTGGCCCAGGGGTTCACCCTGCGCAAGGACGCCGAGGGCTTCGAAGTGGCCGTCGCCAACGGGTGGGACCGCAGCCCCAAGAACGGGCGCGGCCAGGTCGTGTACTCCCAGGGCGACTTCGAGCTGATCCTCGTGCCCGGGCGGGACAGCGCGCAGAGCTACGGCAGCGATCCGCTGAAGTACCAGCGGGAGGACGAGCGTGAGTTGCAGCCGTTCCGCGACTCGTCGTGGGCCACATCCGGAGGGATGCGGCTGATCGAGGTCGGCGGAGTGACCAGCGCCGAGGGGCAGTTCACCTGGCAGGACGCCGAGGGGCGCGGCATCTTCGTACGGAATCTCGCGATGCTCCTCGACGGGCGTTACCACGTGGTGCAGTTGCGCGGGCCGGAGGCCGAGCGGGACGAGGTGACGCGGTTGTTCGAGCAGGCGTCGGCGACGTATCGGGTGACCGGCTGAGCCGGCTGTGCACCGCTTCGGCGGCGGTGTCCGACCGGCGTGTATCGCCCAGGCGCCGGAAGGTTGCGCTCCGTTGGCGGAAGCGATAACCGTCACAGTGCGGTCTCTGTGCGGGCGGGCCGGTTTCCCGGGGTGACGGCCGCTCCTTAATCTGACCCTGTCAAGAACATTGCGGGGCAACGTGAATCAGATGCAGGGCCTGCTCCTCGCGGAGCGTTACCGGCTTGTCGACACGATCGGCAGCGGCGGTATGGGCAGGGTGTGGCGCGCGCACGATGTGGTGCTGCACCGGGCCGTCGCGGTCAAGGAGCTGACGGCGGCGCTCTACGTCTCGGAGAACGAGCGGACCGTCCTGCTGAAGCGGACCCGGGCCGAGGCGCGCGCGGCGGCGCGGATCAACCACTCGGCCGTCGTCACCGTGCACGACGTGCTGGAGCACGACAACCGGCCGTGGATCGTCATGGAGCTGGTCGAGGGTGTCTCGCTGGCCGACGCGGTCAGGGAGCAGGGGCGCGTCGAGCCGCGCGAGGCGGCGCGGATCGGCATGTGGGTGCTGCGCGCGCTCCGGGCCGCCCACGGGGCCGGTGTACTGCACCGCGACGTGAAGCCGGGCAACGTGCTGCTCGCCGAGGACGGCAGGGTCATGCTGACCGACTTCGGCATCGCCCAGGTCGAGGGCGACACCACCATCACGCGGACCGGGGAGATCGTCGGTTCCGTCGACTACATCGCCCCCGAACGGGTGCGCGGACAGGAGCCCGGGCACGCCTCCGACCTGTGGTCGTTGGGCGCCACGCTGTACACGGCGGTGGAGGGCAAGTCGCCGTTCCGGCGCACCACACCGCTCACCACCATGCAGGCAGTGGTGAGCGAGGAGGTCGCCGAGCCGGTGGCCGCGGGGCCGCTCGGGCCCGTCATCACCGCGCTGCTGTGCAAGGACCCCGCCGTACGGCCCGGTGCGGAGGAGGCCGAGCAGATGCTCGCCGAGGCGGCGGAGGGGCGGCGGCCGCGGATGGCTCAGGCGTACGTGCCCACGCAGGCCACGCAGGCCACGCAGGCCACGCGGGAACAGGCGGGGGACGCGGGGGGAGCGTCGGGGCGGCACACGTCGCCCGTGACCGCCGCCGGGGACGACGCGTCCGCGGCCCCCGGCACGCCCGTCACTCCGTTGGTCACCGTCCACCGGGGCGACGCTGCCGCGCCTGCTCCCGCTTCTGTCGCCAAGCGGCGCCGGTGGGTCCGTACGATCGCTCTCGTCGTCCTGTTGGCCGCGCTTGTCGGGGCCGGGGGCGCCGCCGCGATGTACTACGCGAACGAGTGGCGTCGGGGGGACAGTTCCGCCCAGGGGGAGCAGCCGACCGACGGCGTTCCCGAGGGGTGGGTTCGGGTCGAGGACCCGGAGGGTTTCAGCCTTGCGCTGCCCGAGGGCTGGAAGCGGCAGGTGGAGGGCGCGCAGATCGACTACACGCCCGACAACGGTGAGCACTTCCTCCGGGTCGCCGTGGACGACTCGCCGGACTTCGACAGCCCGTACCACCACCAGCTCGACCTGGAGGAGCAGGTGAAGGTGCGGTCCGAGTACCGGCGGGTGCATCTGGAGGAGAACATCTACCGCGACCGGCCGGGCGCGCTGTGGGACTTCACCTGGACCGCGGTGGCGAAGGACACGAAGTTCCCCGGGCCGCGCCGGGCGATCGAGCAGATGTATCTCGCCCGGGACGGCGTCGAGTACACGATCTACATGTCCGCGCCGGCGGCGGACTGGGAGACGGCGGAGGAGCAGTTCTACGCGGTGCTGCGCAGCTGGCGGCCGACGCGGTAGCGACGGCAGCGGGCACCACGGCTCCCGCGCGCCGCTCGTGAGACGTGCGTACGTCGCTTGTCGGCCAGCCCGTGACCGGGCACCGGAGGGTTCCGGTCCGGTGGGGCATGATGGGGCGCATGGGGACCGAGGGGGAAAACGTCCGTGTCGTAGCGGGTCGTTACCGGCTGGAGGCCAGGATCGGCCGGGGCGGTATGGGCATCGTGTGGCGTGCCACCGACGAACTCCTCGGCCGTCAGGTGGCGGTCAAGGAGCTGGCCCTCGATTCGTCGCTGCCGGAGGAGGAGTCCCGGCAGCTGCGCGAGCGCACCCTGCGGGAGGCCCGGGCGGTCGCAGGGCTGAGCCACCCGCACATCATCGTCGTGCACGACGTCGTCGAGCAGGACGAACGCCCGTACATCGTGATGGAGTTGATCGACGGCGGCTCGCTCGCGGAGCGGATCGCGAACCATGGTCCGGTCGACGCGCGCGAGGCCGCCCGGATCGGCCTCGACCTGCTGGCCGCACTGCGGCGGGCGCACGACGCCGGGGTGCTGCACCGTGACCTCAAACCCGCGAACGTCCTGCTGGAGGCGGGCACCGACCGTGTCGTCCTGACCGACTTCGGCATCGCCCAGGTCGCGGGCGCGACCACGCTCACCGAGACCGGGTCCTTCGTCGGCTCACCGGAGTACACCGCGCCCGAACGGATGTCCGGGGTCCGCGCCGGGCCGGAGTCCGACCTGTGGTCGCTGGGCGCGCTGCTGTGCGCCGTGCTGAGCGGGGAATCGCCGTTCCACCGGGACTCGTTGGGCGGCGTCCTGCACGCCGTCGTCTTCGACGAGATCCGCCCGCCGACGCAGGCCATGCCGCTGCTCCCCGTCGTACGCGGGCTGCTGGAGCGCGACCCGGACCGACGGCTCGACGCGGCGGAGGCGGAACGGCTGCTGCGGGCGTTCCGGGAGACGGGCCGTACGCCGACGTCGTCCATGGCACCGAGGGCATCGACCGGTTACACGCCGACCCGGCGGGACGTGCCGCACACGCCCGCGGCCGGGGCTCTTCAGGACGCGCCGCCGGCCGGGCAGCCGGGGCCGCCCGCACCGGACCGGGTGGCGGCCCTGCGCGAGCAACCCGCGGAGCGGCCGCCGGCGCGCTCCACCCGGAGCGTGCTGCTCGCGGCCGCGCTGGTGGCGGCGATGGCCGGGGCAGGGGTGTCGGCGGCGGCGCTGCTGATGCAGGACGGCGGCGACGGGGGCGGCGGTACGACGCCGACGAGTTCGGCACCGCGTACGCCGGGGACGACCGGGACCGTCGGTACGCCGGGGGTCTCCGACGAGCCGAGTACGCCCACCGTCACGCGCTCGCGGGCCGCAACCGCGCCGACCGTGCCCTCCGGGTACCGACTCGCCGAGGACGAGCGGGGCTTCAGTCTGGCCGTGCCGGAGGGCTTCACGCGGGAGCCGCAGGGGGAACGCGTCTTCTACGAGTCGCCGGGGAACGCGATCCGGATCGGGATCAAGCTCGGCGACGCGAAGGAGGGCGGGCCGCTCGCGGTGATGCGGCGTGCGCACGAGAGGGGGCCCTCCACCAACCCCGGCTATCGGTACGGGCGGGTCGCCGAAACCACGCACGACGGATGGAACGCCGCGCTCTGGGAGTTCACCTGGGACGGCTTCAGCGCGACGGAGGGACCCAGACACACGTACGACCTGTGCTGGGAGCAGGACGGACGCCTGTATGACGTGTGGGTGTCGGCGCCGGTCGGGGACGTGAGCGAGGCGAAGGAGTACTTCGACGTTGCGGTCGACACGTTCGTACGTAACTGAGGGACGTAACTGAGGGACGTAACTGAGGGACGTAACTGAGGGAGACGTAGCTGAAGGACACCGCTGAAAGACGTACCAAACGGGAGATAAGCGGTGTTCCGCGTCACGGGTCTGTGACCGGAAAGCGACCGGGGTGGAAGCTCAAGGGCTTGCCGCGATACAGATAAACGTATGAGCAGCAACGGGGGAGCCCCTTACGGATCCGGCTATGGACCCGGCTACGGAGCCGACGAACCGACGAGTTTCGGACTGCAACCGCCGCAGCCGGGTGTGCAGTACCCGGGCAACCCGTACGCGCAGCCCACCCAGGTGGTCCAGCAACCGGCACCCACGCCCCCGCAGGCCTCGCCCGACCCCGGCACCGGCCGCCTGATAGCGGGCCGTTACCGGTTGCTTGCCAAGCTCGGCCACGGCGGCATGGGCACCGTGTGGCGGGCGAAGGACGAGACGGTGGACCGTGAGGTCGCCGTCAAGGAGCCCCGCGTACCGGACCATCTTCCCGAGCGTGAACGGGCCAACGCCTTCGAGCGGATGCGCCGTGAGGCACGCGCGGCGGCCAGGCTCGATCACCCGGCGGTCGTGAACGTGCACGATGTGGCGGTCGTGGACGGCCAGCCGTGGATCGTGATGGAGCTGGTGCAGGGGCGTTCGCTGGGCGACGCGCTCCAGGAGGGCACCCTCGGGGTGCGTGACGCGGCGAGAATCGGCCTTGAGGTGTTCGGCGCGCTGGAGGCCGCGCACGCGGCGGGCATCCTGCACCGTGACGTCAAGCCCGACAACGTCCTCCTCGGCCGCCACGACCGCGTCGTCCTCACCGACTTCGGCATCGCCCAGATCGAGGGCGAGACCAACCTGACGGACACCGGTGGCTTCGTCGGATCGCCCGAGTACATCGCCCCCGAGCGGGTGCTGGGCCAGCGTCCCGGCCCCGCGTCGGACCTCTGGTCGCTCGGTGTCGTCCTCTACGCGGCCACGGAGGGGGTCTCGCCCTTCCGCCGCAGCAACACCCCCGCGACCCTGCAGTCGGTGCTCAACGCCACGCCCGCGCCGCCCGCTTCGGCACGCGGCCCGCTGGCCGAGGTCATCAACGGCCTCCTGGAGAAGGACCCCGCGCGTCGCCCGACCGCCGCCCGGGTCCGTGAGCTGCTTCAGGCGGCCGCGAACCCGCCGGCTCCGGCGCCCACCCAGGTGGTCCACCAGGCCGCCGCCGGGCAGGCTGTCGCGTCGGCTGCCGGCAAGGGCGTACACCTCGGCCCCAAGGCGCTCGTCGGCCTGGGCGCGGCGGTCGTCGCGGCGGCGGTGACGGCGTACCTGGTGATCGCGAAGCCGTTCGCGGGTCCGCTGCCCGAGGGATGGAAGCAGCGGAACCTCGGTCCGAAGGTCGCTGCGAGCGTCGGCGTGCCCGACGGGTTCGTGAAGTACAAGTTCGAGCCGGACGAGATGGACGGCCCCGCCGCGCGGTTCGTCGACCCGAGCGGCCTGATATGGATCACCGTCGACCGCGACGTCAAGAAGAACGACAAGAAGAACGACAAGGAGAACGAGATCCCGGGCGCCGCGCTGGACAAGGCGTACGTGGACTGGGGGCTGCTCAAGGACGGCGAGTACAGCTGGGACATCGCCGACGAGCCCGCGCCCAAGGGCGAGCCGCACGAGACCACGTTCCAGGACCGCAAGGCCGCCGAGAACACCATCGTCTACACGACGACGGACAGTCAGAACCCGCGGGTGCGGGAGGCCCGGGTCCTCTACTACCGGGCGAGCAACGGCGACATGTACCGGCTGTGGGTCGACTACCCGGGCAAGGGCCACTTCACCGAACAGGGCCGCGAGATCGCCGGTACGGCGCTCGCGACCCTGGAGATCGACAACTTGTAGAAGATGTCCGCCGGGATGTCGTGCTGGGCACACGCCCGGCGCCCATCGCTTTCTCGCGCCCTCTGGCCCTAACATGCCGTGTCAAGTGCATGATCGGCGGGAGTGAGAAGGGCCAGCGCGCGTGGGCATCGAACATTTCGACGTACGGGCTCACGCCAGACAACGCTGGGCGGCCCGGGTCGCACTGGCCTGTGCGGTGTCCGCCGTACTGCTGCCGCTCGGTTACGCGCGCGAGGCGAGTCTCTTCCTCGTCGCGGGAGTCCTCGTGGGCGTCGGCGTCACGGCGGCCTCCCTCTGGTGGGTGCTGACCCACCGGGGCGCCGCCCGGATCGCGGCGGGCGCGCTGGCCGTGGCCGCGCCGGTCGCCGTCATCTGGTGGTTCGCCACCGTCAACCTGTTGTGGGTCGTGGTCGTGTCCGCGGCGCTGTGGGGCGCCGCCGTCTGGTTGGGCAAGTTCACCCTCAGCAGCACCAAGTCCCACCAGGTCGACGTACCGGAGCACCCCACGCCCGCGCCCACCCGGCCGTTCCTCATCATGAACCCGAAGTCCGGCGGCGGAAAGGTCGACCGGTTCCGGCTGAAGGAGAAGGCCGAGCGGCTCGGCGCCACCGTCCATCTGCTCGACCCCTCCCACCCCGAGGACGTCGCCGTGCTGGCCCGGGACGCCGTCCGCGCCGGCGCCGACCTGCTCGGGGTGGCGGGCGGCGACGGCACCCAGGCCCAGGTGGCCGCCATCGCGGCGGCGTACGACGTCCCCCTACTCGTCATCTCCGCCGGCACCCGCAACCACTTCGCCATGGACCTCGGGCTGGACCGCGACAACCCGGCCGCCTGCCTCGACGCCCTCACCGACAAGGGTGTCGAGCTCCACGTGGACCTCGGGTATGCGAGCGGCCACCCCTTCGTCAACAACGCCTCCTTCGGCGCGTACGCCGCCGTCGTACAGAGCCCCGCGTACCGCGACGACAAGGTCCGCACCACCCTGGAGCTGCTGCCCGAACTGCTCACGCACCAGCGGGGCCCGAGGCTCACCGCGCGAATCGGGGACGCCGTCATCGACGCGCCCCAGGCCGTGCTCGTCAGCAACAACGTCTACCGCAGCGACGATCTCGTCGGCCTCGGCCGCCGGGAGCGCCTGGACGCCGGGGTGCTCGGGGTGGTCGGCATCCGGGTCGACAGCGCCGCCGAGGCCGCCGGACTGGTCCTCGGCCCGAACGCCCCCGGGCTCAGCCTCCTGATCGCCGACGAGATCGTCGTCGAGGCCGACCGGCCGGAGATCGAGGTCGGGATCGACGGCGAGGCCCTCGTCCTGCCCACCCCCGTCCACTGCCGGGTCTCGCAGAAGGCGCTGCGCGTGCGGGTGCCACGCGACCGCCCCGGCGTCCCCGAGCCCAAACCGCCCCTCGACTGGCGCCGGTTGCGCAAGCTCGCCGCCGCGGTCGGCCGTACGGCCCTGCCCAAGCACCGCGAACGGTACGGGTGGCTGCAGGACCTGTGGAACCGGTGGCGCTAGCACTTGTCAGAACTCGTCGAGGCCCTGTCGCGTCCTGGCGATACGTCGACAACTTCCGCCCCCGCACGGTACTGATGTGGCATGAAGGACGACGGTGAACATCCGTACGGTGGACTCCTGGACGACGACCGCCCGGAGGAAGCGGTACGGGAGAGCGGAGTTCGGGAGAGCGGAAGCCCGGAGAACGGACGACGCCCGGAGAGCGGAGTCCCACGTGGCGGTCGGCTGATCGGCGGCCGTTACCGACTCGCCGAACGCATCGGCTCCGGCGGTATGGGCACCGTCTGGCGAGCCGTCGACGAACTCGTGGACCGGGAAGTCGCCGTCAAGCAGCCGAAGTTGCCCGGTGACGCCGACGACCCGGACGGCCCCGAGGGCGAGATGCGCCAGCGGGCCGCCAACCGGCTCCACCGCGAGGCCCGCGCCGCCGCCCGTGTCGATCACCCTTCGGCCGTCACCATCCACGATGTCGTGGTCGAGGACGGATATCCGTGGATCGTCATGGAACTCGTCCGCGGCGAATCCCTCCACGAGGTGCTCAAGCGCGGTGCCCTTCCTCCCGCCGAGTCCGCCCGTATCGGTCTCGCCGTCGTCGGCGCCCTGCGCGCCGCGCACTCCGTCGGCATCGTGCACCGCGACGTCAAACCCGCCAACGTCCTGCTCGGACCGCACGGCCAGGTCGTCCTCACCGACTTCGGCATCGCCCATGTCCAGGGCGAGGAATCGCTCACCGTGACGGGCGAGTTCATCGGATCGCTCGAGTTCGTCGCCCCCGAGCGCATGTCCGGGCCCGGCGCCGCCGGTCCGCCCTCCGACCTGTGGTCGCTCGGCGTCCTCCTGTACGCCGCCGTCGAGGGCTGGTCCCCCTTCCGCCGTACGACGCTGGAGTCCACCCTTGCCGCGATCCTCTCCACCGAGCCCCCGACGCCCGAGCGCGCGGGCCCTCTCGGCCCTCTCGTCGTACGGCTGTTGACCAAGGAACCGGCGGCGCGCCCCGACGCCGAAGAGGCCGCCAGGATCCTGGCGGACGTGGCGGAGGACCGGGTCCCGGAGATTCAGAGCCCGTCCGATCTCCAGCAACTGGGCGAGGACGTGGGGACGGTACGGCTCGGGGGCGAGCTCTCCCGGGCGGCCGCGGGATCGGGTGGCGCAGAGAGCGGTGAGCCGGAGGCCGCGCGCGGGACTGCCGTCGTGCGCCCCGGCCCCGGGTGGAAGCCGGGCCGGCGTGGTTCCCGGCGGCTTCTCGTCGTCGCGGCCGTCGCCGGAGCCCTGCTGGCCGGCGGGGGAGTCTGGGTCGGGACGTACCTCGGCGGGGGCGGTGTCTACGCGGTCGCCGAGCCCGAGATCGGGTCATTTCCTGCCCGGAGCGAACCCAGCTCCAGCGCCAGTGGGACGACCGCTGCCGACTGGGTGGCCCACAACGAGAAGGCCATGAACGCCGTCCTCTCCCTCCCGCGCCCCTACGAACGGCTCCGCGCGCAGGGCGGGAAGAACGACCAGCCCCGCACGGTCACCTACGACGGCGAGGACGTCATCCAGGTGCGGCTCACCCAGTGGGACAAGGCGCCGGCGACCCCCATGGCCCAGGCCAAGGACTCCACCGACATCGTGGAGGGCGACGGGAAGGTCGGCGCCCAGTACACACGCACCAGCTTCCAGGAGCAGGAGGCCGTCCTCGCCGACACCACCCACTACCTGGACGGCACGCCCACCCGGGTCATGGAGCTGATCATCCGCACCGACGACAGCCGGATGTACGAGCTGCGCGTGGACATGCCGAAGGGGACGGCGGACGAGAAGAAGGGCACGGCGGTGTTCAAGGGCGCCCGGGAGCGACTGAAGATCCTCGGGATGTGACCAATCCCGCGATCACCTGCACAACGAGCTGATCAGCGTATTCATGCCACTGATCACTGGCGTGGTGTGCGCGCCCGGTGAAAGCCTGTTACCGCCGGGTATCCAAAGTCGTCCGCTCCGGAATACCCTGCGCGTCATGACGGACTCGCAGGCCCCCGAAAAGACCGGCACGGTACGGACGACCGGCACCAACCCCCTCGCGCCCGCCCCCGCCGGCGCCCGTACGGCCGCCGACGTGGTCACCCCCGAACTGGTCGCCCAGCTCACCAAAGGCGTGGTCGGATCCGGCCGGACCGCCAACCACACGCCGTTCACCGGCGAGAAGCTCGCCGACCTGCCCGAGTCCACTCCCGAGGACGTGGTGAAGGCCTACGAGCGGGCCCGCGCCGCCCAGGCCGTCTGGGCCCAGGTGCCCGTGCGTGAACGCGCCGCCGTACTCCTCCGCTTCCACGACCTGGTGCTCGAACGCCAGGCCGAGGTCCTCGACCTGATCCAGCTGGAGACCGGCAAAGCCCGTCTGCACGCGCATGAGGAGGTCCAGGCCGTCGCGGTCGCCACCCGCCACTACGGCCGCAAGGCCCCCTTCTATCTGAAGCCGAAGCGGCACGCGGGCGCGATGCCGACCCTCACGAAGGTCACGGAACTCCGCCACCCGCGCGGTGTGGTCGGCCAGATCGCCCCCTGGAACTACCCCCTCGAACTCTCCGTCGGCGACGCCATCCCCGCCTTCGTCGCGGGCAACGCGGTGGTGATGAAGCCCGACACGGAGACGTGCCTCACCGCGCTCTGGGCCCGTGACCTCCTCATCGAGGCCGGTCTGCCCGCCGAGGTCTTCCAGGTCGTCATCGGCGAGGGCCCCGTCGTCGGCCCCGAGGTCGTCAAGCACGCCGACTACGTCTCCTTCACCGGCTCCACCCGCACCGGCCGCGAGGTCGCCCAGGGCGCCGCCGCCCGTCTCGTCGGCGTCTCCCTCGAACTCGGCGGCAAGAACGCCATGCTGGTCCTGGAGGACGCCGACATAGAGAAGGCGGCCGCGGGAGCAGTCCGCGCCTGCTTCTCCTCCGCAGGTCAACTCTGCATCTCGATCGAGCGGTTGTACGTCCACGAGTCCATCGCCGACGCCTTCCTGGAGCGCTTCGCCGCCCGCACCAAGGCCATGCGCCTCGGCAAGTCCCTCGCGTACGGCGCCGAGATGGGCTCCCTCGTCGGCGACCGTCAGCTGGAGACCGTCACGAGGCACGTCGACGAGGCCGTGGCGAAGGGCGCGAAGGTGGTGGCCGGCGGAGTGGCCCGCCCGGACATCGGCCCCTACTTCTACGAGCCCACGATCCTCGACGGCGTCTCGGAACCCATGTCCGTCTGCACGGAGGAGACCTTCGGCCCGGTCGTCTCCATCTACCGTTTCAAGGACGAGGACGCCGCGGTCGAGGAGGCCAACTCCACCGCGTACGGTCTCAACGCCTCCGTCTGGACCAAGGACGGCCGCCGGGGCCGCGCCGTCGCCGCCCGCCTGCGCGCCGGCACCGTCAACGTCAACGAGGGCTACGCCTCCGCCTACGGCAGCGTCCAGTCCCCCATGGGCGGAATGAAGGACTCCGGCCTGGGCCGCCGCCACGGCTCGGAGGGCATCCTCAAGTACACGGAGGCCCAGACGGTCGCCCAGCAACGGCTGTTGCCGATGGCCCCGTCGCTCGGGATGGACGACGAGAAGTACGCGCAGGTCATGAGCCGCAGCCTGAGGGCGATGAAGGCACTCCGTCTCAGGTAAGGCTTTGCCCGCACGGACACTCAACGAGGAGCACACGTGCCCCAGGACGCTTACGACTACGACGTCATCGTCGTCGGCTCCGGCTTCGGCGGCAGCGTGACCGCCCTGCGCCTGACCGAGAAGGGCTACCGAGTCGGCGTCCTGGAAGCGGGCCGCCGCTTCACCCGGCAGTCGCTCCCCAGGAACTCCTGGGACCTGAAGAACTACCTCTGGGCCCCGGCCCTCGGCATGTACGGCATCCAGCGCATCCACCTGCTGGGCAATGTCATGGTCCTGGCCGGGGCCGGTGTGGGCGGCGGCTCCCTCAACTACGCCAACACCCTCTACGTACCGCCGAAGCCCTTCTTCGAAGACCCTCAGTGGAAGGACATCACCGACTGGCAGGAGGAGCTGAAGCCGTACTACGACCAGGCCCGCCGCATGCTCGGCGTACGGCTCAACCCGACGATGACCCCGTCGGACGTGCACCTCAAGGCCACAGCGGAGCGTATGGGCGTCGGTGACAGCTTCCACCTCGCCCCGGTCGGCGTCTTCTTCGGTGACGGCGAGGACGCGGACGGACAGGCGAAGGCCGCGCCCGGCGATCAGGTCGCGGACCCGTACTTCGGCGGCGCGGGCCCCGCCCGCAACGCCTGCACCGAGTGCGGCGAGTGCATGACCGGTTGCCGCCACGGCGCGAAGAACACCCTCAACGAGAACTACCTCTACCTCGCCGAGAAGGCGGGCGCGGTCGTCCATCCGATGACGACGGTCGTCGCGCTCACCGAGGACTCGCAGGGCGGCTACGCCGTCACGACCCTCCCGACCGACGACCGCCGCAAGGGTGAGTCCCGTGTGCTGAAGGCCCGCCGGGTCGTCCTCGCGGCCGGCACCTACGGCACGCAGACCCTGCTGCACCGCATGAAGGCGAACGGCCAACTGCCGTACATCTCGGACCGTCTGGGCATGCTGACCCGCACCAACTCCGAGGCCCTGGTCGGCGCCCAGACCGACAACCGCCGCTACCGCAAGGCCCATGGCGCGCCCGAGGTCGACTTCACCCGCGGTGTGGCGATCACCTCCTCCATCCACCCCGACGAGAACACCCACATCGAACCGGTGCGCTACGGCAAGGGCTCGAATGCGATGGGCGGCCTGTCGATCCTCCAGGTCCCGTACGCGGGCGGTACCGCGTCGGGCACGTCACGCGTCCTGGGCTGGCTGGCCCACGCGGCCAAACACCCCTGGCTGGTGGCCCGTTCCCTCTCCAACCGCCGCTGGTCGGAGCGGACCATCATCGGCCTGGTGATGCAGTCCCTGGACAACTCCCTCACCACTCAGTTGAAGCAGAAAGGGCCGGGCAAGGGCCTGTTGACGGCACGTCAGGGCCATGGCGCCCCCAACCCCAAGCAGATCGAGGCCGCTTCGACGGCCGCGTCGGCACTCGCCGCCGAGATCAACGGTTTCGCCGGCAGCAACGTCGGTGAACTCATGGGCACCCCGCTCACCGCGCACTTCCTCGGCGGCTGCCCCATCGGCGCCACCGCCGACGACGGCGTCATCGACCCGTACCACCGCCTCTACGGCCACCCCGGCATCTCCGTCGTCGACGGCGCCGCGGTCTCCGCGAACCTGGGCGTGAACCCGTCCCTGACGATCACCGCCCAGGCCGAGCGCGCGATGTCGTACTGGCCCAACAAGGGCGAGCCCGACCACCGCCCCGCCCCCGGAACGGCGTACGAACGCCTCCGCCCGGTGGAGCCCCTGAATCCGGCGGTCCCGGCGGACGCCTTCGGCGCGCTGCGGCTGCCGCTGATGCCGGTGCCCACGGTGCCGCCGAAGAAGCACCGGTCATGAAGAAGTGAAGCCATAGGGGGGAAGGACCCGCACCCCCCTCCGAGCGCGGGTTCTTCCCCCGTGTGCGATGTGTGACCGGCGAGTGGAGGCAAGGGTTGCCCTCGTGATCACACTTTTCTTGTGTGTTCTGGGTCACAGGTGAATAGGTGGGGCGCGTGGTGTCGCGTCCATGATGAGATGGCCCCTGGCCTAAACATGACTGTCTGTGGCCTGAGAACCCCTTGTGGAACGCGCAGGGGTTACTTGTGATGCGTGAAGCGAAGTTTGTGAGGGTGGGGAACGTGAAGTCGAAGATGTCGCGAGCAGCGGTGGCCGTCTCGGTAGTGGCCACGCTGGGGCTCACCGCGGCGTGCGGTGGGGGCGGCGACGAGGTCAAAGAGGCGGAGAAGAAGCCGTCGGCGTCCGCCTCGGCCTCCGAGAAGGCGAAGGACACGGCCGGGCAGGCCGCGCTGACCGAGGCCCAGCTGAAGAAGGCCGCCCTCGTGGACGGCGAGGTCAAGGGCTACACGATCGCCGACATGCCCGCCGACGAGATGCCCGCCGACACCGTGCCCGCGGAGCCGGCCGCCTGCCAGTCCATCGCGAACATGTTCTTCTTCACGTCGGACCCGAAGGCGAAGGCCCGCGTCGGCCGCACCGTCACCCCGAAGGACGAGCTCTCTGGCAGCGTCATCTCCCTCGCCCTCGCCGCGCACGAGCAGAGCGACGCCGAGAAGGTGATGGCCGAGCTGCGCACGGCGACCGAGAACTGCACGAAGTACGAGCACGTCGGCAACAAGTACTCCGGCATCGAGGCCCTCACGGCCCCCGAGCAGGGCGACGAGGCCGTCTCGTACAAGATGAAGGGCGACATCGAGGGCACCAAGATCCCGATGTCCTTCACGGTGGTCCGCAGCGGCTCGACGCTCATCGGCTTCTACTCGATGAACATGCTCGACGCGGACAAGGCGCAGGTGCCGGCGGAGGTGCTGGAGGCGCAGGTCGCGAAGCTGGAGAAGGCAGCCGGCTGAGCCACCGGCCACTGGCTTCCGGCCACCGGCTGAGGCCGGTTCGGACTGGCGTGACGAAGGGCCCCGCGGGACGGAAGTCGCGGGGCCCTTCTGCGTCAGCACCGACGTCAGGGCAGCGCCGGTGCCTCGAAGCAGCGCCGGGGGGTTGCGCCGCTGGCTCGGGGTGGATCTGGGGCTGGGCTGGTGCCGGGGCTGTGGTTTTGCGGTGGTGTGGACCAATGGTCGCGATCTGTTCCGGCATCGTGCTGGACCGACAACGGCCTCCGCAACCGTTTCGACCACCCTTGAACAGATTCCGCCGGTCGGCCCCGGGCGTCCCCGGAGCCGACCGTTCTCTTGAGTGACCGGGCTGCTGTCCCCTGCCGTCCGGTCACATCCCTGGAGCGAGGTCCCACGGCGCACGGCACGATCCGTGCGCCTCATCGCTCCAGCGGAGCCACGCGTGGTTCTTCGGGCCCGGACCTGGCTGGCCCGGACACCGCTACCAACGAAGCGTGTCGTACGGCGGTCACGCGCCGTACGGGTGAGACGGCAGGCGCACGTACGTCCGCCGGTCAGATGCGCCCCCGGCACAACTCCAGCAGGGTCATGGCGAGCGCGGTGCCGGGCTTGCCCAGAGCGTCCCTGTAGTGGGCGAGGACCTCCATCTCCCGGGAAAGGTTCACCCGGCGGCCGCCCGACTCGATCCGCGCCTCCTGGATCACGGCCGACACCGCCATCCGCTCCTGCATCAGCCCGATGATGCGGTCGTCGAGCGCGTCGATCCGTTCCCGGGCGCCGCTGATCACATCGGCGGCCTCCGCGGTGTGCGCGCCTGTCCTGTCGCTGGTGGTGACGGTCATGTCGGGGCTCCTCATCGGTTCGGTCGGCGCCCCGGCTCGACAAGCCCCGAAAACGCCAGGCGCCCCGGACCTTGTCGGCCCGGGGCGCCTGGGGAAGTCGCTTGTCAGTAGCTCAAGCAGCACGACCATGGCAGCCGGTGGGCCGGTCGCCATAGGTAAAGAGGAAGGTCGAGTGCGCGAGCATGGGGGTCAGTATGCCACGGCTGGGCATGGGGGCGGAGTCCTCAGTGGGCCAGCACCACAAGTGGGCGCCCCGGTAGAATCGGCCACACAGACCCCCGCCCGACCGCCGGAAGGCACCCCGTGTCATCAGCGACCCCCGCTGCCGCCGCCCCCGACACCGTCCTGGTCGTCGACTTCGGCGCGCAGTACGCCCAGCTCATCGCCCGTCGCGTCCGCGAGGCCCGGGTCTACAGCGAGATCGTGCCGAGCACCATGCCGGTCGCGGAGATGCTCGCCAAGAACCCGGCGGCGATCATCCTCTCCGGCGGCCCTTCCTCGGTCTACGCCGAGGGCGCCCCCCGCCTCGACCGCGCACTCTTCGAGTCCGGCGTCCCGATCTTCGGCATGTGCTACGGCTTCCAGCTGATGGCCACCGCCCTCGGCGGCACCGTCGACAACACCGGCGCGCGCGAGTACGGCCGTACGCCCCTCCACGTAACGAAGTCCGGCTCCACCCTCTTCGAGGGCACCCCCGACGAGCAGTCGGTGTGGATGTCCCACGGCGACGCCTGCTCCGCCGCCCCCGAGGGCTTCACCGTCACGGCCTCCACCGACGTCGTACCGGTCGCCGCCTTCGAGAACGACGAGAAGAAGCTGTACGGCGTCCAGTACCACCCGGAGGTCATGCACTCCACGCACGGCCAGCAGGTCCTGGAGCACTTCCTCTACCGGGGCGCGGGCATCACCCCGAACTGGACCACCGGCAACGTGATCGAGGAGCAGGTCGCGGCCATCCGCGAGCTGGTCGGCGACAGGCGTGCGATCTGCGGCCTCTCCGGCGGCGTGGACTCCGCGGTCGCCGCGGCCCTCGTCCAGAAGGCCATCGGCTCCCAGCTGACCTGCGTGTACGTCGACCACGGCCTGATGCGCAAGAACGAGACCGAGCAGGTCGAGAAGGACTTCGTCGCGGCCACCGGCGTACAGCTGAAGGTCGTCGACGCGGAGGAGCGGTTCCTCAAGGCGCTCGCCGGGGTGTCCGACCCCGAGGAGAAGCGGAAGGTCATCGGCCGCGAGTTCATCCGGGTCTTCGAGCAGGCGCAAGCGGAGATCATCGCGGACGAGGGCCCGGCGGTGGAGTTCCTCGTCCAGGGCACCCTCTACCCGGATGTGGTCGAGTCCGGCGGTGGCACCGGCACGGCCAACATCAAGTCCCACCACAACGTGGGCGGCCTCCCCGAGGACCTGGAGTTCAAGCTCATCGAGCCGCTCCGCAAGCTCTTCAAGGACGAGGTGCGGATGGTCGGCCAGGAGCTCGGGCTCCCGGAGGAGATCGTCCAGCGCCAGCCCTTCCCGGGCCCGGGCCTCGGCATCCGTATCGTCGGCGAGGTCACCAAGGACCGCCTCGACCTGCTTCGCGAGGCCGACGCCATCGCCCGCGAGGAGCTGACGGCGGCCGGCCTCGACCGTGACATCTGGCAGTGCCCGGTCGTCCTGCTCGCGGACGTCCGCAGCGTCGGCGTCCAGGGCGACGGCCGCACCTACGGCCACCCGATCGTGCTCCGGCCCGTCTCCTCCGAGGACGCCATGACCGCCGACTGGTCGAGGCTGCCGTACGACGTCCTGGCGAAGATCTCGACCCGGATCACCAACGAGGTCGCCGACGTCAACCGGGTCGTCCTCGACGTGACGTCGAAGCCGCCGGGCACCATCGAGTGGGAGTGAGCCGTTTTTGAAGGGGCTCAGGTCCGCTTGAGAGTCCGCACCGGCTCTCCGGGCTTCCAGACCTGGACGACCAGGTACGTGTCGTCCTCGATGTAGGTCCGTACGACCTCCGTCAGCTCGGTGCGGAAGAGGTGGAACGGCTCCGGCGGTTCCACCTCTTCGCCGTATGCGGCCTTGACCGCGGGATCGTCGACCTCGATCGCCCGCCCGCTGATCCGTACGTCACCCCCGCCCATCTCCGTACCGGGGCCCGGATTGGCCTGCAACGCGAAGCGCGGGTCGCGGCGCAGGTCGAGCGCCTTGAGCGAGTCCGGCATCATCCCCAGCCAGAGCTCGCCGTTGTGGAACCTGACCTCCAGCCCGGTCGTACGCGGGGAGCCGTCCTTGCGGAGCGTGGCGAGGATGTGATGCGTGAACGCGCCGAAGCGGGCCTCGACGGTGGCGGCGAGACCGGGTTCGGCGGCGGCGAAGGCCGCCCAGTTGTCCGATGGCATACGGCGAGTCTCGCGCGGATACCCGACAAGCTCTGTCCGGTTGCCCCGAGCGACTCATGGCTCGACCCGAATGTGGCCGAGCATGCCCGAGCACCGTACCGCTGGCGCGTTTCTGTGACTTGCGTAACGGTTGCGTACCCTCTTCACGGGACGGACCTGTTCTGCGTGGGCGACCGACGGTAACTTCCGCTTCGTAAAGGAAGTCAGTCTGGAGGACACATGCACGGGCCCACACCGCCCCTGCCGCTACCCACCGACCAGCTGCGGTTCGCCATGCCGCCGATGCACGAGTCGGCGGCGGCCGAGCGGCGACACCGCAAAGAACGGCTGGCCGGGGCATTGAGGATCTTCGGGCGACTGGGATTCGAGGACGGGGTCTCGGGACACATCACCGCGCGCGACCCCGAGTTCAGCGACTGCTTCTGGGTCAATCCGTTCGGGATGCCGTTCAAGCACGTCACGGTGAGTGACCTCGTCCTCGCCAACCAGGACGGGCAGGTGATCGAGGGCAACTACCACGTGAACCAGGCGGCCTTCACCGTGCACGCCCAGGTGCACGCCGCCCGCCCCGACGTCGTCGCCGTCGCGCACTGCCACTCCGTGCACGGCCGCGCCCTCGCCGCCCTCGGCGACCTGATCGAGCCGATCACCCAGGAGTCCTGCGCCTTCTACGAGGACCACGCGCTCTACGACCACTACACGGGTGTCGCCGTGGACGCGGACGAGGGGCGCCGGATCGCGGCGGTGCTGGGCAGCCGTAAGGCTCTTGTGCTGCGCAACCATGGGCTGCTGACGGTCGGCGACTCGGTCGACGCGGCGGCGTGGTGGTTCCTGTCGATGGAACGCTCCGCGCAGGTCCAGCTGACCGCGAAGGCGGCGGGGCGACCGCTCCTCATCGAACACCGGTTGGCTGTGGCGACGCGGGAGCAGGCGGGCGGGGACCTGGTGGCGTGGATCAACTATCAGCCGCTGTGGCAGGACATCAGCCGGAGCGAGCCGGACCTGTTGAGCTGAAGGAAGTCCGGCCGGGGCTCAGGAGTCTTGCCCGGACTCAGAAGTTGCGTAGAACCGCTGCCTTTGTCACCGCGAACTCCTCGTCCGTCAGTACTCCGTCGCGGTTCAGTTCGCCCAACTCGCGCAGGCGGCGGAGGAGCACGTCGTGTGGGTCGGCGGACTGGGGCGGGGCGGCGGCTTCGGTGGGCCGAGGGCGAGCCGCGTGGTCGGCCGCATGTGTGGACGGATGGGGGAGCCGGGCCGTGACCGCCGTGGCGACCAGGGCCGTGAGCAGGTCGCGGCGGGTGCTGCCCCACAGGTCCAGGGCGAACGGGTCCTTCTCCGGCGGGAGTTTGGAGAACGCCGTCTCGCGTGTCACGAACCGCAGGAAGCCGTCCTCGTAACCGGAGTTGGGCAGCCACTCCACCTGGACGAGGTCGCCGATGTCGATGATCCGCGGGCCGGTCGCGCGCTTGACCCGGTCGGAGGTGTCGTTCCAGTCGATCCTGACCCGCGTACCGTCGAAGGAGACCGTGCCGTCGCTCGACCGGACGGACACCGGCACGGGTGGCCCGGGCAGGAGGTAGGTGGTGGCGGGCTCCTTCGGGGTCTGTTCGAGGAGCATGGCCTGCCGTATCTCCTCGGCCACGTACTCGGCGATCCCCGAGCGCTCGAGGTCGACCGTCAGCCGGTACGGGTCGGCCGCGTCCGGCAGCCGCCCGCCGGTGGCCCGGAGCAGCGGATCGCTGCCCT
The DNA here is from genome assembly GCF_002214185.1 of Streptomyces capitiformicae. NCBI lineage: Bacteria > Bacillati > Actinomycetota > Actinomycetes > Kitasatosporales > Streptomycetaceae > Streptomyces > Streptomyces capitiformicae. The sequence goes on along the minus strand of NZ_CP022161.1, from coordinate 1,693,356 downwards.
CGCGGAGCCGTAAGCGGAGCCGTCCGCGCTTGCGTTCGGGCTCGTAGACGACCCCGGACACCGCTTCCAGGGGCACCGCGATCTCCCCGTACGTCTGCCGGAACAGCGCCACGGAACGGTGCAGGCCAGGTGTGATCCGGACCGTGCTGCCGTCGAAGGCCCAGGTCCCGTCCTGCTGGATGATCTCGGCCATACGAAGATTCTCGCAGCCGGGTCAACACAAGGACCCGTACTTCACCCCGCGCTCTCCTTGCCCTCAGTGTCCCTGCCGGGCGCGGGCCGTGTTCCGTACGGCACAATTCGCTGTCATCGCGGGGCAGCCGTGCGGCCGCACGGCTGTGGTAGTGAGCGGACGGACATACGACGCCCGGCGATGGCGGTGAGGACGCCGATGACGGCGGCGGTGGCGGTGTCGGTGACGACGTCGGTGTCGGTCTCGGTGGCGGTGACGGCGAATGTCGAGGAAGCGGACGCAGATGCGGACGCGGTGCGGGAAGGCGGGCTCGGGCGTGGCGGTGCAGGAGGCGAGAGGCGGCATGGGCGCGAGTGCCCATGCCGGCGGGTGCACGTGCGGGGACTGCCCGCACGGGGCGCGCACGGGACATCGGCGCGCCGTCGCCGAGTTCCTGCTGAAGCGGGAGGAGTTCGCGTCCGGGCTGGGGCTGCCCGCGGCCGTCGCGCACTCGGCGTCCGCCTCCCGGCAGTGGGTCTCCGACGAACTCACCCAGTCCGCCGCCCTCGTCGCCGAACGCAGCCGGGTCGAGGGCGAGGCCTGGCTCGGCCGACTGTGGCTGCGCACGGCCGTCGTCGTCTGGGCCGCCGTCGTGACCCTGCTCCTCGTCCAGTCCCTCACCGCGATCGGCGCGGGCTGGACGACCGCCCGCACGGCCGGCCTCATCGCCGCTCTGCTGGTGGCCGTGGCACTGACCGGCGCCGGCTATCTGCACCGGGCACGCGGCGGCGCCCTCGCCCCCGTCATCGGTGAGGACAACCGTCTCTCCACCTCCCGTGCGGTCGCCGTCAGTTGGGTGCTGTTCGTGGTCTTCGCGATCCTCGTCCTGGTCGGCCGCCTGGCCGCCGCCTCCGACCACCGAGAACGCGACGCCCTCATCGCCGGCCTCGAACTCGCCCGCGGCGCCGGCATCGTGACCGTCCTCGCCGTCGTCTGCGGAATCGCGGTACTCGTCCGCCGCGTCGTCGGCCTCCGCGTCCTCTCCCAACGCCTCCAAAAGGTCCGCGCCCACCGCCCCCGCGCCGCCGACCTCCTCACCGACGACTCGGGCCGAGGCAGCTTCACCGACGTCCAGTACGTCGTCATCTGCACCGTCGCCCTCGCCTTCGCGGCGGTACGCCTGGCCCGCCGCCCCGACCAACTCCCCGACCTCCCGTGGGGTTTGGCCCTCCTCGTCCTCGTCTCGGCCGCCACCTACGTCGCCGGCAAGTACGCCGAGGGCGGCCGCCCCGTCATCCTCTCCGTCGTCCGCGCCCGCGAGGCCGGCGACCTCGACGCCCCCATCCGCAACGGCGACGACATCGAGATCCGCGGCGCCGGCTTCGTCCCCCCGGGCGCCCAGACCGCCGACCGCCTCTCCCGCATGGTCGTCCGCATCGGCCCCGTCCACGTCCACGTCCCCCTTGTCCCCGTGACCGGCGGCTTCGACAACCCCACCGACACCGTCCTCACCGTCCCCGTCCCCGCCGACGTAGAACCCGGCCAAACCGAGGTCCAGGTCATCACCGCAGCCGGCGTAGAAACCAACCGCTACGTGATCGAGGTCTCGGCGGACTGAGGGGTCGGTGGGGGGCCAGGGAGCGCAGCGCCCCTGGCGGGGTCCGGTGCGAGAAGGAGATGAGCCCGGGGACGAGCCACCCAGACCCGGAAAAAGTCGGTCGCACCATTGAGCACCCCCACCCCTCCGAACGTACCGTTCTGTTGAGGGGTCAACGGCACGGCGGACAAGAGGCGGCGCAGACTGATGACTCACGGCACTCGCACGGACTCCTACCCTCACTATCTCGACGGCGGCCGCGACTGGCGGGACACAGCCACCCGCTACGCCCTGCTGCCCCTGCGTGTCTTCCTCGGCATCACCTTCATCTACGCCGGCTTGGACAAACTCACCGACAGCGCGTTCATGGCGGACTCCGGCTCCGGCTCGATCGGCGACATGATGAGCGCCGCCCGCGACGCCTCCGCCATCCCGGCCATGATCGACATGGCGCTCAAGAACCCCGTCGGCTTCGGCTACGCCATCGCCATCGGTGAACTCGCCGTCGGCATCGGTACCCTCCTTGGTCTCCTCACCCGCCTCGCCGCCGTCGGCGGTGCCCTCATCTCCCTCAGCCTCTGGCTGACGGTCAGCTGGTCCGCGAGCCCGTACTACTACGGCAACGACCTCCCCTACCTCATGGCCTGGCTCCCCCTGATCCTTGCCGGAGCCCCGGTGCTCTCCGTGGACGCCGCCATCCGATCCCGACGCGGCAGCAGCAGGCACCGAGCGGCTGGCTACCGGTGACGCCCACCGCCCCCTACGGCCTGCGCCTTGGCGTGGCCGACCGACCTGGCCCGACCTGACCTGCCTGGGCCATCCCCGGCCGGGCGGCGCGTGCGGTTGTTGGCTCTGGTCGGGGGGAGGACCTGTGCCAGGTCAGCCCCGCCCGCCCGAGTCCGGCGCCTGGGTATTCCCCGGTATTCGTCCCGCCTGTCCTGCCGGGTCCATACGCCCTGTCGGTCCCAGTGGTCCTGCGTGTCCTGTCGGGCCTGCCGGTCCCATCGGCCCCGCAGGACCCATCGGTCCCACCGGCCCCATCGGTCCCATAGGTCCGGCAGGTCCCACCCGGCCGCCCGGCCGCCCCGACGCCCGGCGGCCCCGTATCGCGTGGTTCAGGAAGGCCACGGCGCCCGCGAGGCACAGTCCGGAGACGACGAGCGGTATCACTATGAACCACGGTGTCTCCCACGCATCGCCCGCGTCGCCGAGATAGACGACACCGGCGAGGATGAGGAAGCAGCCGGCGACGAACTTGCCCGGCTTGAACTCATGCCGCAGCACGGGCCACCTCCGCCTGCCCCAGACCGACCTCGAGGTCGATGGTGATCGTGCCACCGCTGTCCGCTCCCTTCGCCGGAGACAGCGTCAGCTGATCGCTCGTGTCCGGTGCCACGTCCACGTCCTCCTTGTCGTCACCCGGCAACTGGATGTCACCGAGGCCCACTTCGATGTCGAGCCGCACGGTGACGTCCGGCGGAACCACCACCTTCACCTTGCCCGCGCCCACGTCCACACTCGTGGCCAGCGTCTGCCCCTTCGCCACGTTCACCTTCGTCAGGTCCAGGGTGCCCACGCCCGTGCCCAGCGCGTACTGGTCGGCCACACCCGCGGCGTTCCGCGGTGTCCACTCCGTACGGACCCAGTCCGTGGTGATGTTCGTCGGGAGCGCCGCAGTGCACGCCAGGAGTCCCGCCGTGACCACGGCCAGGAAGATCGACCCTGCTCCCGTACGGCCCAGGAACGCGCTCACGGCTATGCCCAGGCCGAACACGACCAGCGCGCAGGCCAGACCGGTCTGCAGGCTGGCGGCCAGCGCGCGGTCCTCCCATGTCGCTCCCGTGCCGAGGCCGCCGGCCAGCAACGCGAGCAGGAAGACCCAGCCGCCTATCCAGCGCGGTGTGCGCGGCTTGGGCCCGCGTGCGGTGCGTATGCCCTGTTGGGTGGGCATGCCCCGGGCGATATTGACCGCCGCGGCGATGTCCCGGTCGCGTGCCTCCCACGGGCCCCACAGATAGCCCGTGCCGCCCACGTGCGTGCCGTCCTTGACTATCGGGTCGCGCCACCAGGAGGGATAGGAGGCGGCCACGGGTGGCGCCTGGGCCTCCGGCGGGGCGTCGGCGACGGCCTGTGCGGCGAGAGGGTCCGGGTCGGGGGCGCCGCGCTGCTGCGACCAGTACCCCGCGCCGGCCAGGAGCAGGGAGACGACCACGGAGAAGGTCAGGGCCGTGTTGTTGCCCAGCATGGTGAGGAACACGCCGCAGCCGACGAGCGCGAAGAGCACGGCGGTCAGGGCATGGCCGTCGACCCGGCCCGTCAGCAGCTTGCGTACCTCGTTCTCCTCCTCGTCGTCGTACGGCACGAGCAGCCAGGCGAAGCCATAGAAGATGAGGCCGAGGCCGCCGGTCGCGGAGAGCACCACGAGCACGATCCGGAAGATCACCGGATCCATGTCGCACTGCCGCCCGAGCCCGGCACAGACACCGCCCAGCATCTTGTACCGCCGGTCACGGCGGAACTTGCGCGGAACGGGGGCGTCGGCCGGATCACCGGGAGAGGCGTCCTCTGCGGCGCCGCTGGAACCGGCGGGGGCGGGTTGGTTCGTCATATCGCCCGTGCCGTGGGCGTTGCCTCGGCCTGTCATGTCGGCGGAATCGTGCGGGTCGGCCTGCTCAGGCCTGTCGGCCGAACCGTCGGCGCCACCCTTGTGTGTGGGCGCGCCCATGTGCGCACCTGCCCGCGTGCCCGTGCCCGTGCCCGTGCCCGTGCCCGTGCTCGCATGCGTGTGTGCGCCCGCGCCTTCGTGTGCGCGCGGCTTCTTCGCCGTGCCCGGTGGGGGCACGGCGTCCTGCGGCTTGTTGGTCGGCCGCCGGTCGGGACCCGAGCTGGGGCCCGGCTCCGATGCCGCGTGCTGGTGATCCGTCATGCGTCCATCGTGACCGCCGAGCCGTTCCGATGGCAGTCGGGATGACCCTGGTCGAACCCTGATATCGGCCCGGGGATGCGTTCGATCATGACCCGGCCGAAGATCAGGGGCGTCTCGGGGGTCGACCCTGATGCCTCGATCCGCCGTGCGTGTGAACATCGATGGCATGCCGGAAGCCGCAGCACTGCCAGTCGACACTCCGCGGCCCCCGCGCAAGCTCTACCGCAGCAGCGACGGTCGCTGGCTCGGAGGCGTGGCGCGAGGGCTCGCCGGACATCTCGGCCTGCCCGTGACCTGGGTGCGGCTCGTCTTCGCCGGCCTGTTCATGGCGGACGGCCTGGGCGCCCTGGTCTACGCGGCGTTCTGGTTCTTCGTGCCGCTCGGCGTGGGCGGGGTCGACAACCAGCGGCCCCCGGCCATCGCCGCCGAGACCTTGCCCGACGGCCGCCGCAGACTGGTGGCCCGCAAACCGGACCGGGGCCAGATCGTCGCCCTTCTCCTCATGGTCGTCGTGGCCATGGTCTTCGTCGGCAATGTGAATCTCGGCGACGGCGCCAGAGCGTATCTCTGGCCCACTGTGCTCGTCGCGGCCGGCGTGGCCCTGGTCTGGCGGCAGGCGGACAACGCCCGGCGGGCCCGCTGGGCCGAGGTCGGCCGCCGTCGGCGCACGATCACCCTGCTCCGCTCGGTGGGCGGAGTCCTGCTGGTCACCGCGGGCGTCTCCGGGATCTTCGTACTGCAGGGCTCCGCCGCCCACCTCGGCTCGGTGCTGCAGGCGGCGCTCGCGGTCCTCGTCGGTATAACGCTCCTGGCGGGCCCGTACCTCGTCCGTATGACCCAGGACCTGTCCGAGGAGCGCCTGATGCGCATCCGCGCCCAGGAGCGCGCGGAGGTCGCGGCCCACGTTCACGACTCGGTGCTGCACACGCTGACGCTGATACAACGCAACGCCGACAACCCGAACGAGGTCCGCCGCCTCGCCCGCGCCCAGGAGCGCGACCTGCGCACCTGGCTGTACAAACCCGAGGGCACCGGCAAGGACGAGGAGGACGAGCCCGACACCCTCGCCGAGGCCGTGCGGCGCAACGCGGCGGAGGTCGAGGACAAGCACGGCGTCCCGATAGAGGTGGTCGTCGTCGGTGACTGTCCTCTCGACGAAGGGCTGACCGCGCAGATGCAGGCCGCGCGTGAGGCGATGGTGAACGCCGCCAAGTACGGTGGCGAGGGCGGCGCAGTACAGGTTTTCGCCGAAGTCGAGGGCAGGACGGTCTTCGTGTCCGTCCGTGACCGAGGCCCCGGCTTCGACCTCGATGCGATACCCGCCGACCGCATGGGCGTCAGAGAATCGATCATCGGCCGCATGGAGCGCAATGGCGGTACGGCACGGCTCCGCGCCGTACCGGACGGCGGCACGGAGGTCGAGTTGGAGATGGAGAGGGCGGAGACGACGTCATGAGCGACGCGAACCGGGCGAACGACCTTGCCGTACAGGGCGGTTCGGGCACGGGGCCGACCGAGGGCCAGGGAGGACCGGCCGAGCCTGGACCCGGGCAGGGACCTCGGCCGGGAGCCGCGCCGGGGACCGGACCCGCCGAGGGCGAGCCCAACGCGGCCGCAGCGTCCGGTGTGTTGGGCGATTCCGGCGCGACCGATGCGGCTTCGTCCGAGGTGCCCGACGCGTCCGCGTCCGGCGAGCCGGCGGGCACTGGGGGCTCCGGGCCCGGCGCCTCCGGGCTCGGTCGGCATGTTCGGGTCGTGCTGGTTGACGATCACCGTATGTTCCGTACGGGAGTGCAGGCCGAGATCGGGCAGACGGACCGTACGGGCGTGGAGGTCGTCGGGGAGGCACCCGATGTCGACCAGGCGGTTTCGGTGATCACGAGCACACGGCCCGAGGTGGTGCTCCTCGATGTCCATCTGCCCGGTGGCGGTGGTGTCGAAGTGCTGCGCCGCTGCTCGGCGTTGATGGCGGACTCCGAGCAGCCTGTTCGGTTCCTCGCACTGTCCGTCTCGGACGCGGCGGAGGACGTCATCGGAGTGATCCGGGGCGGTGCGCGGGGCTATGTCACCAAGACGATCACCGGGTCGGACCTGGTCGACTCCATCTTCCGGGTCCAGGACGGCGACGCGGTCTTCTCCCCGCGACTGGCCGGCTTCGTCCTCGACGCCTTCGCCTCGACCGACGCCCCGCCTGTGGACGAGGACCTCGACCGTCTCACCCAGCGCGAGCGTGAGGTGCTGCGTCTCATCGCCCGTGGCTACGCGTACAAGGAGATCGCCAAGCAGCTCTTCATCTCGGTGAAGACGGTGGAGTCCCATGTCTCCGCCGTACTGCGGAAGTTGCAGTTGTCCAACCGGCATGAGCTGACGAGGTGGGCGACGGCACGACGGCTGGTGTGAGCGTCATACGGGTGTGACCTGGGGGCGACGGCCTCGCCCTCGGCGTGATGGCGCCCGGCTGGCCCTGGGCCGGGCCCGGCCCAGGGCAGCGCTCAGTTCGCAGCCGTTCGCTGCTCCGCCAGGCCGTTGAGGAGGGCCCGGAGGCCGAGTTCGAAGGTCTGCTCGGGGGTGGCGTTGTACTCGGTGGCGGCGAGGGAGTCCAGGCGGGTGCGGAGACGGGGGAAGGCCATGGCGACCTCGGCTGCCTTGGCCATGGTGTGCCGCATCAGCTCTTCGGGGTCGCCGCCGTCGCGGTGCAGGCGGCGGGTGAGCGAGGCCGTGGCGGAGGCGCCCAACGCGCTGCCGAGTACGAAGGTGAGGACGGCGGCGGCAGCGCGGTCCGCCTCGGGGCCGGTGAAGCCGCCCGCTTCGTAGACGGCGAGGCTGTGGTCGTCGTAGCGGGACTTGCCGGGGCCGTAGAAGAGGTAGGAACCGAAGGCCTGGACGAGCCACGGGTGGCGGGTGAGCATCGTGTACAGGTCGGTGGCCAGGGTGGTGGCCGCGGTGTGCCAGCCGACCGTGGTGACGTCGGGCAGGGGGATCTCGTCCCATACCGTGTCGCCGACGAGCAGGACCAGATCGTCCTTGTTCTTGACGTGCCAGTAGACGGCTGTGGCGGCGGTGCCGAGCCGCTTGCCCAGGCTGCGCATGTTCAGGCCCTCCAGACCCTCCTCGTCGAGCAGTTCGATGGCGGTCCGGATGATCTGTTCCCGGGTCAGCGTGTCGCGTGGCATGGCGTCACGATAGGGCACGCGAGAGGGACTTGTACAAAGTTCAGGAGCTTGGACTGTACTTAGTTCAACTTACCTCGGCCGCACGCTTGCACTTAGTTCAGGTTCTGCCCTACCTTCGAATTGCACTTAGTTCAGGAAGTGCTGTGGCCCTCACTTGAACTAAGTGCAACACCTGACAGGCCCAGACAGGCCCAGACAGTCAAGGGAGTCGACCGTGAACGTCCTCATCGCCGTACTGCAACTGCTCGTCGCCGCGGCCTTCGTGAGCATCCCGGTGGTGCGCCACTGCTACGGAGCCGCCGCGATGGCGGGCGCCGAGGCGGAGCTGGAACGGCAAGGGGTCCGAAGGACGGCGCTGGCCGAGAACGGGATGAGGTTCGATGCCGGGGGCCATGAGACGGCGGCTCCCGTCTCCGTTGCCGTGATCATGACGGCCCTGGCCGGGCTCAACCTGGCGGACAGCTCCTGGGCGGGGACCCTGACCTGGGTCTTCCAGTCGCTCGTCCTCCTCGGCAACTGCGTGATCCTCTACAGCCAGTTGACCGCAGAGCAGTCCGTGCGGTCCGCCTTCGCGCGCAAGGGCGACCCGATGCTGGCGCGTGTCGACGTCGAGGCGCTGCTCAAGGCGGCCGAGGTCGCCTTCCCCGCCTGGGTCTGGACCCTGCAGAACGTGCGCCACGCGGTGGTGTTCGGAGCCTCCGCCCTCGCGCTGCTGACGCTCGCCGTCGCGTGACGGGCCCCCTCACCCCGACCACTCCCCGACACCCGTCGGAGGTTCATCATGCCGATCGCCGTTCTCATCGCGGCCACACTGCAACTCCTGCTCGCGGTGACGTTTCTCGTCATCCCCGTCGCCGTATGGAAGACCGGAGGTGCGGCTCAGCGGGCGGCCGAAGCGGAGGTCGTGCGGCAGGGGCGGCCGCCCGAGGTTCTCGCTCGGCACGGGATCAGGTTCAAGGAGGAGGTGCGGGAGTTCGCGCTGGCGCTCGGTATCGCCGCGACGCTGACGGTGCTGGGGTCGCTCAACCTCGCGGGGATCGGGGCCGGTCGGGTGCTGTCGTGGATCCTCGAACCGGTCGTGCTGGTCGGGGTCGGACTGGTGACCGCCGGACAGGTGTTCGCCGCGCGCTACACCGAGGCCACGTTCAGCAAGTCCGACGACGCTGCCGTACGGGACCTGGACGGACGGGCCGTGATCGCCGCGGCGAGCGCCCGGTTCCCGTTCTGGCTACGGCCGTTGGTGCTGGTGCGCTTTTCACTGGCGACGCTGGGCTCGCTCCTCGTCATCGTTCTGCTGTCGACACCGGCGGCCGGAACGTACTTCCGCTAGGGCCTGTCGTCACATTCCCGTCGTCACATTCGCGTCGTCACATTCCCGTCGTCGCCCGGCGGGCGGCCTCGCGCCCGCCGCGGCAGCGGCTGCTGGGGGAGCGTGCATGGCGTCGCGGGGCAGACGGGAATGTGACGACAGGCCCTGGGCCCGGCCGGGAACTCGGGCTCAAGCCACCCGCGTGGCCCCGGCGAAGGGCATCTCGTCCAGGGGGGCCACGCGGACCGGAGCGGAGGGGTTCGGGGCGTGGATCATCTGGCCGTTGCCGACGTAGATGCCCACGTGGCTGATGCCGGAATAGAAGAAGACCAGGTCGCCGGGGCGGAGTTCGGAGCGGGCGACGCGGCGGCCGGCGTTGATCTGGGAGTAGGTCGTGCGGGGGAGCGAGACACCGGCGGAGCGGTACGCGGCCTGGGTCAGCCCCGAGCAGTCGAAGGCGTTGGGGCCGGTGGCGCCCCAGACGTAGGGGCTGCCGAGCTTGGAGTAGGCGTAGGAGATGGCGGCGGCGGCACGGGAGTTGGGGGCGTCGGCGGTGGCGGAGGCGGGCGAGACCGGTCCGGTGAGGCCGCGCTGGGACGAGGCGGAGGAGCGCGAGGCGTGGCCCGTGCCGCCGCCCGCGGTGTCGAGCCGGGCCCGGTCCCCGGTGGTGAGCCGGTCGAGCAGTTGTCGCGCCTCGGTCAGCTTCGTGGTGACGGACTTCTTGTGGCGCTTCAGCTCCGTCTGCCGGGTCTTGAACGTGCCCAGTTCGACGCGGGCGGCACCGCGCAGCCGTTCGATCTCCTGCAACTGCTGCCGTACGCTCGCCACGTCCGCCGCCTGTCTGCCGCCGACCCGCTCGGCGAGGGCCGCGCGGTCCAGGTACTGGTCCGGATCGCCGGAGAGCGCCAGTTGCCACGAGGGATCCATGCCCCCGTTCCGGTACTGCGCCGCCGCCAGCGAACCCAGCTCGTCCCGAGCCGAGTTGAGCCTGTCGGTGCGGCGGGCCGCCTGGTCGCGGAGCTCCTCCAGGTTCTCCTGCGCCTTGTCGGCCTTCTCCTTCGCGCCGTTGTACTTCTCGGTGGAGACCTCGGCCTCCTCGTACAGCTTGTTCACCTTGGCCTTGACCTGGTCCGGCGTGAGCTGTGGATCGGCGTGCCCGATGCCGTCGAACCCGGTCGCCGTCGCCGCGCTCGCGAGGGCGAAGGTCGCGGCGGTGCGGAACGTATGGCCGCCGAGCGAGCGCTGTCTGGGCTTGCGGTGCGCTGCCACGTGGACTCCATGTCCTCTCGTACGACCGCCGTCCGTACGTCGGTGCGCACGGACCGCCTGGGGGAACGGTTACGCGTCCGGCGGCGGCCCGCACAGGGGGGAGCGGGACACCGCCGGACCTTCTCGGCGGTGGTGTCCGACTGCCGCCCCTGGCCCGGGCGGCGGTGGGGAGCCGGCCACCTGGTGGAGGACGCTAAGCCTGGCTGTGTCCACCTGGTAACGCTTTGTGCGGAAGTGGCGTGCACCGACCGTGACATGACCGTATGTGACCGTGATCCAGCCCTGGCGTCGCCGACTTCACGCTCTGCGATGACCGATGCGGTGATTTCGAGCCGGACGGGGGTGAAGTGGTGCTATGGAGCGCATATATGCAAGATCGTCGGGGCGTGATCGGAGGTGCTGCTTACGCTGCGCAGCCTGCCCCGGTGCCCGGCGGAACCCGGTCCTCTCATTAGGCTCCGCCCATGGACGTACTCATCCACCTCTTCGTCGCCCTCCACATCATCGGCATCGCCGCCCTCCTCGGCGGTTTCCTCACGCAGATGAAGGCGATGGGCCAGGGCACCGCCCGCTTCGTCCCCGCGATGCTCCACGGCGCCCTCACCATGCTGGTCACCGGCGCCGTCCTCGTCGGCCTCAACCAGGCCGACGGCCAGCCCGTCAACAACATCAAGATCGGCGTGAAGCTGGCCCTGCTGGTCGTGATCCTGGGGCTGGTGTACGTGAAGCGGGACGAGGAGGCGGTGGAGAAGCCGCTCTTCGGCCTGGTCGGCCTGCTGACGACCGCGAACATCTTCATCGCGGTGCTCTGGACGTGAGGCCCTGAGGTCTTTTTCGGACCTACGCCGGCCGCACCACGCTGTGGATCGACGACTCCCCGTCGTAGAACACCGACTCCTCCCGCACATACGTTCCCGGCTTCGGCGCGTGGATCATCATGCCGTTGCCGATGTAGAGGCCGACATGGCCGATGTTGTCGTAGAAGAAGATGAGATCGCCGGGCTTCGCGTTCGCGAGGGAGACGGTGGTGCCCGCGTTGACCTGGTCGTAGGTCGTGCGGGGGAGGTCGACGCCGGCGGCCTTCCAGGCGGCCTGGGTGAGGCCGGAGCAGTCGTAGGAGCCGGGGCCGGTGGCGCCCCAGACGTACGGCTTGCCGATCTGCTCGCGGGCGAAGGTGAGGGCCTTGGCGGCCTTCGAAGCGTACGTCGAGTCCTCGACCGTCGTGGTCGTGGACGTGTTCGTCTCGGGGGCCGTGGCGGTGGAGGTCTCCTGCTGGGCCTCCTGAGTCTGCTGGGAAGACTGGGCCGCCTGGGCCGCCGCCTGCTGACGCGCCAGCTCCTCCGCCTTGCGGTCGGCCTCCTCCTGCTTGCGCTGCTCGATCGCGGCGAGCCGGGCCTTCTCCTCGGCGGTCAGCTGCGACAGCAGTTCACGGGCCTCGGCGAGCTTCGCCTGGACCTTGGCCTTGCTGGACTTGAGGGTGTTCTGCGACTCGGTGAGCTGCTCAAGGCTCTCGGTCGCCTTCTGGCGCTGCTCGGTCGCTTCGGCCTGCTGCGTGATGTAGTCGTCGACGGCGCCCTTCTGGCGGTCCGTCAGCCGGTCCATCAGCTGGTTCTGGTCGAAGTAGTCCTGCGGGTTGTCCGCCAGGAGCAGCGACGCCGCGTCGGGGGAGGCCGCCCCCGTGCGGTACTGGGCGGCCGCGAACGAACCCAGTTGCTCCCGCGCCTGGTTGAGCTTCTCCGTGCGCTCGGCGACATCGTCGAGGAGGGCATCGACCTTCTTCTTCTGCTTGGTCGTCTTCTCCTTGACCGAGTTGTAGTTCTCGGTCGCCGACTCCGCCTGACGGTAGAGGTCGTCTACCTTCTTCTCGACCTCCTCCAGGCTCGGCTTGTCGTCGGCCGAGGGGGCGGCGTTGGCCGACTGGGAGAGCAGGGCCACTGAGGTGAGGGCGGCCGTGGCGAGGGCCGGGGTGCGTATGCCCGCGCGTGTTCGGGCCGGACGCGGCTTGCGGTGCGGCGCCATGGTTCGGCGTCTCCTTCCGTAATCCGCCTACCGAGTTAGCTGTCGGGTTCGGGCGCGTGCTTCGGAAGGTTTGCCCTACGACCCTTGCCGCGCATGGCAGTCGGGTCGATTCACCCCAGAGGTCGGTGGGTCCCCGGCTCCGGCAGCCAGGAGAGGCGTACCGGACTCGGCGGAGGCCGTGCGGCCCGGCGACGTTCGCCGGTTGGGTCGTACGGCCCGGCGAAACGCTAGCCAACACATGTGGCCCTTGTGAAGGTTGATGTTCGATATGCCCGATACGTTTTCGTGACCTTAGCCTCTCGGACGCGATAAGCGCTACGATCGATCGCTTACCGTTGTGAGGTGGGTGCGGTGGGTGATGTGCATCGACTTCCCGGGGCGGCCCCTCGCTGTCAGTGGGGGCGCCTAGACTCGGAGAGCGATGAGCAGCCTCTTTGACGACAGCTTCCTGGCGGACCTCCAGGCCCCCCGCGGCCACGAGGAGGAGCACCCGCCACCGCCCGAGGACGATCACGCTCCGGAGCCGGTTCCGGACGATCTGTTCGGCGGGAAGTTCGACGTGCCGCCGGACCGGGACGCCTACTACCGCGACGGCGCGCCCCGCCCCGCCATCGACCCGGCGGCGCTCCTGGACGGGCTGAACGAGAACCAGCGCGCGGCCGTCGTGCACGCCGGCTCCCCGCTGCTCATCGTGGCCGGCGCCGGCTCCGGCAAGACCCGTGTGCTCACCCACCGCATCGCCCATCTGCTCGGCGAGCGGAACGTGCACCCGGGCCAGATCCTCGCGATCACCTTCACCAACAAGGCCGCGGGCGAGATGAAGGAGCGCGTCGAGCAGCTCGTCGGCCCGCGCGCCAACGCGATGTGGGTGATGACGTTCCACAGCGCCTGCGTCCGCATCCTGCGCCGCGAGAGCAAGAAGCTCGGCTTCACGTCGTCCTTCTCGATCTACGACGCCGCTGACAGCAAGCGCCTCATGGCTCTCGTCTGCCGTGACCTGGACCTCGACCCCAAGCGCTTCCCGCCCAAGTCCTTCAGCGCCAAGATCTCGAACCTCAAGAACGAGCTGATCGACGAGGAGGACTTCGCCGCCCAGGCATCCGACGGCTTCGAGAAGACCCTCGCCCAGGCCTACGCGCTCTACCAGTCCCGCCTCCGTGAGGCCAACGCGCTCGACTTCGACGACCTGATCATGACGACGGTCAACCTGCTGCGCGCCTTCCCGGACGTCGCCGAGCACTACCGCCGTCGCTTCCGCCACGTCCTCGTCGACGAGTACCAGGACACCAACCACGCCCAGTACGCCCTGGTCAGAGAGTTGGTCGGCACCTCCGAGCATCCCGTGGACGTACCGCCCAGCGAGTACGACGTACCGCCCGCCGAGCTCTGCGTCGTGGGTGACGCCGACCAGTCGATCTACGCCTTCCGCGGTGCGACGATCCGCAACATCCTCCAGTTCGAGGAGGACTACCCGGACGCGACGACGATCCTGCTGGAGCAGAACTACCGCTCCACGCAGACGATTCTCTCCGCGGCCAACGCGGTCATCGAGCGCAACGAGTCCCGCCGCCCCAAGAACCTGTGGACCAACGCGGGCGCGGGTGCGCAGATCACCGGCTATGTCGCCGACACCGAGCACGACGAGGCCCAGTTCGTCGCCGACGAGATAGACCGGCTGACGGACGCGGGCGAGGCGAAGGCGGGCGACGTCGCCGTCTTCTACCGTACGAACGCCCAGTCCCGTGTCTTCGAAGAGGTCTTCATCCGCGTCGGCCTGCCCTACAAGGTCGTCGGTGGCGTCCGCTTCTACGAGCGCAAGGAGGTCCGGGACGTTCTCGCGTATCTGCGCGTCCTGGCCAACCCGGAGGACTCGGTTCCGCTGCGACGCATCCTCAATGTGCCGAAGCGCGGCATCGGGGAGCGTGCCGAGGCGATGATCGACGCCCTCTCCCAGCGGGAGAAGATCAGCTTCCCGCAGGCGCTGAAGCGCGTCGACGAGGCATACGGCATGGCGGCCCGCTCGACGAACGCCGTCAAGCGGTTCAACGTGCTGATGGAGGAGCTCCGGACCATCGTCGAGTCCGGTGCCGGTCCTGCGACGGTCCTGGAAGCGGTTCTCGAACGCACCGGCTACCTCGCCGAGTTGCAGGCCTCCACCGACCCGCAGGACGAGACCCGCATCGAGAACCTCCAGGAACTCGCGGCCGTCGCCCTGGAGTTCGAGCAGGAGACGGGCGAGGGCGAGGCCTCGGGCTCGCTCTCCGACTTCCTGGAGCGGGTCGCCCTGGTCGCTGACTCCGACCAGATCCCCGACGAGGAGGAGGACGGCTCGGGCGTCATCACGCTCATGACCCTCCACACTGCCAAGGGTCTGGAGTTCCCGGTCGTCTTCCTGACCGGCATGGAGGACGGCGTCTTCCCGCACATGCGTGCCCTCGGCCAGACCAAGGAGCTGGAGGAGGAGCGTCGCCTCGCGTATGTGGGCATCACCCGCGCGCGTGAACGGCTCTACCTCACCCGATCCTCGATGCGCAGCGCCTGGGGCCAGCCCTCGTACAACCCGCCGTCCCGGTTCCTGGAGGAGATCCCGGCCACCCATCTGGAGTGGAAGCGGACGGGAGCCTCCGCACCGGTGTCCTCGGGTCCGGCCGCCGGAATCGCGTCCTCGCTGTCGTCGTCCCGCTCCCGTTCCTCGGCCTCGGGCGCGTCCGGCTTCGCGACCCGCCGCACCAACGAGAAGCCGGTGGTCTCCGTGGCCGTGGGCGACCGTGTCACCCATGACCAGTTCGGTCTCGGTACGGTCGTCGCCGTCAAGGGCACGGGCGGGAACGCGGAGGCGACGATCGACTTCGGCGACGCGAAGCCGAAGCGGCTGCTGCTGCGGTACGCGCCGGTGGAGAAGCTCTAGAGACGAGTTGGGCCCCTGCTGCGGAGCAGGGGCCCAACTCGTCTTCGTGTCTGTTATGTCGGGTTGTGCCGGGTTGTTTCGGGTTACGTCGGGTCCAACCCATGGCTGCGCAGCCACGACAGCGGGTCTATGGCGGAGCCACCGGCGGGGTGCACCTCGAAGTGCAGATGCGGGCCGGTCGAGTTGCCCGAGTTGCCGGAGTACGCGATGACATCGCCGGCCTTGACGGTCGTACCGGAGGCGACCTTGTACGTGGAGAGGTGGCAGTACCAGGTCTCGGTGCCGTCCTTGGCGGTCACGATGACCATGTTGCCGTAGGCGGCGTTCCACTGCGTCCGTACGGTGCCGTCCGTCGCGGCCATCACCGGGGTGCCGTACGCGACGGGGAAGTCGATGCCGGTGTGCAGGGACATCCAGTTGATGCCGGACTGCCCGTAGTACGCGCTGAGCCCCTGCTGCGAGACCGGCAGCGCGAACTTCGGGCGCAGCCGCTCCTTGCGGGCCGCCTCGGCCGCCGCCTTCTTCTGCTCCAGCTCCTGCTGGGCCTTGAGGTCGATGCGCTCCTGGGTGCGGCTCGCCCGGTCGGCGAAGTCGTCCGCCTCGGCGGAGAGACTCTCGAGCTGGGTGTCGAGCTGGTTGTTGGCCGTGGACGGCTGCACCGGGGTGGCGTCCGACTTGGTGGCCGCCGTCGTCTCCGTGTCGTCGCCGCCGATGCCGACGGAGGCCGCCGCGATCCCGGCGACCCCCATGACACAGGCCGACGGAACGGCCACGGTCAGCAGGGCGGAACGTTTGGCCGGAGCGCGCCGCCTCGAACGCGAGGCCGCGCGGGTGGCCGCCCGCCCGGGGCTCGCGCTCCTGGCGTTGGGCGCCGGGGCGACCTCCTCCTCGCCGTCGAGCAGTGCGGCGCGGTCCGCGCCGTCGTCGTCGAGACCCTCGGTCTCGAACTCGCCGTCCGCGGGGAGGGGTTGGTCCTGGTCGTACGAGGTGATCTGCTCGAACGCGGCGGTCGCCTGCTGGGCGAAGTCCACGGCCTCGGCCGAGGGACGCTCGTGGGCGTCGTACGATTCGGGGGCGCTGCCGCCGTGCTCGTACGACTCGGAGGTGGTGCTGCCGTCGCCGTGGTCGTCGGTGGCGGACTGGGCGCCGTCGCTGTTCCACTGCGTGGCGTCGAACACGCCTGTCGCGAAGTGCTGGATGCCGACCCACTGCTGGGTCTGGTCGGCGCCCAACTGGTCCGCCTGGTCGAGCTGTTCCGCCCGCAGCCAGCCGCTCGCGTCCCACTGGCCGCTGGAATCGGGGCCCGTGGACTGCGCCGGGACCTGGGCGAGGTGCTCGTAACCGGCCGACCAGCACGTCGTGTCGTAGCTGCCCGTGTCGAGCGCGGCCTGGTGCTGCGCGGCGTACGGGTCGTAGTTCAGCGTCTGGTGGCTGCCCGTCGACCACTGCGAGGCGTCGTAGGAGCCGGTACCGGCGTCGTTGCCCGGCATGTCACCGAAGAGTGGGTCGGTCGCGAACGTGGCGGTCGCGTGCGCGCTGGTGCCGGAGTCGAAACCGGACTCAAAACCCGTGGCGGCGTAGTCGCCGTACGTGGTGAAGTCGCCGAGAGTGGCTCCCTGGTGGCCGTACGACGCGTAATGCGCCGCGTCGGCATCGGAAGCCGGAGCCGGGGATGTTGCGGTCCCCGACGGGTGACGATCGTTCACCAACTTCTCTTTCGCCTCGACGACAGGGGCTGGCAGAGCAGTGCGGTGACTGTACCCGGCGGTACGCGGGCGCGACAATCTTCAACGGGTTTCGCGGCCGCAGGAAACGGGCATTCGAGCGTCTTTCGGGGGACTGCAGGCACGACTTTGGCTTTGTGTTCGAAGGTTGTTCGATAGCGGGCGGCCGTGTGGGGGTTGTGGGGCGGCCGAGTTGTGGGGGTCGGGACCGTCCTCGGCGTGACGGCGTGCCGGTGGTGGGGCGCGTGGTTGCTGTCGGGTGGGTGTCGCGGGCCGGGCGTGTGGCGGGGGCGCGTGGGGGTGTGTCGGGTTTATGTCGCGATCAGCCGTTTTGCACCCCCGTCGGTCCGTGCGTCTACGCCACGGTCAGGCCGCCGGGGCGGGTGGCCGTGCGGGCTCCCGTGCGGGCCGTGTCGAGTGCCTCGCGGATTCCGGTGGCGACGGCGGGGTGCACGGGCAGAGCGAGGTGGCCGATGCCGGTGACCTGGACGTTCTGCACCATCAGGTCCGGGTGGTCGATGGAGGCGGTCTCCACCGGAGCCATCACATGGTCGAAGTCGCTCCAGAACGCCACGAAGTGCGTACGGCACCCCGGCGCCGGTGCGCGCAACTCCTCCAGCACCTCCGAACCCGGGCGCATCTGCCGGACGATCGGGTGGGCGTTCGCGAGCGGTATGGCCTGGGTGCCGCCGTGCGGGGTGCCGAGCGTGACGAGCGTACGGACGCGGTGGTCGCCGCCGAGTCGCTGCACGTAGTACCGCGCTATCAGTCCGCCGAGGCTGTGCCCGACGATATCCACCTGTTCCTGCCCCGTGCGCTCGCAGATGTCCTCGATGTGCCGGCCGAGCAGGTCGGCGGCGGTGCGGATGTCGCAGGTGAGGGGCGAGTAGTTGAGGGACTCGATATGCCGGTGGCCGTGCTGGGCGAGGGAGCGGCGCAGCAGGACGAACACGGAGCGGTTGTCGATGAAACCGTGCAGCAGGACGACCGGCGGCCTGTCCTCGGTCGGGAGCCGGGGTGCGTCGGGCGGAGGGAGCGTGGGCGTGGTCCGGCGCTCGGAGACGATCCCGGACGGGTAGAGCAGCAGATGCCCGGCGAGGATCGCCAGCTCCAGGGCGGTCGCCTTGACGAGGTCCATCGAGAGCCCCACCAGCCTGGCGGGCAGGAACCGCTCACAGAGCGGAACAAAAGGGGCTATCGCCCCGGTGACCTTCATGCCCGACCTCCCGTCGGCACACGGGGGGCGGCTCTGTCCCCCGTGCGCCCTCATGGAGAGCCGAGGTCGCGGGCGGCGGACGACGGGTGGCGGAGGGCGGGCGGTGCTTGCGATGCGTGTGACGTACGGGGTCCTCCCTGACTCCCCCCGCTGTTGTTGCCCTCTGCTGTCTGTCGATGTCTGCCTGCGCCGATGAGTCCCGCCACCGCGATCTCCCGCGGACGGTGGGGTGTACGGCCCCTGCAACGGCTCTCCTCGTGCGCGACGCTCCTGCCTCCTGGCACGCGCGCCACGGCGGTCGAGGCGATCGGCGCGGATGCCGCGATCGCCTCGTCCCCGCGACGCGTGAGCCGCAGAAACGGGAACGGTGCGCGGCGAACGTGTCCCACCGTGTGATTTCCCCCTCGCTCACCACCGCGAAACTGCCGGGTGCGGGATGCTGGAGATAACGTTCGTTCACTTCGCCGGTGTGTGGTGCGGGTAGCTGTTCGGTGCAGTCGTTTCATGGAGGCAGTGATGGGTGTGGCAGCCGGTCCGATCCGTGTGGTGGTGGCCAAGCCGGGGCTCGACGGCCACGATCGCGGGGCCAAGGTGATCGCGCGGGCGCTGCGTGACGCCGGAATGGAGGTCATCTACACCGGCCTCCACCAGACGCCGGAGCAGATCGTCGACACGGCGATCCAGGAGGACGCCGACGCGATCGGGCTCTCCATCCTCTCCGGCGCCCACAACACGCTCTTCGCGGCCGTCATCGCACTCCTCAAGGACCGTGACGCCGAGGACATCCTCGTCTTCGGTGGCGGCATCATCCCCGAGGCCGACATCCCACCCCTCAAGGAGAAGGGCGTCGCCGAGATCTTCACCCCGGGGGCCACGACCGCGTCCATCGTGGACTGGGTTCGAACGAACGTGCGACAGCCGGCCGAGACCTGAGCCCAGCGCTTGCGGTGCGTTTGTACGTGCGGGGTGTCACAGCGGCGCCAGCTCTGCCTGCATGGCGGCCCGCAACCGCAACGTGCTCGTAAGCCGCTGAAACGCCTCAGCCCAGTACCCACCCGCCCCCGGCGCCGCATTCTCCGGCTCCTCCGCCGCAGCAGCGAGAGGATCGAGCCGAACCGCCTCCACCGGGTCCAGGCACCGCTCGGCCAACCCCATCACCCCACTGAAGCTCCAGGGATAACTCCCCGCGTCCCGCGCGATATCGAGCGCGTCCACAACGGCCCGCCCCAGCGGCGGAGCCCACGGCACCGCACACACCCCCAGCAGCTGAAACGCCTCCGACAACCCATGCGTGCCGATGAACCCCGCCACCCACTCGGCCCGCTCCCCGGCATCGATCGTCGCCAGCAGCTTGGCCCGCTCGGCCAGAGACACGGCTCCGGGCCCGCCGGCCTCGGGCGTGGACGGCGCCCCCAGCAGCGCCCGCGACCACCCGGCATCACGCTGCCGCACCGCCGCCCTGCACCACGCCCCATGCAACTCCCCCTGCCAGTCGTCCGCGACCGGCAACGCCACGATCTCCTCCGGAGTGCGCCCTCCGAACCGCCGCGACCACGCCCCGAGCGGCGCCGCCTCCACCAACTGGCCCAGCCACCACGACCGTTCTCCCCGCCCGGCGGGAGCCTTGGGTTGCACACCGTCGCGTTCCATGCCCGGATCACACTCATGCGGGGCCTCGACCACGAGTGTGGGCGTGCCGCGCGTGTGGTCGACGGCCACACACGCGGTCGCCCGCCGCGCCATCCGACCCGCGAGCGCCGAGGAGGGCAGCGCGGACAGCAACTCCGCGGCCGTGGCCCGCACATTCCGGCTGCGGTCCGCCAACGCGCCCTCCAGGAACGGCTCGTCCTCCGCCGCCAGCCCCGCCCGGAGGGCGTCGAGGAACATGAGCCGGTCCTCGGCCCGTTCCGTCGGCCATGTGGATGCCAGCAACTCACGTGCGGTGCCGGGATCGTGGGCCCGCAGCGCGGTGAGCAGCGCCACCCGCTCCGCGAACAGGCCCTCCTGCCAGAGACGCCGGACCCGTTCCGGCTCGCCCGGGCCGGGCAGCGCCGCACCGCCGCCCGGCGCGGCACGCAGCGCGAAACGCCAGTCCGGGTTCAACCGGGCCAGCCACAATGCCCGCACACCCGCGAAGGCCAATGCGGCCGGCCGTAGATCGGTACGGCCGCGCGCCGCGTCGAGCAACGCGGGCAGCGCCTCCGGCGGCGCCGCGTAACCGTACGCGTTCGCCAGCGCCAGCCACTGCGGCAGCAGCTCCATCAGGTCGGGCGCCGTACCCCGGCGACCGCCACCCGCGCCGGGCCGGTCGGCCAGCAGCGTCGCCAGTCTGCGTGTCGCGGCGGGCGGCAGCGGAGGGCGCCCGTCCGCCGGCGCAGGCTCCGGCCGCACCGCCGCCCGCACGGGACGTATCCCCGCCCGGCGCCGCACCGTCTCCACCGCCGCCGCGTCCAACAGAGCCACGGGCGCCTCCCGGCCGGACCCCGACCCCGGAGGCGTACGACGATCCGTGCCGAGCAACGCCGTCGTGACGAGTTCCTCCCAGGAGAGCCCCGAGGAAGCGGCCGAAGAGGTGCTGGTCATGAGGGTTCCTTCCATAGGGCAAGGGGACGGCGGTGAACAGGGCGGTGAGTTACCGGTGTTGGGCGGGCCGGGTGAGTCGGGTGTGGCGCTGCGCCTCCGCTCAGCACAGCGCCACCGCCTGCCCGGACGCCCCGTCGGTTCTCTCCGCCCATGCCGTCAGCGGGCTGAAGCCCCGGTGGTCGCATTCGCCGAAGACCGTGACGGGGGCGCCGCCGGAGAGGGCGGCGAGGCGCCACAGGCCCGGGCGGGAGCGCGCGGACGGATTGATGGCGAGGGCCAGGTCGCTGTCCGCGTCGGCCAGTTGCCAGGACTCGCCGTCCGGGACCGGTATGACGCGGGCGAGCGTGACCGGATACGAGTCCAGCCAGGGGTCGTCCCGCAGGGCCTCGCCGTAGCGGGCCGCCGCCGCGGCCGGCGTCACCCCCGGCGGCCGTATGGCGGCGGGCTCGGGTGCCGTGAACCGCTCGCCCAGGGCCGCCCGCAGCTGCCCCGCGCCCGGGTACGCCGACACCTCCGCCTCGAACGCCAGGCCCACCGGGAGTGATAGCTCGGGTGCGCGGCCGGCGGCCCCGTAAGAGAGGAGCAGGGCCGTACGGCCGGACTCGGCGCCGTGGAGCCAGATGCGGCGGGTGGTGAGGTGGGAGTCCGATGTGTCGTACTGGGCGAGGGCGAGCCAGCGGTCGCGGACCGGCGGTCCGTCCGGTGAGCCGGACAGGCCGACTCGGGAGCGGACCGTCGCCGCGAGGCCGTCCGGGAGTTGCTCGCGGCGCAACCAGCCCTGGTCGAGAAGGTGGAGGAGGGCGCATTCCTCCAGCAGACGGACCGGCCAGCCCGGGCCCGATCCCGGTACGGCCCCCAACTCCCGTACCCGCGCTGCGAGTCCGGGAGCCTGCGCGTCGACCATGCGGGCCGCCGTCTCCTCCCACAGCCCGTAGCCCGCCTGCTCCGCGGCGGCGAGGCCGCCGCGGAGCAGGTCGGTCAGGCGCTGCTCGAGCTCCGTCGCGCCCGCGGTGATCCGCTCGGCGCGCCGCTCGGCACGGCGGCGCGCCGCCTCGGGGTCAGCGGACGCGGCCCCAGATGCCGCGCCCGTCCTCGTCGTCCTCTCCGCCGCACGCGCGCGGCGGCCGGACAACCACTGCTCCGCCCAGTCCGGTGCCTGCCCAGGCGGCACCGCACCGTCGTCGCCCGCCCAGAGCAGCAGCAGCCCCAACGCGTGCTTGCACGGGAACTTGCGGCTCGGACAACTGCACTTGTACGCGGGCCCTGCGGAGTCCGCGACGTCCACGATCGTTTGATACGGCTTGCTTCCACTTCCCTTGCACAGTCCCCACACCGTCCCCTCGTCCGAAGTGCCCGCCTGCGACCACGGTCCGGCCACGGCGAGTTTGCTTCCGGCTTTGCGCGACGCTGCGTCAGGCGCCAGTGCCAGCACCTGCTCAGCCGTCCAGCGCACCCCCTGCTGAGTCATGTTCTGAAGGTAGATCCCACCACTGACAATTGGCTTGCGCCAGCCTATTTCCGCAGGTCAGACTGGATTGTCAGTGGCTTGGTGCAGTCTGGTGACCAGATCCGAACCGGCCGAGCTGGAGGGGGACTCAGCCATGCCTGCGTCTGTTGAAACGACCACTGTCGACCCGACCCACAACCAGTCCGCGCCCGCGAACGCGCACACGCCCGTGCACACGGACGCGGGCGTAGGCGTGCGTACGGACGCGAGCGTGCGGGGAGCGGGAGAGCCGGCCGGCGACGAGGCGCTGCGGCCGCACGCCGAGCAGGCCTTCGCAGCTGAACTCGCCGCGTTGGCCGAGCAGGACGACCGGCCCCGTCCGGCCCGATGGAAGTTGTCGCCGTGGGCCGTCGCCACCTATCTGCTCGGCGGCACACTGCCGGACGGCACGATCATCACACCCAAGTACGTGGGTCCGCGACGCATTATCGAGGTCGCCGTCACCACCCTCGCCACCGATCGCGCCCTGCTCCTGCTCGGCGTCCCCGGCACCGCCAAGACCTGGGTGTCGGAGCACCTGGCGGCCGCCGTCAGCGGTGACTCGACGCTGCTCGTCCAGGGCACGGCCGGCACACCGGAGGAGGCGATCCGCTACGGCTGGAACTACGCGCGGCTGCTCGCCCACGGCCCGAGCCGCGACGCCCTCGTGCCCAGCCCCGTCATGCGGGCCATGGCGGAGGGCATGACCGCCCGGGTCGAGGAGCTGACCCGCATCCCGGCCGACGTGCAGGACACCCTGATCACGATCCTGTCCGAGAAGACGCTGCCGATCCCGGAGTTGGGGCAGGAGGTGCAGGCCGTCCGCGGCTTCAATCTCATCGCCACGGCCAACGACCGCGACCGCGGGGTCAACGACCTGTCGAGCGCCCTGCGCCGCCGTTTCAACACGGTAGTGCTGCCGCTGCCGGAGAGCGCCGACGCCGAGGTGGACATCGTCTCGCGCCGAGTCGACCAGATCGGACGCTCCCTCGATCTGCCGACCACACCCGACGCCATCGACGAGATCCGCCGCGTCGTCACCGTCTTCCGCGAACTGCGCGACGGTGTCACGGCGGACGGCCGTACGAAGCTGAAGTCGCCCAGCGGCACACTGTCGACGGCCGAGGCGATCTCCGTGGTCACCAACGGGCTCGCCCTCGCCGCCCACTTCGGCGACGGCGTCCTGCGCCCCTCCGACGTCGCCGCCGGGATCCTCGGCGCCGTCGTCCGCGACCCGGCCGCCGACCGCGTCATCTGGCAGGAGTACCTGGAGGCCGTCGTCCGCGAGCGAGACGGCTGGACGGACTTCTACCGCGCCTGCCGCGAGGTGAGCGCGTGACCGGACACGAGGAGTATCAGCAGCAGGTGCGGCCGTCCGGCGGCGGGCCGCTGCTGCTCGGCGTACGGCATCACGGGCCGGGGTCGGCGCGGGCGGTGCGGGCCGCGCTGGAGGCGGCCCGGCCCCGGGTCGTGCTGATCGAGGGGCCACCGGAGGCGGACGCCCTGATCCCGCTGGCCGCCGACGAGGACATGCGGCCCCCGGTCGCCCTCCTCGCCCACGCGGTGGACGAGCCCGGCCGCTCGGCGTTCTGGCCCTTCGCCGAGTTCTCCCCGGAGTGGGTGGCCATCCGGTGGGCCCTGAGCCACGGCGTCCCGGCCCGCTTCATCGACCTTCCGGCGACGCACACGCTGGCCTGGGGCAAGGAGGAGGCCGTGACCGCCGAGCCGGAGGGGCCGACCGCGCAGCCGGAGGGGGCGGCTGAGGAGTCGGCCGCGGATGAGGCGGTTCGGGTCGATCCGCTGGGCGCGCTCGCCGAAGCCGCCGGGCATGACGATCCCGAGCGCTGGTGGGAGGACGTGGTCGAGCACCGGGGGACGGGCGGGGACGTCTTCGCGCCGTTCACCGTGCTGGAGGAGGCCATGGGGGCGCTGCGGGAGGTGTACGGGGACGGAGGGCATGACCGCGACCCCGTGCGCGAGGCGTACATGCGGTTGCAGGTGCGGGCCGCGCAGAAGGAGTTCGGGGACGACGAGGTGGCCGTGGTGTGCGGGGCCTGGCATGTGCCCGCGCTGCGGGAGAAGCGGACCATGGCCGCCGACCGGGCGCTGCTGAAGGGGCTGCCCAAGGTCAAGGCAGACATGACCTGGGTGCCGTGGACGCACCGGCGGCTGGCCCGGGCCGGCGGCTACGGGGCGGGGATCGACTCGCCGGGCTGGTACGGGCATCTGTTCGGCGCGCCCGACCGCCCCGTCGAGCGGTGGCTGACCAAGGTGGCCGGGCTGCTGCGCGAGGAGGACCGGATCGTCTCCTCCGCGCATGTCATCGAGGCGGTACGGCTCGCCGAGACGTTGGCCGCGATGCGCGGGCGACCGCTGCCGGGCCTCACCGAGACCACCGACGCCGTACGGGCGGTGATGTGCGAGGGCTCGGACGTGCCGCTGTCGCTGGTGCACGATCGGCTGGTGGTCGGCGATGTGCTGGGCGAGGTGCCCACGTCGGCGCCGGCGGTGCCGTTGCAGCGGGACCTCACGCGGTCGCAGCGGAGGCTGCGGCTCAAGCCGGAGGCACTGGAGCGGGAGTTGGAGCTCGACCTGCGCAAGGAGAACGACGCCGAGCGCAGCCGACTCCTGCACCGGTTGGGGCTGCTCGGCATCGCGTGGGGCGAGCCCGCCGCCTCGCGCGGCAGTACGGGGACGTTCCGGGAGACCTGGCGACTGCGCTGGGAGCCCGAGCTGTCGGTGCGGGTCGCCGAGGCCGGGGTGTGGGGGACCACCGTGCTCTCGGCGGCGACCGCGAAGGCCGAGGCGGACGCCCTGTCGGCCCAGTCGCTCGCCGACATCACCGGACTAGCCGAGCGCTGCCTCCTCGCCGAACTCCCGGACGCCCTGCCGGTGGTGATGCGGGTCCTCGCCGACCGCGCCGCCCTCGACGCCGACGTAGGCCACCTCGCCCAGGCGCTCCCGGCCCTGGTCCGCTCCCTCCGCTACGGCGACGTCCGCGCCACCGACACCCGGGCGCTGGCCGAGGTCGCGGCCGGGCTCGCCGAGCGAGTCTTCGTCGGCCTCCCGCCCGCGTGCGCCGCCCTCGACGCGGACGCGGCCCAGGAGATGCGCCGCCATGTGGACGCGGTGCACGGCGCGGTGGGGCTGCTGGGCGACGCCGTCACAGGGGAGCGGGACGGAAAGATGCGGGGCGGCATCCGGGCCCGCTGGCACTCCGTGCTCCACGTCCTGTCGGAGCGGGACACCGTGCCGGGCGTCATTCGGGGGCGGGCCGTGCGACTGCTGCTGGACGACGGGGAGTTGGCGCAGGACGAGGCCGCCCGGCTCATGGGGCTCGTGCTCTCGCCGGGTACGGCGCCGGCCGACGCGGCGGCGTGGATCGAGGGGTTCGTCGGGGGCGGCTCCGGCGGCGGAATACTGCTGGTGCACGACGAGCGGCTGCTCGGGCTGGTGGACGCCTGGCTGACCGGGGTTCCGGGGGACGCATTCACCGACGTACTGCCGTTGCTGCGGCGCACGTTCTCGGCGTACGAGCCGGGGGTGCGCAGGACCCTCGGCGAACTGGTGCGCCGGGGACCGGGAACAGCGGGAAGCGGTGGTGCGGTCGGCTCGGGCATACCGGGCTTCGCCGACGAGCTGGACGCCGAGCGCGCCGACGCCGTACTGCCGGTGCTGCGGCTGCTGCTCGGCCTTGAGAGCGACCAGGAAAACGCCGACGACAACAACCTTGTGGGGGTGGCGGGATGACGACCGAGGAACTGAGGGAGCCGAGGCAGGCCGCCGAAGCGGTGGACGCCAAGGACAGGCGAGGGCGCGGCCACGGGCGCCGCTCGGACGACGGCCCGACGACGACCGTGCCGGTGATCCCGCTCTGGGACCGGCCTCGTACGGAGGTGCGCGGATGACGACGGGGACAACAGGGGTGGACACGGCCGCGGCCGACGAGCGGCTCAGGCGGTGGCGGCTCGTGCTGGGCGGGGACTCGGCGGACGGTACCGGGCGTGTCCTGAGCGGGCAGGACGCGGCGATGGACCAGGCGTTGACCGCGCTGTACGGGAAGGGGGACAAGCCGCAGACGGGGCGGGAGCGTTCGGCGGGGCTCGGGGCGTCGGCGCCGTCGGTGGCGCGGTGGCTCGGGGATATCCGGACGTACTTCCCCTCCTCCGTCGTCCAGGTCATGCAGCGAGACGCCATCGACCGGCTGGGCCTGTCGGCGCTGCTGCTGGAGCCGGAGATGCTGGAGGCGGTGGAGGCCGACGTCCACCTCGTCGGCACGCTGCTGTCGCTCAACAAGGCCATGCCGGAGACGACCAAGGAGACCGCGCGTGCCGTCGTGCGCAAGGTCGTCGAAGACCTGGAGAAGCGGCTCGCCACCCGCACCCGGGCCACCCTCACCGGCGCCCTCGACCGCAGCGCCCGTGTCAACCGGCCGCGCCACCACGACATCGACTGGAACCGCACGATCTCGGCCAACCTCAAGAACTACCTGCCGGAGTACCGGACGGTGGTGCCCGAGCGGCTGATCGGGTACGGGCGGGCCTCGCAGTCGGTGAAGAAGGACGTCGTCCTCTGCATCGACCAGTCGGGATCGATGGCGGCGTCCGTCGTCTACGCGTCCGTGTTCGGGGCGGTGCTGGCGTCCATGCGGTCCATCAGCACCCGGCTTGTCGTCTTCGACACGGCCGTCGTCGATCTCACCGACCAGCTCGACGACCCGGTCGACGTCCTCTTCGGCACCCAGCTCGGCGGTGGCACGGACATCAACAGGGCGCTCGCGTACTGCCAGTCGCAGATCACCCGGCCCGCGGACACGGTGGTCGTGCTGATCAGCGACCTCTACGAGGGCGGGATACGCGACGAGATGCTGAAGCGGGTGGCGGCGATGAAGGCGTCGGGGGTGCAGTTCGTGACGTTGCTCGCGCTCTCCGACGAGGGGGCGCCCGCGTACGACCGCGAGCATGCGGCGGCGCTCGCGGCCCTCGGCGCACCGGCGTTCGCCTGCACGCCCGATCTCTTCCCCGAGGTGATGGCGGCGGCGATCGAGAAACGGCCATTGCCGATACCGGATGGTGTCTGACCGTCAGCGCCTGACCGTCAGACCCGCCTGACCGCCTGACCGCCAGCGCACGGCCGTGCGGGTGGATGGCAGGTTACCGGGGCCGTCGCGGGAGTTGAGAACCGGACAAGGAGGGTTGAAAAGCGGACATGACAACGCGTCGGTGACAGGGGGCTTGCGTGACCGCGGGCGTCCCGTGCGAGGATCGTCAGCACTTCACAGCCTTCACACGGGTGTTCGCATCTCGCGCAACTTCGCCCCGTACTTCGTCGTTCCGCCGCACGGAAGGACCCTCCCCGCTTTGTCCTCAGCAGCCGCGCCGCTCGGTGCCGGTGCCGCTCCGCGCGTGATGCGCGGGGCCGCCGGGCGGCGTGTGGTGCAAGTGGTGCTGCTGGTGGGTGGGTTGTTCGTGCTGGGGGTTCTCTGCGGGGAGCGGGCGAGCGCCGCGGAGGGGGTTCCGACCTCACCGCTCGCCTCGATCACCAGCGAGGTCCAGGAGATCACCGCTTCGGCGGCCTCCGTCGAGCATGCGTCCGACGGCGCGCCCGACACCTCACGCGACACCACGCCCGATCCCGTACCCCGTCCGACGGCCGCCGTCTCGGACACCGTCACCGACGCCACCGGCCCGGTCGCCCGGGTGGTGCAGCCGGTCGGCGAACACGTCGTCGAGCCGGTCACGCGGCACGTCGTCGAGCCGACCGCCGAGCAGGTCGTTCGGCCGGTGAGCGAGGATCTCGTGCGGCCGGTCACTGACGACGTCGTGCGGCCGGTCACCGAGGGCCTCGTGCGGCCGGTCACCGAGGGCCTTGTGCGGCCGGTCACCGAGGGCCTTGTGCGGCCGGTCACCGAGGGCCTCGTGCAGCCCGTCGCCGAAGGGGTCGTGCGGCCGATCGGTGATGTGGTGGAGTCGGTGACCGAGGGGCTGGTCGGGGCGCCGTCGCAGTTTCCGCCGGTGACCGAGTTGCCGTCGCCGCCCGGGCTTCCGCAGTGGCCGGACCTGCCCGGGCTGCCGGTGTGGCCCGTGTTGCCGGGAGAGACTCTGCCGGCCGACGTGACGCCGCAGGTGCCGGGCGGGGCGGAGTCCGAGCGGCCGGGCGCGATCGTGGACGGTGGCCGTGAGCGGGCCGTCGTCCCGGAGCCCGTCGTCCACGGGCCGCATGTCGGCGCCGACAGCGGTGCGGTGGCCGTGCCGGTGGCTCACCGGGCCGCCGGTACCGGGGACGCGCGAGTCGCGCGGACGCCCGTACAGCAGGGCCCCGACGGACTTCCGACCGGCGCGCTCCGCGGGCGCTCCGCGGTCGACAACGGCGGGCCGCGCCACGCCGAGCCGCACGCCGTCACCTCTCTTCACCAGGCGCCGCTGAGCCTCGTGCCCGGCGCCACCGCGGCCGACGCCGCGTACGGGACCCGGGACCACCACCGGGACATCCCCGAGTTCCCCGGCTAGGGCAGGCCTTCACCCCGCCAGACCTGTAGCGCGGGGGCGGAACAGGTATGCCCGCCGTCCGGGCGTCCCTCCCCTTCCCCGGAGCCCCGGACGACACCGGTGCCGCCGCTTCCGTTGGGTCGCGGTTCCGGCCCCGCCGGTGCCACCGGCGCAGAGGGCGTCGCCGACTCGGTCACCACGAGCTACGTACCGCGCGGTATCTGACCGCCGCAGGACACGTGGCAACAACTTGACCCTCCGCCGGAGGAAATCCGGACGGCCGAAATCCGTCGGTCGTGTCCGGGCGGATGCCGGCGGATGGTGGCGGGTGATCCCATTGGGGAGGAGATCACCCGCCGCGGGCCCTTCACAGCCATGGGAGGGCCTTGGAGGAGCCTCACCGGGCGCACCCCCGTCCGGTGAGGCTCCGCACTCGCGGCACGCCGTGCCAGTGAGTGCGGCATCATGTGACAGGTATCACCGCTCAGGTGTGACCTGCGATTTAGGGGGCTCCCTAAAGCAGCGATAACCTGCGAGACGGACATGCCGCGCGCTCGGACACCGTGTGCGCACCCCTTGTGACACATGCGGTCGTCACGTTGCCCTCGCGGCACGCCCACGCATCCAACGAACCGCGAGATCACTGATAGGGACGGAAGCGCGTGGACCTGTTCGAGTACCAGGCGAGGGACCTCTTCGCCAAGCACGATGTACCGGTGCTGGCCGGTGAAGTCATCGACACGCCTGAGGCGGCGCGCGAGATCACTGAGCGTCTGGGCGGCAAGTCCGTCGTCAAGGCGCAGGTGAAGGTCGGTGGTCGAGGCAAGGCCGGCGGCGTCAAGCTCGCCGCCACCCCGGACGAGGCCGTCGCCCGCGCGACGGACATCCTCGGCATGGACATCAAGGGCCACACGGTCCACAAGGTGATGATCGCCGAGACCGCTCCGGAGATCGTCGAGGAGTACTACGTCTCCTTCCTCCTCGACCGCACCAACCGCACCTTCCTCTCCATCGCCTCCGTCGAGGGTGGCATGGAGATCGAGGAGGTGGCGGCCACCCGCCCCGAGGCCGTCGCCAAGACCCCGATCGACGCCAACGAGGGCGTGACCCCCGAGAAGGCGCGCGAGATCGTCGAGGCCGCGAACTTCCCGGCCGAGGTCGCCGACAAGGTCGCCGACATCCTCGTCACCCTGTGGAAGACCTTCGTCGCCGAGGACGCGCTCCTCGTCGAGGTCAACCCGCTGGCGAAGGTCGCCTCCGGTGACGTCATCGCCCTCGACGGCAAGGTCTCCCTGGACGAGAACGCCGAGTTCCGTCAGCCGGAGCACGAGGCGCTCGTCGACCACGCGTCGGCGAACCCCCTCGAGGCCGCGGCCAAGGAGAAGAACCTCAACTACGTCAAGCTCGACGGTGAGGTCGGCATCATCGGCAACGGCGCGGGTCTCGTCATGAGCACCCTGGACGTCGTGGCGTACGCCGGTGAGGCGCACGGTGGCGTCAAGCCCGCCAACTTCCTCGACATCGGCGGTGGCGCCTCCGCCGCCGTCATGGCGAACGGCCTGGAGATCATCCTCGGCGACCCGGACGTCAAGTCCGTGTTCGTCAACGTCTTCGGTGGCATCACCGCCTGTGACGAGGTCGCCAACGGCATCGTGCAGGCGCTGCAGCTGCTCGCGGACCGCGGTGAGGAAGTCACCAAGCCGCTGGTCGTCCGTCTGGACGGCAACAACGCCGAGCTGGGTCGCAAGATCCTCTCCGACGCCAACCACCCGCTGGTGCAGCGTGTGGACACCATGGACGGCGCGGCCGACAAGGCCGCCGAGCTCGCGGCTGCGAAGTAAGGAAGAGGGACTCAGACAGCCATGGCTATCTTCCTCAACAAGGACTCCAAGGTCATCGTCCAGGGCATGACCGGTGCCACGGGCATGAAGCACACCAAGCTCATGCTGGCCGACGGCACGAACATCGTCGGTGGCGTGAACCCGCGCAAGGCGGGCACGACCGTCGACGTCGACGGCACCGAGATCCCGGTCTTCGGCACCGTCGCCGAGGCGATGGAGAAGACGGGCGCGAACGTATCCGTCCTCTTCGTGCCGCCGGCCTTCGCCAGGGCCGCCGTCGTCGAGGCGATCGAAGCGGAGATTCCGCTGGCCGTCGTCATCACCGAGGGCATCGCGGTGCACGACTCCGCCGCGTTCTACGCGTACGCGGTCGAGAAGGGCAACAAGACCCGCATCATCGGTCCGAACTGCCCGGGTCTGATCACCCCCGGTCAGTCGAACGCCGGCATCATCCCCGGTGACATCACCAAGCCGGGGCGTATCGGTCTGGTGTCGAAGTCCGGCACGCTGACGTACCAGATGATGTACGAGCTGCGTGACATCGGCTTCTCGTCGGCCGTCGGTATCGGTGGCGACCCGGTCATCGGTACGACGCACATCGACGCGCTCGCCGCGTTCGAGGCCGACCCCGACACCGACCTCATCGTGATGATCGGTGAGATCGGTGGTGACGCGGAGGAGCGGGCCGCCGACTTCATCAAGGCGAACGTGAAGAAGCCGGTCGTCGGTTACGTCGCGGGCTTCACCGCGCCCGAGGGCAAGACGATGGGTCACGCCGGTGCCATCGTGTCCGGGTCCTCCGGTACGGCCGCCGCGAAGAAGGAGGCCCTCGAGGCCGC
Source organism: Streptomyces capitiformicae (assembly GCF_002214185.1). Classification (NCBI taxonomy): domain Bacteria; kingdom Bacillati; phylum Actinomycetota; class Actinomycetes; order Kitasatosporales; family Streptomycetaceae; genus Streptomyces; species Streptomyces capitiformicae. The sequence continues at coordinate 1,661,806 of NZ_CP022161.1, read as the reverse complement.
CGGTGTCAAGGTCGGCAAGACCCCGACCGAGACGGCGAAGCTGGCGCGGGAGATCCTGGGCGGCTGAGGCGAGGCGCTCCACCAGGCCTCGGCTGAACGTCGGACGGGCCCGTACCCCTTTGTGGGTGCGGGCCCGCTGGCGTTCGTGGGCACCCGGCTCGGTTGTACGGCACCCGGCGCCGGTGCTGGGCGGGAGTGGGCTGCGCAACTCTCCGCAGCTACGCATGGGCTCATTGGGCTTCCGGGTGTAGGCGTTCTGGGCCTGCCGCTGACTCTGATCTGAGTTTTGCGCGGAGTTGCCGTTGGGGCTCGGAGAGGGGGCCGGGGGCTGTTCTCGGGGGTACTCCGCGGATGGGGGTGCCTTGGGGGATCGGGGGTTCGTAGTGGTCGGGGGCGGTGTGGAGGGTCAGGGCGGTGGTGGTGAGGAGGAGGGTGGTGAAGGCGATGGCGGCGTGGATCCACCGGCGGGCGCGGAGGTCGGCTCGGGCGCGGAGCGCGATCGGTTTGGTGGGGCGGGGTCGGATCCCGGCGGGGAGTTCGGCCAAGAGGCGGTGCAGCGTGCCGGGCGCGACCGGTTCCGGGAGGTGGGCGGCCACCGTCGCGCGCGCGTACAAGAGGCGACCCGCCGTGGCGGCTGTGCTCGCCTCCGTCTCGGCGGCCGTTTCGGGCAGGTCGAGGCCGAGACCGTCGTAGAGGACGAGGGTACGCCGGTACGGGGGCGGCAGTTTCATCAGTACGTCGAGCAGAGCGCGGCCGGTGGGGTCGTCCGGCCGTGGCTCCGGGTGGCGGAAGGGGAGGGGGACGCGGGGGCGTAGTCGGTGCCAGGGGGAGAGCGCGAACTCGTGTGCCGTCGCCCGCACCCACCCGGCCGGGTCGCGGTCGATGGCCACCTCCGGCCAGCGCTGCCAGGCAAGTTGGAAGGCGCGTTCCACCGCGTCGCGGGCCTGTTGGCGCCGCCCGGTGAGCAGGTAGGTCTGCTGTACGAGGGCCGGGGCGCAGTACGCGTAGAGCGCGTCGAAGGCCTGGGCGGGCGTCAGGGGCTTGGGCGCCAGGTCGGGATCGTGGGCGTCGGCGTCCGTGCGGAGGGGCTGCAGGTACCACTCGGGCCCGCCCTGGGCCGATCGCTCATCGACTGACTGCTCACCGGGGGCCCCGGTCACCGGTTCGCCTCGCGTGTCGCTGGCCCTCGTACGAAAAAACACATAAGCACATATTGGGCGACACGTGCGTGAATCCATTGTTACGCCGGTAAAGCGCGTGTCGTTGGGAGCATGGCCGCGTGACGCACGTGAACGACCGAAAAGACCCAAACAACCCAAAAGGAGCGCTTGGCCGCAACGGCCCGAACGATCCGATCGCCGCGCCGGACCACCCCGCCGACCACGGTTGGCCGGCGCCGCGCCGGCAGTCCAAGCTGGTCGCCGGGGTGCTCGGCGGGATGCTGGCGGCGGGGCTCGGGCTCGGGGCGTTCGCCGCGCTCGTGACGCTGCTGTGGATCAGTTCGCCGTACCCGGACAGCGGGCCGGAGGGGGCGCTGCACGTGGCGGCGGCGCTGTGGCTCCTGTCCCACGGCGTGGAGCTGATCCGCGCCGACACGCTCTCGGGCGACCCCGCCCCGGTGGGCCTCGTCCCCCTGCTGCTGCTCGCCCTGCCGACCGTCCTGCTGCACCGTTCGGCCCGCGACCACGCGAACGCCGGCCTCGGGACGACGGCCCGTATGACATGGGTCGGTCTCGTCATCGGCTACACGGTCGTCGGCGGCGCCGTCACCCTGTACGCCTCGGGTGGGGCGCTGCGGCCCTCGTGGCTGTGGGCCATCGTCTGCGTACCGCTGCTGGCGGCGCTCGCGGCGGGCACGGGGATGTGGATGGCGCGCGGGCGCCCCCAACTGCGCCTGCCCGCCTCTCTGGGCGGCGCTCCGGAGACAGAGTGGCGACTGCGGCTGATGGCTGCCGCCGGACGTGCCGCCGGGGCGGGCGTGCTGGTGCTGGTCGGCGGCGGTGCCCTGCTCGTGGCGGTTTCCCTGGTGTGGCACGGAGACGTCGCCCGCGGTTCCTTCCCCCAGCTCACCGAGGGGTGGTCGGGCCGTTTCGCCGTACTGCTGCTGTGCGTGACCCTGGTCCCGAACGCGGCGGTGTGGGGGGCGGCCTACGCGCTCGGCCCGGGGTTCGTCCTGGGCGCCGGGCATGTCGTCGGGCCCTTGGTCGCGGCGGCTCCGGCCGCCACCCTGCTGCCGCCGTTGCCGTTGCTCGCCGCGGTGCCGGGGGGCGTGCCCACGCCGGTGACCTGGGCGGTGGGGGCGGTACCCCTGGCCGCAGGGGTGACGGTGGGCTGCTTCACGGCGGCCCGGGCCGCCGTGAAGCCGGGCGCACCCTGGTCCGTCCGGCGCACAACCGCCGCGACCCTTCTCGCCGCCGCCGTCTGCGCCCTGGCCTTCGCCTTCCTCACCCTCCTCGCCGCCGGCCCCCTCGGCCTCGCCGCCCTCGCCCACTTCGGCCCCCTCTGGTGGCAGACGGGCGGCGCCGCCGGGGCCTGGGTGGGTGCGGTGGGGCTGCCGGTGTCCCTCGCGGCCCGCTGGTGGCACGTACGGCAACGGAAGGGGTCGACGACGAGGACGGCGACGGCACCACAGAAGCCCCGGGGCGAGCGGAAGGCGACCGAGGGAGGCGTGTTCCGGCGAGGGTGGAAGGCGACCGAGGGAGGCGTGTTCCGGCGAGGGTGGAAGGCGACCGAGGGAGGCGTGTTCCGGCGAGGGCGGAAGGCGTCGGAGGGCGGGGTGCTCCGGCGACGGCGGAACGCGACGGAGGCGGAAGCGGACAGCGCGGAGCGGACAGACAGGGCGGACAAGGGCAGACGGTTCCGAGGGTTCCGGCGGAAGCCGGGAGTGGCGTCGGCCGTGACGCGCCACGACAAGCGGGAAGCAACTGCACTCAGCTCCGGCATTCATCAGGGCGAGCCGGGAGCGGCCGGACTCACCCAGTCCGAGCCGACCTCGGGAACCCGACCCGGGCCCGGAACCGGAGCCGGACCGGACGTCGGATCCGCCCTCGACCCCGAGGAAGCAACCGGCGAGGCCCGGGAACAAGCCTCCTGACCCTGCCCCCGCGGCTCGCGCACCGGCGTCGCCCCAGTTGCCGCGCCGCACCGACGGCGCGTCCCCTCCCGAGGACCGCTCAGCGGGCGTTGCCCAGCAGCTCCCGTACCGGTCCCTCGGGCAGGAGTTCCTTGCAGGACTTCTCCGACGCCGTGGTGAGGGCGTCGTTGACGCAGGTGTAGTAGTCCCGGTACACGAACTGGGTCGTGAAGACGGCGGCGACCATGGCGAGGGCCAGGGACGAGGTCACCAGGCCGCTGATGGCCGCGGTCTTCTGGGGGCGCCCGCTCGGCTCGGGGGCCGCCGACCGGGTCGGGTCCGGGGCGGCGGGCTTGGCGCGCAGGGAACTGATGGCCCAGTACATGGCCAGGGAGCCGAGCAGCAGGGCCATGTACGGCCAGGCGAAGAGCGCGAAGAAGAAGGCCCACATGCCGGAGAGCAGCGCGTACCGCGCACGCCGCTGGGCGGGGTCCGTCGGGTCCCAGCGCAGCCCGGTGCCCGGACCGCCCTCGGGGCCCTGGCCGGGACCGCCCGGCCCGCCCTGCCCACCCGGGCGCTCGCCGAAGTGCCCGCCGGCCGAGCGGCCCGGCTGCCGGTCGCTCCACTGACTGCCCCACGGTGAATGACCACCGCCACCAGGGCCGTGACCGCCCCCGTCGGAGTCCTGTCCGCTCGCGGGCCGACGCGGCTGCCAGGGCCGGTCGGGCGCGCCCTCGGGCGGCGGCGCGAACGGGTTGTCGTCGGAGGAACCCGCCCCCGGACCCCGCCCACCAGCGGAGCCCTGGCCCCGTCCGGACTGCCCAGGCTGCCCGGACTGCTCGGGCTGTCCGGCGGCGTCCTCGCTCTCGCGCGGAGGCGTGGGAGAGGAGCTCCGCTCACGCAGCAGGAGCGAAGGAAGGCGGAGGCTGCGGTCCGGCATCAGGAGTGCGTCTTCCCCTTGGTGAGTACGAGGTCGAACAACGACGTTGAACGAGGTTGAGCGATGTGGAACGGCATGGTGCGTACGGCGGTGAAATCTGCTGCCACGGCATGAGCTGTCACTGCGTGAACGCCCCACACACCGACCGCGTTCCCGAGCCCGCTCCTCGCAGACGCTACCTTCCGGCCACGCCCCCGTCCCACGGGGGCCGACCGGTGTGCCGGTATCGTTGCTGACGGTCGGCCGTTTCGTAGACTTCCCCGTATACCGGGAAGCGAAGCATTCGTATGAATGTACAAACGGTCGCCCGCGCATCACCGCTCCCCCGAGAAAGGGCCCCACCGTGGCCGCCAAGCCCGTGGCCAAGCGCCTCGTCGTGCTGGTATCCGGATCCGGCACCAACCTCCAGGCGCTGCTGGACGCCATCGCGACGACCGGCATCGAGGCCTACGGCGCCGAGATCGTGGCCGTCGGGGCCGATCGCGGCGGCATCGAAGGGCTCGCCCGGGCCGAGCGCGCCGCGCTGCCGACCTTCGTCCGCCGCGTCAAGGACTACGGGACGCGCGAGGAATGGGACGCCGCCCTCACCGAGGCCGTCGCCGCGTACGAGCCCGATCTCGTCGTGTCCGCCGGGTTCATGAAGATCCTCGGCAAGGAGTTCCTCGCGCGTTTCGGCGGGCGGGTCGTGAACACCCACCCCGCGCTGCTGCCCAGTTTTCCCGGAGCCCACGGTGTGCGGGACGCGCTCGCGTACGGCGCCAGGGTCACCGGCTGCACCGTCCACTTCGTCGACGACGGCGTCGACACCGGACCGATCATCGCCCAGGGCGTGGTGGAGGTCCGGGACGAGGACGACGAGAGCGCTCTGCACGAGCGCATCAAGGAAGTCGAGCGAAGGCTGCTCGTCGATGTCGTGGGGCGGCTCGCCCGCAACGGCTATCGCATTGAGGGACGAAAGGTAGTTATCCAGTGACCGCCGACAGCACTGTCACGGCCGAGAGCGGCAAGCGGGGCATTCGTCGCGCGCTTGTCAGCGTCTACGACAAGACGGGCCTCGAGGACCTCGCGCGCGGCCTGAACGAGGCGGGCGTCGAACTCGTCTCCACCGGCTCCACCGCCGCGAAGATCGCCGCCGCCGGTGTCCCCGTCACCAAGGTCGAGGAGCTCACCGGCTTCCCCGAGTGCCTGGACGGCCGGGTCAAGACCCTGCACCCGCGCGTGCACGCCGGCATCCTCGCCGACCTGCGCCTCGAGGACCACCGGCGGCAGCTCGCCGAGCTCGGCGTGGAGCCGTTCGACCTCGTCGTCGTGAACCTCTACCCGTTCCAGGAGACCGTCGCCTCGGGCGCCACGCCCGACGAGTGCGTCGAGCAGATCGACATCGGCGGCCCGTCGATGGTCCGCGCGGCCGCCAAGAACCACCCCTCGGTCGCCGTCGTCACCAGCCCGGCCCGGTACGCCGACGTCCTCGCCGCCGTGCGTGACGGCGGCTTCGACCTCGCCACCCGCAAGCGGCTCGCCGCCGAGGCGTTCCGGCACACGGCCGAGTACGACGTGGCGGTCGCCGGCTGGTTCCTCGGGGAGTACGCCGGTGACGGCGAGGAGTTCCCGAGCTTCATCGGCGTGACGTACGAGCGCAAGCAGATCCTGCGGTACGGCGAGAACCCGCACCAGCCCGCCGCGCTCTACACAGGTGGTTGCGGCGGCCTGGCCGGTGCCGAGCAGCTGCACGGCAAGGAGATGTCGTACAACAACTACACGGACACGGACGCCGCCCGCCGTGCCGCGTACGACCACACCGAGCCGGCCGTCGCGATCATCAAGCACGCCAACCCGTGCGGTATCGCGATCGGTGCCGATGTCGCCGAGGCGCACCGCAAGGCGCACGCCTGTGACCCGCTGTCCGCGTTCGGCGGGGTCATCGCCGTCAACCGGCCGGTCAGCAAGGAGATGGCGGAGCAGGTCGCCGAGATCTTCACCGAGGTCATCGTCGCGCCCGACTACGAGGAGGGCGCCCTCGAAGCGCTCGCCAGGAAGAAGAACATCCGTGTGCTGCGCTGCCCCGAGGCGCCCGAACCGGTCGCGGAGTTCCGCCCGATCGACGGCGGCGGCCTCGCCCAGGTGACGGACGTCTTCCAGGCCGAGGGCGACGACCCCGCCAACTGGACCCTGGCGACGGGTGAGGCGCTGTCCGAGCCGGAGCTGGCCGAGCTGGCCTTCGCCTGGAAGGCCTGCCGCGCCGTCAAGTCCAACGCGATCCTCCTCGCCAAGGACGGCGCCTCGGTCGGCGTCGGCATGGGGCAGGTCAACCGCGTCGACTCCGCGAAGCTCGCCGTCGAACGCGCCGGCGCCGAGCGCGCCCAGGGCTCGTACGCCGCCTCCGACGCGTTCTTCCCGTTCCCCGACGGGCTCGAGATCCTGACCGCGGCCGGCGTCAAGGCCGTCGTCCAGCCCGGGGGTTCGGTCCGCGACGAGCTGGTCGTCGAGGCCGCTCAGAAGGCGGGCATCACGATGTACTTCACGGGCACGCGGCACTTCTTCCACTGAGCCGCACCCTGCCGCACAGGGCCCGCCGGTCGTCACCGACCGGCGGGCCCTCGCTGCTCTGTCGGGGCTACGTCGCTACGTCGACCTGCGCAGCGCAGCCCAGGTGTTGACGCCGACGTCGCCGTCGACGGAGAGGCGCTTGTCGCTCTGGAACTGTTTGACCGCGGCGAGTGTGTCCTTGCCGAACTGGCCGTCGACGCCCGCGCTGCCGATGCCGTAGCCGCGGTTGACCAGCATGCACTGGACCTGTGTGACGCGCTTGTTCTCGTCGCCGTACTGGGTCAGTTCGGTGCCGGAGTAGTACGTGCACTGGGTGAGCCACGGCGGATCGGCGGGCTTCGTCGCGGTCTTGGTCGGCGCGGTGCTGGGCGTGTTGCCGGTGCCGCCGCCGGACGTGGCGGTGACGGTGGCCGTGGGCCGGGCCCCGTCGTTGCCGCCGCCGGAGTCGGACGAGCCGTCCTGTCCGTCGTCCGCGGTCGATCCGCCTGTCTCCTTGTCCTCTTTCTCCTGCCGTTCCTTGCCCGACTTGGTGGGGGAGGGGGACGGCGAGGAGTCGGGCGAGGGGGAGGAGGCCGTCTCGTCGTCGGACGCGGTGGTGTCGGAGGTCTCGGATGTCTCGGATGTCTCGGAGGTGCTCGGGGACGAGGAGGCCGTGTCGTCGAAGAGCGGGCCGGTGACCAGGAAGGCGCTCACGGCCACGGCACACACGGCCAATCCCGCGAGGACGGCGAAGTACGGCTTCTTCCGCTTCGTCTTCTTCTCGGCCTGGTTCGCATGGGGCTGCTGGCTCGGAGCCACTGCCGGGTGGGGAGCGGGAGTTGCGGGCGCGCCGTACTGGACCGGTGCGGGTGGGGTCGGGGGGCCGTACGCGCCCGGGGGTGTCGGTGGGCCGAAGGCCGGGCCGGGGGTGGGGGCGGTGACGCGTTGGGTGGGGGTGCGGAAATGGCCTGTCTGCTGGGCGGTGGCGTGGGCCAGGGTCTCGCAGGCCTGGCGTCGTTCCAGCAGCCGGGCGTTCAGGGGCTCCTGCCACGCGGAAGCCCCGTCAGGACTGTGCCCGGCGGCCGTGGCCGCGTCGATCAGTTGCCGTGGGGTGGGACGCCCGCCGGGGTCCTTGGCGAGGCACGCGGTCAGCAGCCTGCCCAACTCGGCGTCCGCTGCGGCGACTTCGGCCATGATCTCCGGCTTGGGCTCCTCGAACGCGACCCGGTGCATCACGTCCACGCCGGTGCCGTCGCCGAACGGGGCGTGCTCGGTGGCGGCGTAGACGAGCGTGCAGGCGAGCGAGAACACGTCGGAGGCGGTGTCGCAGCGGCCGTCCCGCAGATACTCGGGCGACATGTACGCGGGGGTGCCGACCCGGTTGCCGGTGGTGGTGATGGCGCTGCTGTCCACAGCCTGGGAGATGCCGAAGTCGATCACATGCGCGCCCCGCGACGACAGGATCACGTTGGACGGCTTGAGGTCCCGGTGGACGACACCGGCGGCGGTCAGCGCCGTGAGGGCCCGCCCGAGTTCCGCCACCAGTCGCCACATTCCGGCCGGTTCCAGCTTGCCGCACGCGCGGACGGCGTCGGCGAGGTTCAGGCCGGGCAGATACTCCGTGGCCATCCAGAGCAGTTCGTCGTCGAAGCCGGTGCCGAGCAACTGTGGGGCGTACGGCGTGCGGACCCGTCCGTGCACGGTGGCCTCGCGCTCGAACCGCCGCCGGAACTCGGCGTCCTCGGCGTACTCCGGCCGGATCACCTTCACCGCGGCGAGTCCCGGCCGGTCGTCGCCGGGCCGCGCCAGATAGACCCGCCCCATGCCGCCGCTGCCGAGCAGCCCGAGCGGCGCGTACGGGCCGATGTGCGCCGGGTCGGCGGGGCGCAGCGGGGTCCCGCCCGCCTGTTTCAGCGCGGCCTCACCGGACGCAGGTGTGTAGGGCGGCGTGGGCCGCTGGTCCGACATGGATCCCCCGAGTGCTCTTCCTTCTCAATGTGCTCTGGCGTCACGCCAGTTGACGCGAGGCTACCGTGTCGGGGCCGCCGAGTGGCTCGGGCAGGGCGAACGGCACGGGAACGCCACGGAAGGTGAAGCTCCTGTGCGGCTGCGAAGCTTTGCCGGGGCTGGAACGGCGTGGAGTGGGCCGGAATGGCCGATACCCCGGTACAGAGTCCTCTGCTCCGCTGCGAGGGTCGGGAGGTCAGCGATTCCTCAGGGACTCAGGGGGCCCGTCATGTGGAGCAGTTTCCAAAGGATGCGCAGTTTCCAAGGGATGTGCAGTTTCCAAGGGATGCGCAGTTTCCAAGGGATGCGTCGTCTCGCCGTCGTCGGCGTGGCACTCGCCGGCGTACTCGGTACGGGGGCGGCCGGCACGGCCACCGCCGCCGGGGAGGAGACGGCGGTGTTCTGTCCGATCGGGTACGTGTGTCTCCAGCCGTTGTTCGGCTCTCAGCCGGTACTGGTCAGGCAGGGCGACAGAGCCACGTTCAGCCCCGCTCTGCGGGTCACCGAGGTCACCAACAGCACGAGCGTCACCTACTGCGTGACCGGCGGCCTCAACTACGCGCTTCCCGCCGGCGGAACCCAGACCTGGGACAGCACGGTGAACTCCGTGGCACCCATGCCGGTCCCCGGGGCCTGCCTGGCGTGAACGCGCTGAAGGGCCGTACCCCGCGGGAGGGGTACGGCCCTTCAGCGTGCTCGGCGGCTCAGTAGCGCGGGCGGTTGAACCACGCCTTGCCGTTCGCGTTGCCGACGAACACGGCGATCAGGATGCCCAGCACCAGGTGGACGAGGCCGATCAGGAAGAACGGGTAGATGCCCAGCACCGCGGTGATGATGCCGAAGACCAGCGCCGCGACACGTACGCCGTTGCCGCCGGTGTTGAACTTCACGGCGAGCATGATCGCGTAGACGAGCCAGGCCACCGCGAACACGGCCATCGCCCACATGAGGCCGACCGGGATGTCACCGAGCGCGTCCTGGAGCGCGGGGTCCTCGGTGCTGTCGCTGGCCGCGCTCACGGCCGCCGCGCCGATGCCGTACAGGAGAACGCCGATCACCTGGAGGCCGACGATGACCCAGAGCATCACGCGGGCCGAGCTGACCGTGCTGGGCATGGTCATGGGACCGGTCGGGTAGCCGCCGCCGTACCCCTGCGAGACCGGCGGGGCGGTCGGGTAGCCGTAGCCCGGCTGCTGGGGCGGGGTCTGCTGCGGGTAACCGTAGCCCTGGTTCTGCGGCTCCTGCTTGGGCTGGCCGTACGGGTTGTTCGGGTCGCCGAAGCTCATGGCGGGTCTCCTCCGTTGCCTTGTGCGGGGACGCGAGGCACGGTTCGGAGGAATGTCCTGAATTCTTGAACTGGTCACATCCCCCGGCAGTGCCCGCGGCACTGTGTCCCAATCGTTTTATGTGCCCGCCCGGATGTCCAGCCACATTTCACGGGTGTTGTGCAAGTGCAACACGTGCGATCTTGTCGGACACGGGCCGCTGTGTGTCACCGGGTGTGTCCAGGCGTGTCCAAGGGGCGGCCGGATTGGAACCGGGGGCGGGTCATCCGCGAAGATTGGGGCCATGACCGCCCAGATTCTCGATGGCAAGGCCACCGCAGCCGAGATCAAGTCCGAGCTGACCGCCCGTGTGGCGGCGCTGAAGGAGAAGGGCGTCACGCCCGGACTCGGCACGATCCTGGTCGGGGACGACCCCGGCAGCCAGAAGTACGTCGCCGGCAAGCACCGCGACTGCGCGCAAGTCGGCATCGCCTCCATCCAACGCGAACTGCCCGCGACCGCCACCCAGGAGGAGATCGAGGCGGTAGTGCGGGAGCTCAACGAGGACCCCGCCTGCACCGGCTACATCGTCCAGCTGCCGCTCCCCAAGGGCATCGACGAGAACCGCGTCCTCGAACTGATGAGCCCCGACAAGGACGCGGACGGTCTCCACCCGATGAACCTCGGGCGCCTCGTCCTGGGCGAGCCCGCCCCGCTGCCCTGCACCCCCAACGGCATCCTCACCCTCCTCCGCCGGCACGGCGTCGAGATCAAGGGCGCGGAGGTCGTGGTCGTCGGCCGCGGTGTGACCATCGGCCGCCCGATGCCGCTGCTGCTGACCCGGCGCAGCGAGAACGCGACGGTGACCCAGTGCCACACCGGTACGCGTGATCTGGCCGCCCACCTCAGGCGCGCCGACATCATCGTCGCCGCCGCGGGCTCCGCCCACCTCGTGCGCCCCGAGGACGTGAAGCCGGGCGCCGCCGTCCTCGACGTCGGTGTCTCCCGCTCCGCAGAGGGCAAGATCGTCGGAGACGTCCACCCCGGCGTCGCAGAGGTCGCCGGCTGGATCTCCCCCAACCCCGGTGGCGTCGGCCCGATGACCCGCGCCCAGCTGCTCGTCAACGTGGTCGAGGCGGCGGAGCGCAGTGTCGGCTGACGGCGGGGCCGAGGGGCTGCCGGAGGGGCTGTCGGCGAGGAACGGGGGGCCGGCCACGCCTCGGACGTCGGAGAAGGCCGAGGGGCCGCGGACATCGGCCGATGGGCGGACCGAGCCGTCGCGGACACCGGTCGGCGGACGGACCGACGGGTCGGCGGAGCCGCCGGGCGCGTCGGGGCGAGCCGGGAAGCCGGGAAGCTCCGGGAAACCGGGAAGCTCCGGGAAACCGGGAAGCTCCGGGAAACCGGGAAGCTCCGGGAAACCGGGAAGCTCCGGGAAACCGGGAAGCTCCGGGGCGTCCGGGAGCCCCGGAACGTTGGAGAAGGGGAACATGTCGCGGGCCGCGGACGAGATCGAGGTGCGGGACCCCGTGAGTGCTCCCGGCGCCGACGGTGAGCCCGTGCGCACCACCCGCCGGTTCCCGATGTTCACCAAGGACACGGCGCGACCCGAGGGCGGTGGCCGTGCGGCGCCCCGTGGCGCGCCCGCGCCCGCCCGGCAGTGGCCGATCCTCGCCGTACTGTGCACGGTGGCGCTCGGGCTGCTGGTCACGGCGTTCGACGCGTTCCGGGTCGGCACGATCCTGATCGGTGGCGCCCTGCTAGCCGGGGCGGTGCTGCGCTGGGTCGTACCGGACGTCGGCATGCTCGCCGTCCGCTCCCGCTTCACCGACATGGTCACGTACATCGCCCTGGGCACCGCCATCGTGCTCCTCGCGCTCATGGCGCAGCCCAAGCCGTTGCTGGAGATCCCCTTCCTCAAGGACGTGCTGCACTTCACCGTCGAGGAAGAGACGGAGTGAGGGGCGCACACGTGCGACGGCGGCCCATCCCCTCCCCCGAGTAAGGACGGACCGCCGCCGCGATCCACACTCGTGCACGTTGAACGCCCTGTTCAACACCTGTCAGGCCGCTGTGGCACGGAAGTGACCATTCCGCCAAGGTGTCCGTACGGGGCCACGACGACGGCACCCGCGCGTCATCACTCCGGGGCGCGACCCGTCTCACTCCGGGGCGCGACCCGTCCCACCCCCGGGGCGCCGTTGGAATCACTCCACGGCGCCGCCAGAATCAGCCCCGGGGGCGGCGTTCGCGCCAGTGGGAACCGGTCCGCCCGCCACCGTCGTCCCACGCTCAGACCCTTCACTCAGCCCCTTTCAGTCCCCTTACTCCTTACTCCTTACTCAGACCCTTGTCGCCTGGTCGGACCCCCGCCCGAAGCCGAGGAGGCAGCCGATGAGCGCCTGGCAGCCGCTGCCGGACGAACTCCCCCCGGAGGTTCAGCACTTCGTGGAGCAGTTGCGGCTGCTCAAGGACCGCACGGGACTCAGTCTGGTCGCGCTCGGCGCCCGTACCGCGTACAGCAAGTCCTCCTGGCAGCGGTACCTCAACGGCACCCAGCCCCCGCCCCGCCAAGCCGTCGTGGCCCTGTGCCGGGTCGCGGGGGAGGACCCCGAACGTTTCGGGGTGCGCTGGGAGTTGGCCGTACGGGTCTGGCCGCGCCCGGCGGCGGGGGCCGCGGGTCAGGCGACGGACACCGCCGGGGCGGGGTCGGCGGTGGCGGGGGCCGAGGCGGAGGTGTACGAGGACGACCCCACCCTCCCCTGGTGGGACGCCCCCGCCGAGGAACCGAGGACCAGGCCACCCGGCCGACTGGCCCTCTACGCCGCGCTCGCCGTCCTCGCGCTCCTCGCCCTCGTCGGCGTCGCACTGATAGGGGCCGTCACGCTGTCGTGACGGCCCCTGCCTCAACCGGCCCCTGCCTCAACCGGGCCCTCAGCTCCGCCAGTTGTACGCGGCGACCTTCCACTTCGAGCCGACCTTGACGTAGTACTCCCCGTCGAGCCGTTTGAAGGACACCTCGTACGCCACGCCCGTGTACGTGACCTCGCCGTCGCTGTACGGCCCGTACAGGTAGCCGTCGGCCTGCCCGAAGGTCTCCTTGCCGACGATGCCGTCGATGTCCTCCAGACCCTCCTCCTTCTGCCAGTACTTCGTCGCCGAGCGGGTCTTCCAGCCGAAGATCCCGTCGATGTCCGACGCGGTGAAGGTGTGCAGATCCCCGCCGGCGTCCTTCCACTTGGCGCCGTCGGCGTAGAGCACGGTCTGCCACAGCCGCGTCGCGTTGCTCCTGGAGTGCTTGCCGGTGGAGAGCGTGCCCTCGTCGCCCCAGTCGTTGGTGGCGTCGCCGGAGCCGTCGACGACGTACGACCCGGAGGCCGTGGCGAGCGGAGCGGCGGCGCCGAGCGCGAGCCCGGCCGAGGCCGTCACGGCGACGGCCGCGAGCAGCAGCCTGGCCTTGTGTTGCATGTGATCCCCCTGGTCCCTCGGTGTCCCTCGGTGTCCCTCGGTTCGACTCACGTGACTGTGCATGTGTGGTCGTTGTGTCGATGTGTTGACAAGTTCGAGAATTCACCGCCGATCCACTCAACACCAGGGCTAACGTGAGCATTTGGGATGGTCCGGGACGGTCCGGGACGTCCCGCGCGCGGACCGGCAATTCCGCCCGTCAACCCGGGATGCCGGTGGGACACTGGACCACAGACCGGTAGAGGGCGTGCAAAGGTGCATGTCCAGCCCGAAATGCTCCCGCACGCCCCCTTCCCGGGAACTGACATCCCGACCGGGCGCATCCCCATGGGTAGTCCAGAACGGGGCTCCGGAGAGGGGCTTCGGAGAGGGGCTTCGGAGAGAGCCTCGGGCTCGGTCCCGGACCAGGATCAGCGAGGGCATCATGCGCGGCACAGGGATAGTCGGCACGGGGGGAAAGTGCAGAGACGTTCGGGGGGAAGAGGGGGGAAGCAATGCCTCGTTGGAGGGCCTTGCCCGATGAACTCGATCCACAGGTCAGGGAGTTCGCGGGCCAGTTGCGCAGGCTCGTCGACCGCAGTGGAATGAGCATCGCCGCGGTGGCCGACCGCACGGGCTACAGCAAGACGTCCTGGGAGCGGTATCTCAACGGCAGACTGCTCGCGCCGAAAGGCGCGATCGTCGCGCTGGCCGAGGTGACCGGTACCAATCCCATCCATCTGACGACCATGTGGGAGCTGGCCGAGCGCGCCTGGAGCCGCTCGGAGATGCGCCACGACATGACCATGGAGGCCATCCGTATCTCGCAGGCGCGGGCCGCGCTGGGGGAGACGGGCGGCCAGTCGACCGTCAAGGGCGGCAAGAACGGCAGAGCGAGCCGGAGCGCGACCGTGACGCCGGGCGTGGCAGGTCCGGCGGGCGTCTCGCCGACGGTCCCGCCGCAGGCGCAGCCGCCGGGGGAGGAGCGCAGGTCGCGCCCGTCGTACGGCGGTTCGTCGGCCGCCCCGTCCTCCTCGTCACCGGCCCCTTCGCTCCCCGCGTCGCCGTCCTCCGCACCGTCCTCCGCCGCGGGCGCCTCTCGTGTCAGCTGGGGTGCCACCCCTTCGGCGTCGTCCTCGGGGGCGTACGGAGCATCGGCCTCCTCGGTGTCTCCGGCGCGTTTGCCCGACGGCGGGTCGTCGGCTCCGCCCGGTGTCTTCGGTCCGCCGCAGGGCGGTGGCGGTGCCAGGCGCCCCCACGACGGTGACTCGTCGGCCAAGCGGCGGGTGTTCATGTTCCTCGCGGGAGTCGTCGGCGCGCTCGTCGTGATCGCGGCGGCCTTCTTCCTCACGAACGGCGGCGGGAAGGACGACACGGCGGACAAGCCGCCGACGTCCCCGCAGACCACGGGCGTCACGAACCCCGACCTCCCGGACGGCGTCAAGTGCAGCGGCAAGGACTGCGACGGCAAGGACCCCGAGACCATGGGGTGCATCGGCAGCCTCGTGACGACCACCGACGTCAAGTTCGTGAACACGACAAAGGTCGAGGTCCGCTACAGCAAGACCTGCGGAGCGGCCTGGGCGCGCATCACCCAGGCGGCGCTGGGCGACGAGGTCCAGGTGATCGTCGGCAAGACCAGGCAGACGGCGGCCATCGAGGAGGCGAATGACAACATCGCCTACACCCCGATGGTGGCCGTGAAGGACGCGGGCGACGCCACGGCCTGCGTGACGCTGGCCACGGGGCAGGAGGGGTGCACGGGGTAGGCGTCGGTCCTGGAGGTCTGAAATGGGGGCGCGCGGCATGGATCTGCGCGCCCTCCGCGTGCGGAAGGGGCTCGTAACCCCTCGTTATGGGCCGTATCGGAAAAGTAATTGCCGTCGAGGAGGAATGCCTTCCGCGGTCCGGGGCAGGCGGACAGTACCCCCACGGGAATCCGGCCCGCCCGGGAGATCGACATCCCTCTCCCGGCCCGGTACCCCACCTGGCGGCCGCCTCGGTCCACCCCTCTCCCGGACCGGCGGCCGCCTCTTTCGGTCCATACGCGGCATGCTGTGGGGTGGGCCACATGAACCCGGACGTCCGGGCTCCCGGATGCGCGATAGCCTGACCAACGATCTCTCTTGACGCCAAGAGATCGATCGTTTGTACGTCCCACCAGGGGCAGGGACGCCCCACCGCCAGCTGTCATACGGAGAACGCCATGACCCGCACTCCCGTGAACGTCACCGTCACCGGCGCGGCCGGCCAGATCGGTTACGCCCTGCTCTTCCGCATCGCATCCGGCCAGCTGCTCGGCGCGGACGTGCCGGTCAAGCTGCGCCTGCTGGAGATCACCCCGGCACTGAAGGCCGCCGAGGGCACCGCCATGGAGCTCGACGACTGCGCCTTCCCGCTCCTTCAGGGCATCGACATCACGGACGACCCGAACGTGGCCTTCGACGGCGCCAACGTGGCCCTGCTCGTCGGCGCCCGCCCCCGCACCAAGGGCATGGAGCGCGGCGACCTGCTGGAGGCCAACGGCGGCATCTTCAAGCCGCAGGGCAAGGCCATCAACGACCACGCCGCGGACGACATCAGGGTCCTCGTCGTCGGCAACCCGGCCAACACCAACGCCCTCATCGCCCAGGCCGCCGCGCCGGACGTTCCGGCCGAGCGCTTCACCGCGATGACCCGTCTGGACCACAACCGCGCGCTGACCCAGCTGTCGAAGAAGACGGGCGTCCCGGTCTCCGAGATCAAGAAGCTCACGATCTGGGGCAACCACTCCGCGACCCAGTACCCCGACATCTTCCACGCCACGGTCGCCGGCAAGAACGCCGCCGAGGTCGTCAACGACGAGAAGTGGCTCGCCGAGGACTTCATCCCGACCGTAGCCAAGCGCGGCGCCGCCATCATCGAGGCCCGTGGCGCCTCGTCGGCTGCCTCCGCCGCCAACGCCGCCATCGACCACGTCTACACCTGGGTCAACGGCACCGCCGAGGGCGACTGGGTCTCCATGGGCATCCCGTCCGACGGTTCCTACGGTGTGGCCGAGGGCCTCATCTCCTCCTTCCCGGTCACCGTGAAGGACGGCAAGTACGAGATCGTCCAGGGCCTGGAGATCAACGAGTTCTCCCGCGCCCGCATCGACGCCTCGGTGCAGGAGCTGACGGAGGAGCGCGACGCGGTCCGCGCCCTCGGCCTCATCTGAGCAACTGCCCCTCCGGTCAGCCTCATAGGTCGCTCGCACAGGCTCTGTCCCCGGTTTCGCCGGGGCGGGGCCTGTTCGGCGTGTTACGGGGCTCAGATGCTGCTCAAGTCCCTTGAGCGGCACAGATGTTGTCGCCCACGATGATCCACATGTTCGGACTCACTTCCTCCCGCAAGGACCAGCTCGTGCTCTTCGTACGGGACCCGGACGCCATCGCCGAGACCGTACGCCGGGCCCTCGCCGAGGCGACCCCCGAGGAGCGCCCCGGTCTCGAACGCGCCGTCGAGCTCATCGAGGAGGCCGTCGCCACCTCCGACCAGGCCCTGCGGGCCCGCTGGGTGAAGGAGCGCCTGGCGGAGGTCGGTTACACGGGCCCGGTCGACTCCGTGGCGGCCATCAAGGCCCTGCGCGCCGCGGAACCGGGCCTCAGTCTCAGCTCGGCCGTCGCCCTGGCGAAGTCCGCGGCGGCGTTCCAGAAGTAGCCGACACGACCCGGCGTACTGGCGCATCGGCGCATCGGCGCATCGGCGCATCGGCGTATCCGCGTATCCGTGTATCGGCGTATCCGTGTATCGGCGTCACCGAGCAAGCCGCTTCTCGAAGAAGTGGGACGCGTACACGTCGTCGTTGTACCGGGGGATCTCGGTGTACCCGCACGCCCGGTACATCGCCTGGGCCTCCGCCAACGCGGCGTGCGTATCGAGTCGTACGACGTCGAAACCGCGCTCGGCGGCCTGCCGCTCCAGCCCTTCCAGCAGGCGGCGCGCGAGCCCGAGCCGTCGGGCCTCGGGGCGCACCCACACATGCTTGATCTCCCCGACCCCGGGCTCGAGCGTACGCAACGCACCGCACGCCACGGGCCGCCCCTCCTCGTACGCGACGAGCAGAACCCCCGCGTCCCCGGAGACCTCGTGCGGCGGGACGAGGGTGGCCGGGTCGTACCCCTCGGGAAAGCGTGCGTCGATGTCGGCGGCGTACGCGTCGAGGCACGCCCGGGCGTCGGCGGAATCCCCGTCGACGACCTCGACGCGGATCGCGGCCAGCCGCAGCAGCCGCTGCGCGGCCCTCAGGGCGCCGGTCAACTGCTCCCGCTGCTCCGCGCTCAGCCCCCGCAACAGCCCCTCGGCCAGCGCGTCGGACCGCCGATTCTGCTCCGCGACCTCGACCCGCCCCGCCGGTGTCAGCTCGGCGACCCGTACCCGGCTGTCCTCGGCATGGACCCCGACCCGAACCAGCCCCTGCCCTTCCAGCGACTTCACCATCCGACTCAGATACCCGGCGTCCAGCCCGAGCCGGGTACGCAGCTCACGGAGCGAGACCCCGTCCTTTCCGGCCTCACCGATCTCGAACAGCATCCGCGCCTCGGCCAGCGGCCGGTTCTGTCCGAGGTAGTGGTCGTCGAGGGCCCCGATCCGCCGGGTGAAGTACCGGTTGAACCGGCGCAGACTGCTGACATGCTTGGTCTCCATGGTTCTTTGACTTTAGTCAAAGAACCATGGAGGTGTCGATGGTTGGTGATGGCTTCAGATCTTCTCCAGCTCGCTCTGGAGCTTCGATACGTCGATCGAGTCGTCCGCCGACGGAGTCTCGGAGGGGACTGGCTCGTCGTAGTCGGTGAAGGCCATGGTGAGGTCGGTGTCGTCGCCCTTCTCGGTGGCCTTGACCAGGTGGTGGTCGGAGTCGGTGGTGATGTAAAGGGTGGTGGTCGTGCCGTCCTTCACGGAGGAGACGGGGATGACCTTGTCGCCGTCGACCGTCGTTTCGGCGCCCTTCTTCAGGGGCTCGGTGCCGGTGGAGTCGTCCTCGGTGACCTCGTCCTGGAAGGCGTCGAGGTCGCAGGTGTCGGCCATGCCCTTGAGGAGGGCGTCGGAGGTGGAGCCGTGGATGTAGCGGTTCTTGAAGAGCTCGGCGGCCGCCTCGCCCTCGGCGCCGGGGATCTGGGCCTTCCAGAAGTCGGCGTCCGGCTTCATCCACACCTCGTCGCCCTGTTTGACGATCTCGACGCTGCCGCCGTCGGAGCCCATCTCCATGGAGCCGGCGCAGTTGCCGTCCTGGTCGAGGGCCAGGTCCATCGAGGTCGGCCGGGTGGAACTGGTGTCGACGCCCGGGCTCTCGTCCTTGAACTCGAGATGCACTGACTTCGCCTCCCGCAGAGCTTCCTGCGCCCGGTCGGAGAGCTCCTGCGCACTCGGGTCCTCCACGTGGTCCGGGTACGACGGGGAGGGCGAGAGGAAGAGGGCTGCGGCCACCGCCGTACAGGTCACCACCGCTCCGGCGACGACTCCGTCATGCCTGGTCATGGCGTCACCTCCGCGTGGTGCGGCCCACTCTTCAGCGTAGGTTTCGCCCAGGTCCTTCGCATTTCCGGCGGGGATCCGGTTGGCCGATGCATGGAATCGATCACTAGTGTGGGCGCCGGTAAAACGCGGACAAGCCGACGGCCGGTCACGGTGCACCGGCCCGGTATGGCAGGGCATCAGCCCGACGGGGGAGCACACATGGGAGAGCAGCGCAGGCGCCTGCGGTCCAGCACGGTCGTACTCGGTGGGATGGGCGTCGTCGCGGCGGCCCTCACCTCCTGCGGATCCGACCCGGACCGCCGGTGCGTGGACCGCGACAGCTACGACATCGTCAACGGCTACAAGATCATCGCCGACAAGAACTGCAACTCCACCTCCTCCTCGTCGTACAGCAAGAACCGCAAGAGCAGCAGCAGCGGCAACCGTAAGCAGGCCGGCTCGGCCGACGCCGCCTGGTACTACGACGCCGATGTCAGCGGCAAGTGGGCCGACGACGGCACCTTCAGCCGGAGCGAGGCCGTCGACCGGGACGGCTTCGGCTGCTCGGGCTCCGGCTCCAGCGGCGGCTGACCCCGAGGGGAGGCAGAGCCATGGAACGCCGCACCATCGAGCCCCGCCCGGGCTGGCAGGAGACGGTCGAGGAACAGGGCCTCATCTACCCGCTGACCCGGTACCCGGACGGCTCCCTGCGCCCCTACTGGGACGAGAGCGCGTACTACGTCTTCTCCCTCCCCGAGGTCGAGGCCCTGGAGGAGGTCGTCGAGGAACTGCACGGCATGTGCCTCGCCGCCGCCGCGCACATCGTCGACAAGGGCCGCTTCGCCGACCTCGGCATCACTGATCCACGTCTCGCCCACCTCGTCGCCGAGGCGTGGCACCGGCGCGCCGAACTCCCGTCCGTCTACGGCCGTTTCGACCTTCGCTACGACGGGACCGGCCCCGCCAAGCTGCTGGAGTACAACGCCGACACCCCGACCTCGCTCGTCGAGGCGGCCAGCCCCCAGTGGTTCTGGATGGAGGAGCGCTTCCCGGGCGCCGACCAGTGGAACTCCCTCCACGAACGCCTCGTCGACGCCTGGAAGAAGCAGTCCCACCTCCTTCCACCGGGCAGCCCCCTCTATTTCGCGCACTCCGCCGCCGACGAGCTCGGCGAGGACCTGATGACGGTCGCCTATCTGAAGGAGACCGCCGAACAGGCCGGCCTCGACACCGACTGGATCTCCATGGAGGACATCGGCTGGGACCGCCTCTCCGAGCGCTTCGTCGACAAGAAGCTCCGCTTCATCCGCAGCATCTTCAAGCTGTACCCCTGGGAGTGGCTCACCACCGACCGCTTCGCCCCGCACGTCCTCGCCACCCTCGACAACGGCGGCGGCACCGGCACCACCCTGTGGATCGAACCCGCCTGGAAGATGCTCCTCAGCAACAAGGCACTCCTCGCCGTCCTCTGGGAGCTGTACCCCGACCACCCCAACCTCCTCCCCTCCTATCTCGACGGCCCCCGCGAACTGGCCGCCACCACCGGCTACGTGGCCAAACCGCTCCTCGGCCGTGAGGGCGCCGGCATCACCGTCCACGACCCCGGAACCGATCCCGTGCTCCGCGAAGAACCCTGCTGCTACCAGCAGTTGGCTCCCCTCCCCGCCTTCGACGGCAACCGCGTCGTCCTCGGCGCCTGGGTCGTCGAGAACGAGTCGGCCGGCCTCGGCATCCGCGAGTCCTCGGGCCTGATCACGGACGAGTACGCCCGCTTCCTGCCGCATGTGATCCTGTGACCCCCCCCGTGGCGGAACGCCCTCGTTCGGATGGTGGACGTCCGCGCCCGGTGCTTCTGGCCGCCCGATAAGGTGAACGCCGGGTCGTGACTGGCGCGCTGGGATGGGACGGACCATCGGGGAGCGGCCCGGGAAAGATGAGTGCCGTGCGCCTGGGCCGTACCGTGAACGCTGAACGCAACGTCCGGAGGTCCCCATGTCAGCCGAGTCCCTCTCCAACGAGTCCACAGCCTTCCGTGCCGCCCTCGATGTGATCCGCGCCGTCGAGCCGCGTGTGGCCGACGCGATCGGCCAGGAGGTCGCCGACCAGCGCGAGATGCTCAAGCTGATCGCCTCCGAGAACTACGCCTCCCCGGCCACGCTCCTGGCGATGGGCAACTGGTTCAGCGACAAGTACGCCGAGGGCACCATCGGCCGCCGCTTCTACGCCGGCTGCCGCAACGTCGACACCGTGGAGTCCCTCGCCGCCGAGCACGCCAAGGAGCTCTTCGGCGCCCGCCACGCCTACGTCCAGCCGCACTCCGGCATCGACGCCAACCTCGTCGCCTTCTGGTCCGTCCTCGCCGACCGTGTCGAGGCTCCCGCCCTGGAGAAGGCCGGTGTCCGCCAGGTCAACGACCTCTCCGAGGCCGACTGGGCCGAACTCCGCCAGGCCTTCGGCAACCAGCGCATGCTCGGCATGTCCCTGGACGCCGGCGGCCACCTCACCCACGGCTTCCGCCCGAACATCTCCGGCAAGATGTTCGACCAGCGCTCCTACGGCACCGACCCCGCCACCGGGCTCATCGACTACGAGGCCCTGCGCACCTCCGCCCGTGAGTTCAAGCCGCTGATCATCGTCGCCGGCTACTCCGCCTACCCCCGTCTCGTGAACTTCCGGATCATGCGCGAGATCGCCGACGAGGTCGGCGCCACGCTCATGGTGGACATGGCGCACTTCGCGGGCCTCGTCGCCGGCAAGGTCCTCACCGGCGACTTCGACCCGGTGCCGCACGCCCAGATCGTCACCACGACCACTCACAAGTCGCTGCGCGGCCCGCGCGGCGGCATGGTCCTGTGCGACGACTCCCTCAAGGACCAGGTCGACCGCGGCTGCCCGATGGTCCTCGGCGGCCCGCTCCCGCATGTCATGGCCGCCAAGGCCGTCGCCCTCGCCGAGGCCCGGCAGCCCGCCTTCCGGGACTACGCCCAGCGCATCGTCGACAACTCCCGCGCCCTCGCCGAGGGCCTGATGCGCCGCGGCGCCACCCTGGTCACCGGCGGCACCGACAACCACCTCAACCTGATCGATGTCGCCACCTCCTACGGTCTCACCGGCCGCCAGGCCGAGGCCGCGCTGCTCGACTCCGGCATCGTCACCAACCGCAACGCCATTCCGGCCGACCCGAACGGTGCCTGGTACACCTCCGGCATCCGCATCGGTACGCCCGCGCTCACCACGCGTGGTCTCGGCACCGCCGAGATGGACGAGGTCGCCGGGCTCATCGACCGGGTCCTCACCACCACGGAGCCCGGCACCACCAAGTCGGGCGCCCCTTCCAAGGCCCAGCATGTGCTCGACGCCAAGGTCGCGGACGAGATCTCCCGCCGGGCAACCGACCTCGTGGCCGGCTTCCCGCTCTACCCGGAGATCGACCTCGGCTGACGTCGGCCTCTGGCGAGCATGGATCGCACGGCACCCGGCGGTGCGGCTCGGGGAGGGCGAGGTTTCGCTCACCGGCGCTTGCCGGGTGCCGCTGCGCCCACCCTCCCCCACTCTCGGCCTCGCTCGAGCGGGAGGCACCCCCATCGCTCCAGCGGCACGACTGCCCGCAGCTAAGCGGTCGGACCGCAGCTAAGCGGTCGGACCGCAGCTGTGCCCTGTTGTTCAGGCGTCGATCAGCTCCTGACGTGGCGGTCCGGACTCGGTCCGGGCCGCCACGTGGCGTAGGAGCAGGGTGGCGCCGGAGCCCAGGGCCAAGCCCAGCAGCAAGGCGGGTATCGCCCACCACGCCCGGTCCCACAGGCTCGGCTCGCTCGCCTTCGTCGACGGCGGTTCGGTCTGTGCCGGGCTGTCCGACGGTTGCCCCGTCACCCCGAGGCCGGTGAGCAGCGCCCGCACAGCCTCCGGGGCCTCGGCCTTGTGCCAGACGCCGGGGTCCGACGAAGCAGCGGCGTCCTCAGGGGTCAGTGTCGTGTGGATCCAGACCTCCCGGCTGTCGGGCACGGCCAGGAACACCCGGTCCACGCGCCAGGGCGATATGTCATGGGCCATCCAGGTGGCCGTGACCGAGTCGCTTGGCTCCTGCCTCCACTTCTGCCCCCACTTCGGCTCCTCCTCCCTGCTCTGGTCGAGCTCGCGGCCCGCTGGGGCGAGGAGCTTCTCCAGGCGGCCGTAGGCCTCCTCCGTGTGGTACAGCGATGCCGTCCGCTCGCTGGTCGACGAGGCCAGCAGCACGCTTGTCGGTCCGCCCGCCGCGGAGGGCGGCGCCCCCAGCAGTACCAGGGCGAAAGCGGTCATCAACGCGCTGACCACCGCCGCCAGTTGACGCAATCCACGCATCCGACACCCCCCGATCGGTCCCGGTGCGGCCCTCCCGCACTCGCAGTGTCATTCCTGGTACACCGCCCGACGGGCCGGGGTTCCCATCGGAGACCAACCAATTTTCCGGGCCCGCACCAGGACCCGGAGACACCCGTCAGCCCAGCGACTCCGCGATGTCCTTCGCCCGGCTCTTCGACTCCACGCCCTCCAGCCGCAGCGTGAACTCGTCCCGGTGCACCCACAGGAGAGTGGGCCCCGCCGTCCGCTCGGAGCGGGTGAAAAGGGTGCCGTCCTCCGAGGTCATCCAGAAACGGAGCAGATGCGGCTCGGGGAACCACAGCGCCTCGTACGGGCCCGTGCTCAGCTCGACCCACTCCAGCTTCTGCCGACCCGCCACGCTCTTGCCGTACTCGGGTGCCAGCCGGGCCGCGTACTCGTCGAGCCGGATCGTGCGCCCCCGTTCCTGCCAGCACAAGGTGATCACGAAGCGGTCCTTCGGTGCACGGCTGACGGACACCGCGTCCGGAGTGCCCAGCGCATCCGGCACGAGGGGTGCGAACCCCGCCCGCCGCCCGGCCTCGGCGAGCGGGACCGGGTCCGTGCAGTCAGGCACCCGCGCTCCCGGTGACGGGGTCGCCGACGGGTCGTACCGCACCTCGACCCCGCCGAACTGGAACCAGTCGGCCACCGCCGCCCGTACCGGAGGGGTGAGGACGAGGGCCGTGAGCAGCCCGCACAGCACGGCGGTCAGCGCGCGCCACCGGAGCCGGGCCCACCGGCGGACCGCCCGCAGCCGCTCACCGGCCCCCGGCGGCTCAGCCACCGGAGTCGGTACCCGCTCGGCGAGTATCTGCTGCAGGACGCGCTCGACCATCGTCTCGCCCGTCTCGTCCCCGTCGGCCCCTGGTCGGTCCAGCGACCGTCCGAGTGCCCGCAGCTCCTGGGGCAGCCGGGAGACACGCCCGACACGCTCCGCCGCACCGTCCGTACCGCCGCGGACGCTGTCAGTGCCTCCCTCCCGGGGCGTGCCACCGTCGCCGTACGACTCACTCACCCTCATCACCCCCTTTCCTCCGTCCAAGGAGCTTGCCCGACACCGAAGACTTCCCAGGCCCCGGAGACTTCCCAGGCCCCGGAGACTTCCCCCGCCCAAGGGAACTCCCCGGTCCAAGGGAACTCCGCTGCTCGAAGGACTCGCCCGGTTCGAATTCCGGCAGCAGACGCCCCAGCTTGCGCAGGGCGCGGCTGAGCCGGGACTTCACCGTGCCCCGGGGCCAGCCCAGGGCTGCGGCCGTCTCGGGTTCGTCCATCTCCAGCAGGTAGCGGTAGGTGACGACCAGCCGGTGCTCCTCGCTCAGCTTCTCCAGCGCGCCCAGCAGCGCGACACGCCGCTCTATCTCCAGCGCGGCGACCGCCGGGTCCGCCGACGGCGGTATCAGCGGCTCGGCCTCCACGAAGGCCGCCTCGCGGTCGGCCAGGGACCGCTGACGCCCGGCCGTCCGCACTGTGTTCCTCGTCTCATTGGCCACGATCGACAACAGCCACGGCCGGAACGCCGCGCCGTCCCGGAAGCGGCCGAGGGAGCAGTACGCCTTGAAGAAGGCCTGCTGCACCACGTCCTCCGCGTCCGAACCGGCGCCGAGCGCCCGGGCCGCCCTCAGCGCGATGCCCGTGTGGGCGCGCACCAGCTCCGCGTACGCCTCCGGCTCTCCGGCGCGTACGCGTGCGATCACCGCGGCCTCATCGACGATGCGGCCCCCCTCCCGCGTTCTCACAGAATTGGTACACCGCCGGAGCCGGATCGGTTCCCACCCGTGTCACATCTGTTTCCGGTCGGTTCCGGAACGGGCCGCCACACCTGAGAGAATGGTGAACATGGCCTCAGATCGACCCCGCGTGCTCTCCGGCATCCAGCCCACCGCCGGCTCGTTCCACCTCGGCAACTACCTCGGCGCCGTGCGCCAGTGGGTGGCCCTGCAGGAGTCCCACGACGCGTTCTACATGATCGTCGACCTGCACGCGATCACGGTGGCGCAGGACCCGGCTGACCTGCGCGCCAACACCCGGCTCGCCGCCGCCCAGCTGCTCGCCGCCGGTCTCGACCCGGAGCGGTGCACGCTCTTCGTCCAGAGTCATGTCCCCGAGCACGCCCAGCTCGCCTGGATCATGAACTGCCTCACCGGCTTCGGCGAGGCGTCCCGCATGACCCAGTTCAAGGACAAGTCCGCCAAGCAGGGCGCCGACCGCGCGAGCGTCGGCCTCTTCACGTACCCGATCCTCCAGGTCGCGGACATCCTGCTCTACCAGGCCAACGAGGTCCCGGTCGGCGAGGACCAGCGCCAGCACATCGAGCTCACGCGCGACCTCGCCGAGCGCTTCAACGGCCGCTTCGGGCAGACCTTCACGATCCCGAAGCCGTACATCCTGAAGGAGACGGGGAAGATCTACGACCTTCAGGACCCGTCGATCAAGATGAGCAAGTCGGCATCGACCCCAAAGGGGTTGATCAACCTGCTCGACGACCCGAAGGCCACCGCCAAGAAGGTCAAGAGCGCGGTCACCGACACCGACACCGTGATCCGCTTCGACATCGCCGAGAAGCCGGGCGTCAGCAACCTCCTGTCCATCTACTCGACCCTCACCGGAGCGGGTATCGCGGAACTGGAGGAGAAGTACGTCGGCAAGGGCTACGGTGCGCTCAAGACGGACCTCGCCGAGGTCATGGTCGAGTTCGTGACGCCCTTCCGGGAGCGCACCCAGCAGTATCTTGACGACCCGGAGACGCTCGACTCGATCCTGGCCAAGGGTGCCGAGAAGGCGCGTGCCGTCGCCGCGGAGACCCTCTCCCAGGCCTACGACAAGGTGGGCTTCCTGCCCGCCAAGCACTGAGCCGCACCACCACGACACCCGAGCGCCGATCGCACCACCGGCCGCACCACCGACAGCGCCGTACATCACTACGGCTGCGCCTGCCCGGAACACCGCCGTGGCCGTACAGTCGATAGCCGGTGGCGCGCCTCGGCGGGGTCGTGCGACCCGACCCGCACGGCAGCGTCGTACGAGACGAGTACACAAGTATGTACGACACAAGTACGTACGGCACAACCACAGATGACAGACACGGACGCATGACACGACGACAGGAGACGACGTGGGGACCGTAACGATCGGTGTGTCGATCGCGGTCCCGGAGCCCCATGGCAGCCAGCTCCAGGAGCGGCGCGCGGGCTTCGGCGACGCCGCGGCTCACGGTATCCCCACGCATGTCACGTTGTTGCCGCCGACGGAGGTCGAGGAGGCGGATCTGCCGGCGATCGAGGCGCACCTCAGCGAGGTCGCGGCCGCCGGTCGGCCCTTCCCGATGCGGTTGTCCGGTACGGGAACCTTCCGGCCGCTGTCGCCCGTTGTGTATGTGCAGGTCGTCGAGGGGGCCGAGGCCTGCGCGTGGTTGCAGAAGCAGGTCCGGGACGCGTCGGGGCCGGTGGCGCGCGAGCTCAACTTCCCGTACCACCCGCACGTCACGGTGGCGCACGGCATCTCCGAGGAGGCGATGGACCGGGCGTTCGAGGAGCTCGCCGATTATGAGGCCGAGTGGCCTTGTGACGGATTCGCGCTCTACGAGCAGGGCGCGGACGGGGTCTGGCGCAAGCTCCGTGAGTTCGCCTTCGGTGGGTCGGTCGTGCCGCCACAGCCGGGCGCTCCGTCGGGGGACACGTCGCTTCCGGCCCACTGACGGGTTACAGCGGCAGTCGACGGAACAACCCCCTCGGGACGTGCCGCAGTGCCGACATCACCAGGCGCATCGCCCCCGGCACCCATACCGTCTCCGAGCGGCGGCGCAGGCCCAGTTCGATGGCCGTCGCCACCGCCTCCGGGGTGGTCCCCAGGCGGGTCTCCGGGTGGCCGTCGGTCATGCGGGTGCGGACGAAGCCGGGGCGTACGACCATGACGTGGACGCCGGTGCCGTGGAGGGCGTCGCCGAGGCCCTGGGTGAAGGTGTCGAGGCCCGCCTTGGCGGAACCGTAGATGAAGTCGGAGCGGCGGGCGCGCTCGGCGGCGACGGAGGACAGGACGACGAGTGAGCCGTGGCCCTGCGCCTGGAGGGCCCGCGCGCAGACCAGGCCGGCCGACACGGCGCCGGTGTAGTTGGTCTGGGCGACCCGTACGGCGGCCATCGGGTCGCGTTCGTCCCTGGCCTGGCCGCCGAGCATGCCGAAGGCGAGCAGCACCATGTCGACGTCCCCCTCGGCGAAGATCTTGCCGAGGGTCATCTCGTGGGACCCGGGGTCGAGCGCGTCGAAGGTGATGGTGTGGGTGTCGGCGCCCAGGCCGCGCAGATGGGCGGCCGCCTTCTCCAGATCGGGCGACGGGCGACCCGCCAGCCACACCGTGCGGGTGCGCCGGGCGATCAGGCGGCGCGCGGTGGCGAGCGCGATGTCCGACGTACCGCCGAGGACCAGCAGGGACTGGGGGGTGCCGAGGGCGTCCTTCATGACAGCTCCTGGGGAGGATGGGTGGGGGCAGGGGGTTCCAGGGGGTTCCAGGGGGTTCCAGGGGGTTCCAGGGGGTTCAGAGGGCGAGGCGGCGTGCCATGTCCGAACGAACACCCCGCGGGTCCAACTCCCGGCATGGTTCGCGGGATTCGGGCAGCCGCAGGTACAAGCGGCAGCCGTAGGTACAAGCGGCAGCGTTCGGTACAAGCGGCAGCGTTCGGTACAAGCGGCAGCCGTAGGTACAAGCGGCAGCCGTAGGTACAAGCGGTCGGAGGAGGCTGCGGCTGGCATGCTCGCGACCGTATCGCCGTAAATGTCCGTGCGGTGGGCGCACCGGCACGGCTGCTCCGCCGCCTCACCGAAATGGGTGATTGATGGGTTGTCGGTCAGGACCGCCGTAGTTCCCGGCCCTTCGGGGTACTCGGGTCATCCGGCCCCCGGGCCGTGACGCTTCGGGTCACTACGACGAGGGCAGAGTCGGATCATGGACTGGCTGAAAAAGCTTCCCGGGGTCGGCCCCTTGGCCGAGCGTTTGATGGCCACGCACGCGTGGCGGTCGTACGAACGGCTGGAGCGGGTGAAGTGGACACGGCTGGCCGCGGCGATGACCTTCATCAGCTTCCTGGCGCTGTTCCCGCTGCTGACCGTGGCCGCCGCCATCGCCGCGGCGACCCTCGGCAAGGACCGGCAACAGGAGCTGGAGGACAAGATCGCCGACCAGATCCCCGGCATCTCCGACCAGCTCGACATCGGCGGCCTGGTCGACAACGCCGGCACCGTCGGGATCATCGCCGGCGCCCTGCTGCTCTTCACCGGCATCTGGTGGGTCGGCGAGATGCGGGGCTGTCTGCGCGCGGTGTGGGAGAAGCCGGACCCCGACGAGAACCCCGTCCTGGCCAGGGCCAAGGACGCGGGCGTCCTCCTCGGCCTCGGCGGCGCGGTCCTCGTCTCCCTCGTCGCCTCCACCGTCGCCTCGTCCATGGTCGGCCGGATCGCCGACCAACTCGGCATCGACCGGGACGGCTGGGGCGGCGTCCTCCTCCAGATCGCCGCCTTCACCGTCGCCGTACTGGCCGACTTCCTGCTCCTCCTCTACGCCCTCACCCTGCTGCCGGGCGTCCAGCCACCCCGCCGCCGCCTGATCGTGGCCGCCCTCCTCGGCGCCGTGGGCTTCGAACTCCTCAAACTCCTCCTCAGCGGCTACATGCAGGGCGTCGCCTCGAAGAGCATGTACGGCGCGTTCGGAGTCCCCGTCGCCCTGTTGCTGTGGATCAACTTCACGGCGAAGCTGCTGCTGTACTGCGCGGCATGGACGGCAGAGGGTTCCGAGGAAGCACCGGCCGATGAAGGGGCGCGGGGCTGTGACACACGCGGCTCCGCCGCGCGGGCGCGACCAGCCACCAACGACCGGCAGCCCGCGACCGGCACCAACTAGGCAGACGCTCCCCGGTCCTTACTCCCAGGCCACTTCCGATTCACCAGATACGCCCCACCGGCCAGCAACACCAACACACCGCCGGTGATCCCCAGCGCAACCCCAACTCCGCTGGACCCTTCGGCGGTACCCGCGGCCACGGCCTTGCCCCCCGCCCCGCCGGAGGCAGACGCGGTGGCCTTCGGCTGAGCAGTCGACTCGGCGTCACCATCGGAGGTATCCGTGTCGGCCCCCTTGGGCGGAACAAGCTCCCCCACCGGGGTCGCCTTCCCCGCCGCCTTGAACCCCCAGTCCAACAGGCTCGCGGTCTCCTTGTAGACCTGGTTGTGCTCGTCCTTCTCCGGGTGCATGACGGTGACGAGCAGCACCCGCCCGTCCCGCTCCGCGACGCCGGTGAACGTCGCCCCCGCGTTCGTCGTGTTGCCGTTCTTCACACCCGCGATGCCCTGATAGGCGTCGAGACCACTGGCACCCGTGAGCAGCCGATTCGTGTTCTGGATCTCGAAGGAGGAGCGGGTCTTCTTCCCGTTCTTGCCCTTCTTGGTCGCACCCGGGAACTGCGCCCGCACGGTCGAGCAGTACTCCCGGAAGTCCTTCTTCTGCAGCCCCGACCTCGCGATCAGCGTCAGGTCGTACGCCGACGAGACCTGCCCCTTGGCGTCGTACCCGTCCGGGTTGACTGCGTGCGTGTCGAGGGCCTGGAGCTCCTCGGCGTGCGCGTTCATGTCCGCGACGCTCTGCTTGACGCCGCCGTTCATCGCGGACAGGACGTGCACCGCGTCGTTGCCGGAGCGAAGGAAGACGCCGAGCCACAGATCGTGGACGGTGTACGTCTCGTTCTCCTTTATGCCGACCATGCTGGAGCCGGAGCCGACGCCCGCGAGGTCGGCGTTGACGACCTTGTGCTTCTCGTCCTTGTTGAACTTCGGCAGCAGCGTGTCCGCGAACAGCATCTTCAGCGTGCTCGCCGGTGCCAGTCGCCAGTGCGCGTTGTGCGCGGCCAGCACCTCGCCCGACTCGGCGTCCGCGACGATCCACGAACGCGCGCTGATGTCCTTGGGCAGCACGGGCGCGTCGCTGCCCAGGTTCGCCTGCGTACCCGGCTTGCCCAGCAGTTCACCGCCGACGGTCGACATGGTCGCCGGGGGAGTCGCGGACGGCGAGGCGCTCGAACTCGGTGTCGAACTCGGTGTCGGATCGGCGGCGAACGCGGCCGGGGCGAACGCCAACGACGTCATGGACGTCAACGAGAAGGACACAGCAGTGGCGGAGGTGACCAGCAGGGAGCGCCTGGCGGTCTTCTTGGAGGCGGGCACGATCGAGAAAGTACATGGCTCCCACCGGTAAATCCCACCGCGGTGCCCGGTGGCGCGCAGACTCGTACTCGCACCCCCGTCCCCGCGCGCACCCCGGCGCGAGAACCGCGCGGGCGACGGCGATACTGAATCCATGAAGCTCAGCCGCCCCCTCTCCTGGTTCCTGCTCGCCTTCGGGGTGTGGAGCTGGGTCATCTGGATCACTTTCGTCAAGAACCTGTGGAAGGACGGGAGTGGGCTCGCGTTCGACGACGCGGGCGACCCGACGGCGTACTTCTGGGTGCATCTGACGCTCGCGGTCGTCTCCTTTGTCCTTGGGACGGTCATCGGGGTCATCGGGTTGCGCGGAGTGCGCGCCCTCCGGAAGACGGCATAGCGGGGAGCACGGCGCCATGGTCGTAGTTTTCGTTCTCGTGGCCGTGCTGGTGCTGGCCGCCTTCGCGGCCCTGCACTGGTACGCGTGGCGCCGTCTGGTGCGCGACACGACACGCGGGCCGGGGCTCGCACGGCGCGTGGGCACCGGCGTGTTCATCGCCGGTCCGCTGCTGATGGTGGCCGGCTTCGTCGCCGAGCGGGGCGGCGCCCCCTTCTGGTTGCAGCAGACGCTGACGTGGCCGGGCTTCATGTGGCTCGCCCTCACGCTGTACCTCCTGCTCGCCCTGCTGGCGGGGGAGCTCGTACGGCCCCTCGTGCGCCGCCTGGTGGCCCGGCGCGCCCCCGCCCCGGCCCCCGCCCCCGTGGAGCAGCCGGAGCCAGTCGTACGCGAGCCGCAGCCGGTCCCGGCGGGTGCGAAGCCCACGGAGCCGACCGACGACCTCGCCGAGTCCGCGTCCGCCGACCCCGCGTCCGCCGAGTACGCGTCCGCCGAGCCCGCGCAACCGGCCGCGAACGCCTCCAACGCCCCCTCGCTCGACCCCTCCCGCCGCCTCTTCGTCTCCCGCGTGGTCGGCGGCGCCGTCGCCGCCGCGGCCGTGGGCACCGTCGGCTACGGCACCTACGGCGTCGTACGCGGCCCCAAGGTCAAGCGCGTCACCGTGCCGCTGGCGAAACTCCCGCGCGCGGCCCACGGTTTCCGGATCGCGGTGGTCAGCGACATCCACCTCGGCCCGCTGCTGGGCCGGGGCTTCGCGCAGAAGGTCGTCGACACGATCAATTCGACGCAGCCCGACCTGATCGCGGTCGTCGGCGACCTGGTCGACGGCAGTGTGGCGGACCTGGGCCCGGCGGCGGCGCCCCTCGCGGGTCTGAAGGCACGGCACGGCAGCTACTTCGTCACCGGCAACCACGAGTACTTCTCCGGCGCCGAACAGTGGGTCGAGGAGGTACGGCGACTGGGCCTGACCCCCTTGGAGAACGCCCGCCGGGAGCTGCCGTACCTCGACCTCGCCGGCGTGAACGACGTGGCGGGCGAGGACGAGGGCATGGGCCCCGACTTCGCGAAGGCGCTCGGCGACCGGGACACCTCGCGGGCCGTCGTGCTCCTCGCCCACCAGCCCGTCCAGATCCACGACGCCGTCGACCACGGCGTCGACCTCCAGCTCTCAGGTCACACCCACGGCGGCCAGATGTGGCCCGTGAACTACGTCGCCGCAGCCGTCAACCCCACCCTCGTGGGCCTCGAACGCTACGGCGACACCCAGCTCTACGTCACCCGCGGCGCGGGCGCGTGGGGGCCGCCGGTGCGGGTGGGGGCGCCGTCGGACATCACGGTGGTGGAACTGGCGTCGAAGCAGGCATGAGCGGCCGTCAGTTCTTGTGTGACGGGCCGTCAAGAAGTCCTGGCGGGCGTCAAGTAGCGCTCTCGGTGAGTTCTTTATCAACTAAACAAGATCCCTCTTCCCCCCACACAAACCCCTGTGGTTAGGTGATCCGCGCCACCTCGCAACCACTGTGCGTCGTGGACCGGGTGGGGGTCTTGGGAGGGGCGCCGTGCAGTCGGTTCGCTTGCGGATTCTCGCGTCGCTGCTGGTGCTGGCGATCGCGGCGGTGGGCGGCTGGCAGCTCATGCCGGCCCAGCGGGACGAGAACAGGACGATCACGGTCGGCACGACCGACACGATCACCTCGCTCGACCCGGCCGGGGCGTACGACGCCGGCTCCTGGGCCCTGTTCGGCAATGTCTTCCAGTCGCTGCTGACGTTCGAACCGGGCGCCGCCACCCCCGTCCCTGACGCGGCCCGGAGCTGCGAGTTCGTCGGCAACGCGCTCACCGTCTACCGCTGCACCCTGCGGGACGGGCTGACGTTCCCGAGCGGGCGCACGATGACCGGCCTGGATGTGAAGTACTCCTTCGAACGGGTCCTGCGCATCAACTCCGACGCCGGCCCCGCCTCGCTGCTCGACACCGTCCAGTCGGTCAGCGCGAGCGGACTGTCCGTCAGCTTCCGCCTCTCCGTGCCGGACGCCACGTTCCCGTTCAAGCTGGCCACCGGCGCCGGGGCGATCGTCGACCGCACGAAGTACCCGACAGACCGGCTGCGCACCGACGGCGGCGCCGACGGAACCGGACCGTACGTCCTGACCTCGTACGAGAAGGACAAGCAGGCCGGCCTGCGGCCCAACGACGCCTACCAGGGCGCCGTCCAGGACACCGGCGGCCCCGTCCTCGTGCGCTACTACGAGGACTCGGCGGCGCTGGAGGCGGCGTGGACGGCGCGGCAGGTCGACGTCGCCACACGGGCACTGCCGTCCACCGTGCCGGCCGGGCTGACGGCCGGCGCCCCCGACCAGCGGGTGACGGAGGCCGACAGCACCGAGACCCGCAATCTGGTCCTCGACGTACGTGCGAGCTCGCCCCTTCAGGACCGCCGGGTACGGCAGGCGCTGGCCTCGCTGGTCAACCGGGAGAAGCTGGTCGCCGACGTCTACGGGGGCACCACCGACCCGCTGTACTCGCTGATCCCGACCGGCGTCACGGGGCACACGACCTCGTTCTTCGACACGTACCCCAAGCCCGACCCCCAGCGGGCCCGCGAACTGCTCGACGCGGCCGGGGTGGACATGCCGGTGCGCCTCACCTACGGATACGCAGAAGGCCGGGAGTCGGCCGCCGCCGAGGCCGCCGAGCTGAAGTCCCAGCTGGAGGCGAGCGGGCTGTTCGCGGTCACGACGAAGGCGTACGAGCGGACGGACTTCCAGCGGCGTTACGCCGCCGGGGAACTGGACGCGTACGCCGTCGGCCGGGTCGCCGACTACCCCGACCCCGACGCCTTCAGCGGGCCCCTCGTCGGCACCGGCGGCTCCCTCAAGAACGGCTACAGCAGCGGGGTGGCCGACCGGCTCATCCAGGACAGCCGCCGCTACGAGGACCGCAGCGGGGCCGCGGCCGCATTCCGGCAACTGCAGGAGGTCGTGGCGCAGGACGTGCCGCTGATTCCGCTGTGGCAGCGCAACGAGTACGTCCTCAGCACCGAGGACGTCGGCGGGGCGCAGCATCTGTCGGACGGGACCGGCGTGTTCCGGCTGTGGAGGCTGGAATGGATATGACGGCCGTGGATCAGCCGCGGATCAGCCGTGGATCAGCTGTGGATCAGCTGTGGATCAGCCGTGGATCAGCCGCGGGTCAGCCGCGAATCGGCCGCGGGTCAGCCGCGAATCGGCCGCGGATCCGCCGTGGCTCGAAGTGGATATGACAGGCGTCCTGTGACAGCTGACGCGAAGTCGCGGGAGCGACCTTCGCGGGAGTGACAGAGAGCGCTCACGCACCGCATCTTCGTGTGTCGGGGACGTGGTTGGCGTGAGGAGCAAACGTGTTGAGACGCAACTCCTTCCGGCTGCCCCGCCATCCGGCGTCCGTGGGGCTCGCCCGGCGACGCGTACGGGATCACCTGGCGGCCTGGGGGCACGGCGACGGTGACCCGGCGCTGGAGGACGTGGTCCTCGTCGTGTCGGAGCTGGCGACCAATGTCGTACGCCACGGGCCGTTGCTGGAGCGGGAGTTCGAGGTGGCGGTGACCGCGCTGGCGGACGGGTCCTGTCTCGTGGAGGTGTCGGACGAGGGGATGGCCGTGCCTCGGCTGCGGGAGGTGGGGGAGTGGGAGGAGACCGGGCGGGGGCTGCTTCTCGTGGAGCATCTGGCGGTCGCGTGGGGGGTGTGGAGTCGAGGGCGGCACGGGAAGACGGTGTGGGCGTTGGTGGGGGTGCTGTGACGCCACGGGCTTACTGTGGCCGCGGCAGTGTCACCGTCGCTTTCAAGCCATCACCCCGAGCCGTACCGGGACTTAGTGATCACCCGCCCTGCCCCTTGCCCCCCGGATCCGGCAGCACCTTCGTCATCCCTGGCAGGAAGTCCGTGAACAGCTCGTGCACCTCATGGACGAGCGGCCGCAGCACCCGGAACCGTGCCAGCGAGACCCCCCTGGTCGTCAGCCGCGCGCCGCGTTCGGCGAGCCGGTAGCTGCGCTCGCGCCCCTCAGTCCGGTCGAACACCCAATACAGCACGAGCCCCATCTGGGAGAGCCACATCAACTCGGGGAGGACGTCCCGGAGTTCGTCCGGCACCTTGGCCTTGGCTCCGGCCAGCACCTCGCGGTGGAGGTTGATGGCCTCCTCGCGCGGCCCCTGCGACTCGGGGGAGAAGGGACTGAGAGGGCTGTCCGGGTCGGCGGCGTTCTTGAAGAACTGGGCCGCGAACTCGTGGTATGGCTCCGCCACGTCCAGCCACACCTTCAGCACCCCGGCGATCCGCGCCTCCAGGTCCTTCTCCCGCTCCAGTACCGGCCGCACCGCCGCCAGGTGCTCGGCGCCGATCCGGTCGTAGAAGCCCTGGATCAGGTGCTCCTTGCCCGCGAAGTAGTAGTACGCGTTCCCGACGGAGACCCCGGCCTCCTTGGCGATGGCCCGCATGGTCGTCTTGTCGTACCCGCGCTCCTGGAAGAGCCGCAACGCGGTCTCCAGGATGAGCGCGCGGGTCTGCTCGGACTTGGCGGAGCCCTTGGGGCCGGGCTGCTCCGCGCCGTCCCTGGGGCCGCCGGACTCCGCGTCGCCTCGGGCGGCCGAGGGCTCCGCCGCCGACGAGGGCTCGGTTCCGGGCTGCGGGCTGAGGCTGTCGTTCACTGCGGGCACGGGCAGAGCCTAACGAGTCGGGCAGGTGCCGCTTCCACAGCCGTCGGCCGGGGAGTACGTCCACCCGGACCGCCGGTCGTACTCCCACCCCTCCAACTCGGCCCCGCCGATCCTGCCGGGCGGCCGGTGCGCCCCCCGCCACTTCGCGGCGGCGAGCACCGCGCCCCGGGCCAACCGCGCCCCTGACGGGGTACTCAGCCGGTGGGCGAGCGGTCGGTGCCCGCGCAGCGCCCACAGACAGACGATCCAGGCCGCCGACCCGCGATAGATCTGTCCGCCGTCCCCGACAACGGTGATCTCCTCCAGAGTCGCCCGATGATCGAGCGAGGGAAACCGCCACCGGGCCTCCTCGGACCCGGCCGGCACGAACCGCAACGGCACGAGCTGCCGCTGCCGCCCCAGCCAGTCCCGTACGAAGGCGCAGAGGCCGCACTGGGCGTCGTACAGGACGGTGAGCCCGCGGACGGGGACAACTGGGGTGACTGGGGCGATCGGCGTGACCGGGCTGACCGGGACACGCTCGGCGCCCCGGCCCCCGGTGGCTTCGACTGCGGCCACCATCGACGTCACGCCCCGACCGGAGGGGCCGCGGGAGCCCCGGGAACTCCGGGAGTGACCCAGCCCTGCGGCGCGACCGGCGGCACCTGCTCCCGCTCCATGACCCCCCGCCGCCGGAACTTGTTCAGCACGAACACGTTCCCGAGGTGCAGCGCGCCGAGCACCAGCAATACGACCCCGAGCTTCGCCGAGACCGCCTCGAACACCTCACGCGGGCTGTCGATCGCCCCGTCCGTGTTCAGGTACAGCGCCACGAACCCCAGGTTCACGAGATAGAACCCGACGACCAGCAGATGGTTCACCGCGTCCGCGAGCTTCTCGTTCCCCCGCAGTACATCCGCGAGGAAGATCCGCCCGTTCCTGCTCAACGTCCGCGCCACCCAGACGGTCAGCCCCACGCTGACCAGCAGATAGATGACGTATGCGACGACCGTGAGGTCCATGCCCCCACCCCTTCTTGAACACGTTCAAAACGCTGTGGTGAGACTGTAGCGCTGTTTTTGAACGTGTTCAAGCGAGTGGTGGCTCGGGTGAGGGCAGCCGGTGTCACGCTCACGTGGTGCGCGCCAACTCCGGCCGCTTGCTGTAGTCCGTGAGCCCGATGACGTTCCCCCACGGATCCGCGAACTCCACGGTCCACCCGGTGGCGACGGGAAACGGCGGATCGAGGGGCTGCACCCCGGCCGCCGCGAGGGCCCGCGCGGCGGCCCGTGCGTCCCGCACCTCCAGCCACACCCGCGCCGAGGCCCACATGGGCGGCCGGTGCCGCAGTTCCTCCTCGACCCGGAGTAGCACTCCGGGCGTCTCCTTGCCCACCTTCAGTAGGGCGATCTCCGCCTCGTCCAGTCGAAATGCCACCTCGAACCCGGCCCGCTCATAGAAGCCGACCGCTTCGCCGAGGTCCCCGACCGGCAGCAGGACGTTGTCGAACCCGAGCAGTTCGTACGACTCATCATCTGACATGTCGTCAGATTAGACCCTCCGGCGACTCCCGAACGGGTGTCCCGTGAGCTGGTCACTCGTTGGGCTGAGCCATCCGTCATCCGTGCTGGGTACGCTGCGGGAGCAGTCGAGACTCCGTCGCATGGGAGCAGCCATGGGCCCCGTATCCGACAGCGAACCGGACGATGGACTCGACGGCGAGCCGGAGTACCGCTGGCCGATCCCGCCCCCCGAAGGCTGGGCCGCCGACGACCTCGACCGGATCCCGGGCCTCCCGCCGCACACGGAGTTGATCGACGGGAGTCTCGTTTTCTGGAGTCCGCAGACTCGGTTCCACTCGCGATGCATGCGTTTGCTGGAGAACGCGCTTCTGGAGCAAGCACCGGACTATCTCGATGTCATCCGAGAGATGACAATCAAGCTGGATATCAGGAACCGGCCGGGGCCGGATGTCCTTGTCTTCCCCCTGGAAGCGAACACCGGGCCCAAGCGGACTTGGTACAAACCGGAAGACATCGTGCTTGTTGTCGAGGTCGTCTCAGTCGACTCCTTCGAACGCGACCGCGACGTCAAACCACGCAAGTACGCCGCGGCAGGTGTCCGGCACTTCTGGCGGGTGGAACAGGACGAGGACAAGGGCCTCCCTGTCGCTTACGTCTACGAACTCGACCCGGCCACGAAGTCGTACGCCCTCACCGGCATCTTCCACGACTGCCTCAAGGTCACCGTCCCCTTCGACATCGAGATCGACCTGACGACCATCAATCGACGCCCAGGTCCTCCGAGGTAGGGAACCCGCTCGGCACCGGCACGCAGACAAGGGGGAGGGCCGACCGCGCACTGCGGTCGGCCCTCCCCTCGCCGTGACCGTGCCCTCAGCCGATGGCGATCCGGTTCTTCCAGTATTTGCTGGCGCCGACGATCTCCGTGCCGGAGCCCGGGAGCGTCGTCCTGCCGCCCGCGTAGAAGCGGACCGAACCGTCGGAACGAATGGTCCAGACGTCGGGGATGGAGTCCCCATTGGCATCCGGTGTTCCGATCAGCAGGGGAACGTTGGCGACCGACCAGCCGGCGGAACCGTAGTCGCTGTCGTTGCCGCCCGCGGAGTCCCCGGCGGAAGCCAGCGAATCCAGGTCGACTCCGCCCGCGCTGTCGGCGATGCCCTTGCGGAGTATCAGCTTGGCCGCGGGGTCGGACCGGTAGACGAGGTCGGTGACTCCGTCGCCCGAGATGTCCTGCACGGTGACGAGGTCGCGTGCCACCCAGCCCGATGACCACAGCCGGGTCGCCTGGTCGATGGTCGCCCCGTGGTAGCCGGTGAAGATCCACAGCTCGTCGCCGATGGTGGCGAAGAAGTCCGTCCGGCCGTCGCCGGTGGCGTCGCCCGCGGAGACGAACTGGGTCAGACTCGCCGGGCTGGGCGCACCGTCCGGCAGCAGGATCTCCACCCGCTTGTCGATGTTGACCGCTCCGTACCCGTCACCGGGGTACACCCACAGCTTGTCGCCGAGCCGGACGACGAGGTCCTGGAGGCCGTCACCGCCGTAGATGTCGCCGTTGTGGGTGATCAGAGCGCCCTTGAAGTGACCGGAGGGTGCGCCTTCGTACGGCGGTAGGTTGTCGCCGTTCGGGTCCTTCTTCCGATTGGCCTGGTAGGCCCCGGGCATCGAGTGGTCCAGATCGCCGGAGCCCTTGGTGAGGTCGCTGACGGCCTGGGACGGGTACAGGGCGAGGTCGCCCGCCTGGGTGACCACCATCAGGTCGGGCAGCTTGTCACCGGTGAAGTCGCCGGGTGCGTCGGCCTGGTCGCGAGGGGTGACGTAGAAGAGGTACTTCGTCGGCTGGGACACGTTGCCCGCGCCGTCCACGGCCCGGACGTACAGCACGTTGGGGCCGGCGGTCGTTGGCTTGGCGTTCGCCAGGATGGCGCTGACACTCGTTGCCGTACCTGCTGTGCGGTTCAGGTGGAACGGGTAGCTGGGCGCGTTGAAGCCGTACTCGTAGCGCACGACGTCCGTGTTCAGGGCACGCACAGTGAAGGAGCCGGGCGTACCGAACTTCTTGGTGCTCCACACGGAGTCCTCGCCTCCGCTGCCGAAGCCGTTCTCGGCGCGGTCCGCGTTGGGGAAGTCGGTGGAGCTGACCTTGGGCGGCTTGGGCGCGGCGGTGTCGAGGACGAACCGGCAGGGCGTCTTGGCCGGGTGATAACCGGAGGTGAGTCTCCCGTCGTCGCGGGCCTGCACCCGCCACGAGTAAACCGTGCCGTTCGTCAGCTTGCCGGTGGAGAAGCCAGGGGTGGTCTTCAGCGCGAGACCCTTGTCCTTGCCCACCAGGACCTTGCCGACGGAGCCGAGCAGATCGCCGGTGCTGTCCCACTTGCCCGTGGGCCAAAGGTCGAAGTCGAAGAAGTCCAGGTTCGCATCCTTGTCGGACGCCTTCGCGGTGAAGGTGAGGCTTCCGGACCCCATGCGCACATACGGCTCGGTGGTGGTGCACCTGGCGTCGGGGCCGAGGTCGAGCGACCCGGGAACCACGGCCGGTCTGCGGTTGTACTCAAGGTCCACGACGGGCGGGAAATCACCGTTGGCCTGGAATTTCTTCCACGCGTACTGCGAGTTCTCGTCCCGGGCCCGCATGCCGAGCGTGAGGGTGTCGGCGCCCTTGTCGGCACGCTGCTGCGCGGCCTTCTTGACGTCGAACGACTCCCACGCGTCCCGGCACCCGGACTTGTAGCCATGGGCGAAGCTCTTGGTCGCGACCTTGTTGCCGTCGTGCAGCTTGGGCGCGTTCTTCCAGTTGGTACGCCCGTTGATCTTTCCGGTGACGTGCACACTCATCGCGCGGGCGCTGCACGACCAGGAGTACGTCTCCAGCATGTACAGCTTGGCACTCTTGATCTGCGTGCCCTTGAGGTCCTTGTCGAAGGCGATGTTGAAGTACGAGCGCGAGGTGCCCCAGGTGTCCGACTCGAAGCCGACCCGGGCCTCGTGCGTACCGCCTTTGTTGAAGCCCTTGCCGTTGTAGAAGGTGGCGTTGGGGTGGCGGCTGTACGCGGTGGTCCAGTTCTGGACGTGCTTCTTCACCGACGGGTCGACGAAGACGGGGTACTTGGTCGCAGAGTCGTTGAGGAATGCCTGGTCGGGGGTGAGTACCCAGTTCCCTCCGGACAGATCGGTTTCGACCAGCTCACCGCGCGAGTCCGGTGAGGGGCCGTCGAGCCCGGGCAGGCTGAGCGTGGCCGCCGACCCGCTCCGCGTCGGCGCAGGCGTCGGCTCGGCCGGGGCGGACGGCAGGGGGGACTCCGAGACCGCGGGGGCGGGATCATCGGCGGCCGCCGGGAGTGTCTCGGGGGTGGTGTCGCCCTGCTCGTCGGTCTCGATGAGTTCGTCGGTGGGGCTCGGGTTGTCGCTGGGTTGCTCGGTGGTCGAGTCGCTGGGCTCGGGGCTCTCCGACGAGGTCGGCTGCGCGGTGGCGCCGACCTCGCCGTCGGTGACCGCCGGGGAGCCGCTGCTGTCCCACATCAAGGGTGTGGGCGACATCGCGACCTCGTCGCCGTCGCCGTTCTCGGCGGCCAGGACGCCGGTGATCGGGTCGAGGCGGAAGGCCAGGTCTGCGGACGTGATGCCATAGGTGAGTTGTTTGGCTCGTGGATCGGCCGCGGCCTGCCGGTTCTTGAGGACGAGCAGCTGGGCGAACCCGTCGTCGTCGGCGGTCAGGACGAGGTCGGCGCCGGGGAAGATCTCCGGGTACAGCGCGCGCGAGCCGTCGATGATCGGGGTGGGGACCGTGCCCGGCCAGGTGAGCTGGATGGTGTGGCCGTCAACGGTAAGGGCGACCAGAGGGCTCGCAGTCTCGGCGTCGGTGGCACTCCGTACGCCCTTGACCAGGGAGACTCGGTGGACGCCGGAACGGGAGGCACGCTGGTCCCGCCTTTCTGCCCCCTGTGCCTTCGAGCCGGCCGAGAACACCACCCGCGTGTTGGTGGCCCCGGGCACCCAGCCGTCATCGGTGCGGTGGAGGTCGTAGTCGATGTCCTTCCACTCACCGCCCACCTTGGCCCGGATCGGAGAGGCATACAGCTTCTTGGCCATGGTTCCGCCGGGCCGCGCCCATGTGGTGGAGTGCGCGGTGCGCAGCTCGGTGACCTCGACGGACTTGCCCGTCTTCGCGGCGCGCCTGATCGCGGCGGCCTCGGTGACCGGCTTCGCGTTCCGGTCATCCCCCGACCTGTCGCGCGAGCCGGGGCCGTCCAGACCGAGGCTGACGAAGGTGATACCGGTCGCGGCGAGCGTCACGGTCAGTACGGCGGCTGTGGTCCGTCTTCCGGGCACACGACGCCAGTTGCGCTCCTTGCGCGTCATCGGGCGACTTCCCCTTCCCCCCTTGGAACCGGCTCGAGACAGGGCCCGGCCGGGCCAGCCGATGATGGCTCATCAGTGAGCCGCCGTCACGCTTTGCACGGGGCGGGGCCGATTGAGTCGATCAACGGATGAGTCCGTAAAGGGAGTTGGACACGCGGGAGGATAACTGCTGTGTCTGGCCCACCGATTCGGGTGAAGCGGATCAAAGCATCTGGAAGTGGCCTTGATTTGGAGGTCATTTGAGAGAGGCCCGCTGGAATGCCTGGTTGATGGCGGACGGGTTACGGCTTCCCTTACCTCGGGTTTATGCGACTTCCTGCTTCACTGGCCGTTACATCGCGTTACGCACCGTGGCGATCATCACATCCGTACAAGTGATCTAGCGGAACTTCGCAAGGGCGACACAGAATCTCCGAATCTGATACGCCATCACGCGTGGTCTGTTCCTGGCCCGCCTTGAGTGGTCCGGGGGGACCTCGCCGTGTTCGGTCGCTTCTCGCATGTCCGTCGTCGTCGGCTGCGCTGCCTACGCACGGTCCTCGTGCCCTCGATCAGCGCCGCCCTGCTCGTGGGCCTGCTCCCCGCAACCTCGCTGGCTCTGCCACCCGACCCGACGGTTGCCGAAAAGGGCCGCGAGACGCTGGACCTGGAGGCTCTCGACCAGGAAGAGACCGTCGCGGGCGATGTCGTCAGCAAGGACCTGGAGACCCTGAAGACCGAGGTCCCCGCGGACCTGGAACGGGCCCCAACAGGCACGGCCACGCCGCCGGCTCCCGACATCGGCTCGGTCACCTTTGGCTCGACGGCGAGTGCGACCCAGGCCAGTGCCACCGCTCAGCAGGCAGACCTCACCCCTGTCGACGACCTCCCCGTCAGCCTCGGCCAGGCCCCGGACCAGGCGGCCCCCACGGGCACCTGGGACGTCCAGGTCTACGACCGCACCGCCGCTGTCTCCCAGGGCGTCGACGGTGCCGTCGTCAAGGTCCAGGCCCCGGCGACCGGTTCGGTCCCGATCTCGGTCAAGCTCGACTACGCCAAGTTCAAGAACCTCTACGGTGCCGACTGGGCCTCCCGGCTGCGCTTCGTCCAGTTCCCCGAGTGCTATCTGACGACGCCCGACGTCGAGGCGTGCCAGGAGTACGAGGAACTGGAGACGGTCAACGACACCAAGACCCAGTCGATCACGGCGACGGTCGACACGGCGGCGGACGGGACGGTCACCCCGGCCTCGGCCACCAAGTCCGCGGAATCCGACCGGCCGTCCATCGCCCAGGCCTCCTACACCACCTCTGTAACCCCGGTCGCCGCCACCGGCGACTCCGCCGTCGTCGGCGCGGTCGACTCCGGCGGCGGCGCGGGCGGCACGTTCAAGGCCACGCCCCTGGCCTCCAATGGCAAATGGGAGGCGGGCGGCTCCTCCGGCGCGTTCAGCTGGTCGTACCCGCTGACGATCCCGGCCGCCCCCGCCGGCCCGTCTCCCAACGTCACCTTCACCTACAACTCCCAGTCGGTGGACGGCCGTACGGCGGTCACCTCCCCCCAGGCCTCCTGGATCGGTGAGGGCTGGGACTACGACGCCGGTCACATCGAACGCCGGTACCGCTCCTGCCAGGACGACCGCAAGAAGATGAAGTCCGGCACCGCCAACAACACGGCCAAGAAGGACAAGACGTCCGATCTGTGCTGGGTGTCGTACAACGCGGTGATGTCGCTGGGCGGTAAGACGACCGAGCTGGTGCGGGACGCGGCCGCCGGCAGCAACCCCGAGACCGACACGGAGATCTACCGTCCCGCGAGCGACGACGGCACCCGGATCGAGCGCCGTACGGGCGGCACCAACGGCGACAACAACGGCGAGTACTGGATCGTCACGACCACGGACGGCACCAGGTACTACTACGGCCTCAACCAGGTGGGCGGTGGTCACGCCGACACCAACTCGGTCTCCACCGTCCCCGTCTTCGGCAACCACCCCGGCGAGCCCTGCCACGCCACCGCCTTCGCCGACTCCCGCTGCGGTGCCGGCAAGAAGCAGGCCTGGCGCTGGGGTCTGGACAAGGTCGTCGACGTGCACGGCAACACGCTGGTCGTCACGTGGAAGCAGGAGACGAACCACTACGCCGTAAAGAAGAAGTTCAAGTCCCCCGAGCAGTACGACCGTTACGCCTACCCGACGACCATCGAGTACGGCATGCGTTCGGACCTCACCAAGCCGTCCGCGACGGTCGAGTTCGGCGTGGCGCAGCGCTGCCTGAAGTCGGCCACGGCATGTGACGCGGCGAACTTCGCCAAGACCAACGACCAGGGCGAGTACCGCCCCTGGTGGGACACCCCCGGCAACCTCAACTGCAAGTCCACTTCGAAGCTGTGCCCGGCCTTCCCCTCCTTCTGGACGCAGATGCGCCTGGACTCGGTGACGACGAAGGCGACCCGCGCCGGCCAGAGCGGCCTGGGCAAGGTGGACACCTACGAACTCCATCAGTCCTTCCCGGAGGACTGGTACTACTCGTCCCCCGGCCTCTGGCTGAACTCGATCACCCGCCGCGGCTTCGCTCCCGGCGACACGACCGGCACGCTCCAGCACAAGGACGGCGTCAGCTTCGGCGAGTACACGGTCGGGTCGGAGTCTCCGCTGAAGGACCGTCTGCAGGACCGCCAGCTCCCCAACCTGGTGACGAGCGGTTCGAAGGACCAGCGCCCGCCCTTCACCCGCCCTCGCATCGGCACGGTCGCCACCGAGCACGGCGGTGACATCGAGGTCGAGTACACGGGCGGCTGCGCCACGGCTCCGGCCGAGGACCAGGGTAAGAAAAACGACACCTGTTACCCGGTGCGCTGGTCACCCGACGGCGACGAGAAGACACCCGCGAAGTCCTGGTTCAACAAGTACGTCGTCGACTCCGTGACCGAAACCGACAAGGTCACCTCGCGGGGCAAGCCGATCCACACCAGGTACACGTACACGGGCCCCGGTTGGGCAAAGACCGACGACGAGTTCACGCGCCCGTCCCTGCGCACGCACAGTGTCTGGCGCGGATACCGCCAGGTGGCGGTCACCAAGGGCAGCAAGACCGATGGGGCGACGCAGGAGCAGTCGTATTCCGTGACCCGGTACTTCCAAGGCGTCGGCGGCGAAGTCAAGGACTCCAGCGGCAAGTACACACTGGTCACCGACGACGCACAGCAGTACGCCGGCATGACGGCGGAGAGCCTGACCTATCTCGACTCCGACAAGGGAACCCCGAAGAACCGCACCCTCAACTATCCCTGGTCGAAGCAGACGGCGTCCCGGCCCCGCGAGGCCGAGGACGGCACGGACATGGATCCGCTCCTCGCGTACCGCA
This sequence comes from Streptomyces capitiformicae, assembly GCF_002214185.1. Taxonomy (NCBI): domain Bacteria; kingdom Bacillati; phylum Actinomycetota; class Actinomycetes; order Kitasatosporales; family Streptomycetaceae; genus Streptomyces; species Streptomyces capitiformicae. The sequence continues at coordinate 1,617,240 of NZ_CP022161.1, read as the reverse complement.
GCGGTGTCAAGCGCACCGACGTCATTCAGACGGTCGAGTCGAGCTGGCAGGCCGTCCGGACGCTGACGACAGTCGACGACACATACGGCGTGCCGATCGAGGTCGAGACCGCCGTGGTCAAGCCGGACGGCTCCGGCGAGTCCTTCTCCAACCGGACCTGCACCAAGACGTCGTACATGCACAACACGTCGGCATGGCTGATCGGCCTGCCAAAGCAACAACGGACCACGGGCACAACGTGCGCGGCGCATGACACCGCCGACCCTGCGACGAAGCTCATCAAGGCGGTACGCAACAGCTACGACAACCTGCAGTACGGGGAGACGCCGACGAAGGGGCTGGTCACCTCCGCCGCCGGCATCGACGGCACCGGCACCTCGTACTCGATCGTCACCAAGTCGACGTACGATCCCCTGGGCCGGATCCGCACCCTCACCAAGCCGGGCGCCGGTACGACGGAGACGCAGTACACCCCCGCAGACGCGGGTGGCCCCGTCACGTCGGTGAAGGCGATCAACGCCAAGGGTCATGCCGTCACCACGACCTTCGATCCGGGCCGAGGCCTGGCGCTGACCGTCACCGACGCGAACGGGCGGGTCACGCGCAACGAGTACGACGCCCTCGGCCGCTTTGTGAAGGGCTGGTCGCCATCCCGTTCCTCGGGTGGCACGTCGCCGAACGTCGAGATCGCGTACCAGCCGGCGACCGCCACCTCCGATGAGACCCGGCCCGCAGCCGTCACGACCAAGGCGCTGAAGGACGACGGCACTTACAGCCGTCAGGTGACCATCTACGACGGCCTGATGCGCCAGGTCCAGACCCAGTCGGAGGCCCACGGCCCCGGCCGAGTTGTCACGGACACCACCTACAACGACCATGGCCTGGTCGACGAGCAGACCAGTGCGTACCTCGCGAAGGGCGAGCCGGCCGCCGAACTCTTCGACCCCAAGTCGAAGTCGCTGATCCCGAGCCGGGTCATGTACCGGTACGACGGCCTGGGGCGGCCGGTGAGGCAGTCGACGTACCACGATCCCGGGGTCGCGTACGTGACGCGGACGGAATACGCCGACACGAGTACATACGTGGACCCGCCCGGCTCCACGACTCCACGGACCCGAACCTTCACAGACGCCCTCGGCCGAGTCACCTCGATCCGCCACTACAAGGACGACAGCGGCACGGACCAGGGCCGTACGACTGTCTACGGATATGACGACCGCGGCTACCGCGACAAGGTCACCGATTCGGCCGGAAACGCATGGACGTACACGTACGACGCCCGCGGCCGAGTCACCTCCACCACCGACCCCGACGTGGGCAAGACCGACACCTGGTACGACGAGGCGGACCGTCCCTACAAGGTGACCGACGCCGAGTCGAGGACGACGTACACGGAGTACGACGACCTGGGCCGCATCAAGTTCGTACGTGAGGGATCGGAGACCGCCACTCCGGTCAAGTCGTTCACCTACGACTCCCTCCCGGGCGCGCTCGGCCAGCCGGTCGCCTCGACCAGGCACACCGCGAACGGCGACTACATCAGCCGCGTCACGGGCTACGACACCGAATATCGCCCCACGGGCTCGGAGACGGTGATCCCGGCCAATGCCCTGACGACGGGTGTCTCTGGCACCTACAAGTACGAGTACACGTACACCCCGACGGGCAAGCCGCGGACGGTCACCCTGCCTTCCGTGGGCGGCCTGGCACGGGAGAAGGTCGTCACCCGCTACAACAGGGACGGCCTCGCCGAGTCGACCTCCGGTCTCGCCTGGTATACGTCCGACGTCACCTACTCACCGTATGGCGAGCCCCTGCGAACGGTGTCCGGCTCGCAACCCAACCGCGTCTGGACGACCAACTTCGTCGACCCGCACACCGGCAGACTCCAGCGCACGCTCGCCGACCGGGAGACCGCCGGCCCGCACCGCATCTCGGACAGCTACTACGCGTACGACAAGTCGGGTCTCATCACGTCCAACGCGCGTCAGCTGTCGGAGACTTCGGGCGACACGTGGGACACGCAGTGCTTCACGTACGACGTGATGGGCGAACTTGTCAACGCTTGGACGTCGAACATCACCCCGGCAGGAAACGGCACCGGCTGCAAGTCCGCGAACGGCACGACCTGGGGCCCGCGCACCGATTACGCGGCCTCGTCCGGCCCGGTGGCCGACGCCCCGGACACGGCATCGGACGCGTCGAGCCCGGACGCCTCTCTGACATCGACGCTGGCGGCGACAGCCCCCGCCTCGGCCACGGTCTCCACGGGCGCGACCGCCTACCACCAGTCCTTCACCTTCGACTGGCTCGGCAACCGCGCCAAGATGATCGAGCGCGACGCGACGGACGCGACGAAGAGCGTCACCTTCACGTACGGCTACAACCCCGAGCAGCCGCACACGATGACGTCTATCGGGTCCAGCCCGGCGGGCAAGGAGAGCAGTTACCGCTACGACCTGGTGGGCAACACCGAGTTCCGCGACCTGCCGTCCGGGGCGCAGGACCTGACCTGGACGCACGAGAACAAGCTCGACACGATCACGGTCGGTGGCAAGAAGACGACGTACGTCTACGACGCGGCTGGCACCCGCCTCCTGGAGCACTCTCCGTCGGGCTCGACGCTCTACTTGGGCGAGACGGAGGTGACGACGGACGGGGCGGGTGCGATCACCCGAGCGTCGCGGTCCTACGCCCAGTCCGGCGCCCCGATGGTGACCCGCACCGCGACCAACAGTGCGACGACGGGGCACCAGCTGTCCGTTCAGCTCGCTGATCATCTCGGCACGACTAACACATCGGTGGCGCTTGCGAGCGGCCAGGCGGTCACGCGCCGCGCCTTCAAGCCGTACGGCGAACTCCGCGGCCCGAAGCCCGCGTCGTGGCCCAACAAGCGCGGCTACATCGGCGTCGGCATCGACGACACGACCACGGGCCTGACCCACATCGGCGCCCGCGAGTACGACCAGAATTCGGGCCGTTTCATCTCGGCGGACCCGATCCTCAACATCGCGGACCCGCTTCAGATGAACGGGTACGCCTACTCCAACAACAGCCCCGTTTCCCGCTCGGATCCTACGGGCCTGGAGTCTTGCTACCCGAATTACTGCTCTGGGAGCAACGGAACAAACGACGAATACCAGCCCGCCAAAGACCCCGCTTCGGATTGCTACGGAAGCTCCCAACCGGGCTGCGGAAAGGGGTGGTCGGATATTGGCAACGGTGCCTCCACGGTGCCGCCAAAGAAACTGGTGAAGGCGTACCAGCAAAACTACCCGACGTACGGCCAGTTCTATCGGGTCAATGGGCAATGGGCCAGTTGGTTGAGCTACGAGCTCAACATGGAGCTCTATTTCCGCGAGCGCTGCAGCTTCAGCATGAACAACGCCTGCGTGGATCTGAGGAATTTCTACGAAGGATGGAAACACGTCAAGGGAATCGAAACCGTTGACACTTGTCCCATCTGCGGCAACATCGGCTTCGATCTCATCCTCAACATGGTCGGAGGGAAGAAGCCCGGCGGAAAGCTGGCGAGGCCAAAACCCCGGGGCTGCCTCAAGTGCTTCCTGGCCGGTACCGACGTCCTCATGGCCGACGGCAAGACCAAGGACATCGAGGATGTGAAGGTCGGTGACAAGGTACTCGCCACCGATCCGGAAACCGGAGAGTCCGGCCCGAGACGAGTCACCCATCTGATCGTCACGGAACACGACAAGTACTTCAACGAGCTGTCCATCGCCACGGAAGACGGCATCGAGAAGCTCACGGCCACTCACGAGCACCCCTTCTGGTCGCCCTCCGAGCACGCCTGGATCGACGCATCAGCCCTCGAACCAGGCATGACCCTGCTCACTGACGAGGGCAACACAGTCATCGTCACGAGCAACCGCCCCTTCACCAAGTACGCTCGCACGTACAACTTCACCGTCGATGACCTGCACACGTACTATGTGCTGGCGGGCGAGACGCCGGTCCTGGTTCACAACAGCAACTGTGATCTTCCTGAGGGCTACACCTCCTCTCCTGCATTGAAGGGTGACCCCTATCATCCTGATTCGGTGGCCGCGCGCAGTGCGCAGAACCGAGAACTTTACGCCGGTACGCTAAGGGATCGCGCGGGAGCTCTGGGGTACAACAGGAGAATTGCGCCCCAAAAGGCGCCGTTCAACTCGCACGGACAAGACGTATTCTTCAACGGCAAGAACTACATCACTCCCGATGTCGATGGGCACAACGTGTCTGGGGGCTGGAAGGTATTCAGCCGTCGAGGCGACAGGATTGGCACCTATGATGCAGATCTCAACTACATCAAGAACTGACGCGTTCTCTATCGAGGTTGCATCGGATCGGCCTCCGGCCGCCTTGCTCCAAGAGGCCGGAGCGACCGGCAGGATCACTGTTGGTGACTTCGCGGAGTCGTTCTACATGGATCTGTCCTACTGGAGCATCGAGGAGTACCAGCGTAGTTGGCGCGATTCGCTTCAGGTGATTTTCGACGGGAAAGAAAGGGACTCCTGTCTCGTTGCTTCGATCACCAATCCGGAAGCCAGCAATTTCATCTTCTGTTGGCCGCTTTATAGGCGAGGGGAAGATGTGATTATCCAGAACTCGATCATCTTCCTGGATGAGCTGGAGAGGGATTTCGACCCTCTTGAGCCGTGGTCCTCAGTAAGGTCACGACTCACTGTCGATGAAGACGGAAATTCCATCTCCGAATGGCGGACCAGCGTCTCGGCGGTACGTGAGTTCCTGGGTGGGTGCCAAGGTTCGTAGTCGTTCAACTCGCAAATCTGAAGCCCCATCAGACGGCGTCTGGTGGGGCTTCAGAGGGTCTTGACGGCAGTAGTTGACGGCAACGTCAGCGGACGGACGCGGCGCAGGGCGGTGGTTCGTCGCCGTCGGCGTTGACTGTCTCGGTGTTTGTCAGGCCGTCGAGTGCGGTGCCGAGAGCATCGATGGCTTGGCGCTGGAGCCGGAGCCTCACGTGGGCGTAGACGGTGGCTGTGACACCGATGTGGGCGTGGCCGAGGAGTTCCTTGATCACGACGAGTTCGACTCCCTGCTCCAGGAGCAGCGTCGCGGTCGAGTGCCTGAGGTCGTGAAATCGGATGCGGCGGAGGTCGGCCTTGCGGAGGAGCGTGGTGAAGGTGCGGGTGAGGTTGGTCGGGTCGATCGGCCTGCCCTGCGGCGTGGCGAACACGTACCCGCTGTGCTGCCACGCGGTGCCCGCGGTATCCCGCTCGCGCTGCTGCTGCTCTCGGTGGTGCTTCAGCGACTGGAGGCAGCGGGCGGGGAGGGCGATGCGGCGCTCGGAGGCCCGGGTCTTGGTGGGCAGCGTGGTGAGCCCGCCTGCGCTGGTGCGTTGCAAGGTGCGGCGGACGGCGGCCGTGCCCCGGCCGAGGTCGAGGTCTTCCCAGCGCAGGCCGAGGAGTTCGCCTTTGCGGAGTCCGGTGTGGAGCGCGAGTTCGAACAGGGCATGGAGTCGGTGTCCGCGCGCGGCTGTGAGGAATTGGCGGGCTTCGTCGGTGGTGAGGGGTTCGAAGCGTCGGGGGCGAGGTGTGCCGGTGCGGACGTTGCGGGCGACGTTGCGCGGGATCTCCTCCTCGCGCACGGAGTGCTCCAGGGCGGACTTGAGTACGGAGTGGATGTAGGTCAGCGTCAGTGGAGAGAGCCGCTTGGAGCAGCACGATCCGACGGCGCAGCAAAGGGGCTCATCACGCCCTGCATCGATGTCGCGCACGCAGCACTGGCAGGTGGTGCGGAGCTGGTTGAGCCAGGTGCGAACGTCCTTGGCAGAGAGCTTGGCGAGCTTCTTCTTGCCCAGGCCGGGGACGAGGTAGCGGTGGACGCAGGTGGTGTAGCGGGTGTGGGTGTTCTCGCGTAGCTGGTGGACGGCGACGGCCTCCAGCCAGTAGGTCAGGTATGCGGCCACGCTGCCTTGAGCGGAGGGGACGGGAAGGCCGCGGTTGCTGGTGGCGATCTTCTCGGTGAGCTTGGCCAGGGCTTCCTTCCGGGTGGTGCCGTAGACGCGGACGCGGCGACGGGTGTTGCCGGGGGCGAGGACGTATCCGGCGGCTTCCCAGCGGCTGTCCTTGCGTTGGTAGACGGTTCCGTCGCCGTTGGCGCGCACGCGGCGGGAGGCGGGGGTGTCTCGGGGTGTGGTCATCAGGCGGCGGCTTCCTGTTCGAGTCGGGTGCGGATGAAGTCGGTGAGGGCGTGGGTGGGGATGCGGCGGGCGCGGCCGAGGGTGATGGAGGCGAGTTGCCGGGTGCGGATGAGGTCGTAGACGGCGGTGCGGCTGAGCTGGAGGCGGGCCATGACCTGGGGGACGGTGAGGAGTTCGGTGCTGGCGGTCACGCGGCGGCCCCCGGCCGGTCAGCGCTGGTCAGCCGATCAGTGGAGTGACCGGCGGAGTGACCCGGGCGGTCACCGGAGCGTTCCGAGCGGCGGGTTCGGGTCGGTTGTTCGGGCCGGGTCTGCCGTTTCGCGGTCAGGAGGTCGGCGAGATGTTCGAGTTCGGGGAGAAGGCCGGTTCCGGCGTACTGCCAGTGGGAGATGACCAAGGTCGTGTCCGGGCCCACGTGCTGACCGACGATGTTGCGGTGACCGGCTGCCAGGTCGGTGGAGTGTCCGGCGCGGTCACCGACCGGACTGCCGCCCGTCTGGTCAGACTGCGTCTCAGCCGATGCCGGGGCTGGTGTCTGGGGGTCGGGTTGACCGGCTCGCCAGGCGGTGCGTTCGGCTCGGAGGTGGGCGAGGGTGGTGGAGTAGTGGCGGGTGCGGGTGGAGAAGTGGCCTCGGAAGCCGAGCATGTGGGCCCATTGGCGCAGGCGGAGGTGGGCGTGTCGGCGGTTGGTGGCGAGGTGCCAGGCGGTGTGGATCATGCGGCGGGCGTGGTCGGTGATGTTGTGGGTGGTGAGTTCGGCGAGGAGTCGGAGTCGGCGGTCGAGGGTGCCGGTGGTGGTCTCGGCGCCTTTGGTGGCGTACTTGGCGATGTAGGCGGCGACGTGTCGGTCGGTGACCGGGCCGCCGCCGGTGAAGTCCGTACTGCGGATCGCCCGGATGTCGATCTGCCGCCCGAACCGGAACACCAACCGCCTCGCCCGGTCTGAGTCCTGGGGCGGAGACGCGGGGACGTACCCGGCGGGCTGCGGTTGCTTCGGCGGTTCGCCTTCGTGGTGGACGCGGGTGCGTTGGGCGGCGCCGCGGACGGCGTGGTCGAGGAGTTGGGTGGTGGCCCAGGCGGGTGGTGGGCTGGTAGGGCCTGTGGGTCCGTCGAGGCGGATGACGGCGTGGAAGTGGACTTGGCCGCGCTTCTGGTACTCGGCGACCTTTGCGTACGAAAGAGTGGCGTGGTGCCGCAGGTCCCGCTGCGTCAGCCCCGCCGCCTTCGCTATCTCCCGCCGCAAGTGGGTGGTGAAGCGTGCCCACAGGGCCGGGGCGTGCGCGTTCCACAGGACCGCGCCGGTGTAGTCGTAGCGCTCGGGGTCGAGCGGGGTGCCGAGGAGCGGGTCGTCGTCGGCGTGGACCTGGCCGCAGTGGCAGCGGCCGGTGTCGGGCTGGTTGTGGACGGACCCGAAGCCGGGCGCGGTGAGCGTGGCGAACACGCGCGGGTGCACGGCGACGCTGGTGGGGACGGTCTTGCCGCCGCGTAGTCCGGCTGCGATGAGTTGGTAGGTGTCATAGCGGTAGACGGTGGAGCAGGCGGGGCAGCGGGTGGCACGGCGGTTGCCGCAGCGGACCAGCAGTTCGCCCGCCGGGAGCCGGCCGGAGTCGAAGTGGTCGAGGACCTCGCCGGTTCCGGCGTCCAGGCGGGTGCGGTGCCCGGCCAGGCGGATCGGGTGCGCGCATCCGCCGAGGGTGCTGATCTGTCGTGCGAGGGGTGCGAGTTGGCCGGTGGCGGCGAGCTTCGCCAGCTTGGCGGTGAGCCGGGCGCGGCGCTCCAGCGCCGACCGCCCTGCCGGTGAGGCGGTGGCATCCGCCGGGCAGGTCGGTGCCGCGAGCGGCGACGACGGACGTGAGGCGGCTGGAACGGTCGTGGGGTACGGGAGTTGGAGCTGTGCGGGCATGCGGGAAGGGGCCTTTCGGTGGGAGCGCGGAAGCGGTACGGCGCGGGGCACATGGGCAGGCCGAAGTGATCGGCTCACAGGGGAACGGGGCGCCTCGGAGTTGGGCGCGGGGGCCGGACCAGAGGGGGCTTGGTCGGCGGGGCGCGGTGGTGATCACCGGCGGGTGCGTGACGTTAACATCGGCCCACAGGCGCATTCAAGTGCATCCCTCCTCATTCCTTTCTGTGGGCGGTGGGACGCGGGTAGTGTGGGGCCGGTTTCCCGGTTTGGCCGGGCCGGATTGTGCTGGTAGAGGGCGTGGAAGGCGGGGGTGACCGGGCGTGGCGGCGAGGCGCGGGCGCAGGCGGGCGGGCAGCGGGGTGCCGCTGACGTTCGAGGTCATCGCCGAGACCCTGCGCGAGCGCATCCGCTCCGGGGGGCTGCGGCCGGGGGACGCGTTGCCGACGCAGGCCGCGTTGATGCGGGAGTTCGGGGCGGCGAGCCTGACCGTGCAGAAGGCCATGGCCCTGCTGAAGCAGGACGGGTGGGCGGTCTCCCGCCCCGGCAAGGGCGCCTTCGTCGTCCACCGCGACTACCCCGACGGCGCCGATGGCCCCGACGGTCCGGAGGCAACCGCACCCGCCGGCGGGACGACGGCCCGCGTCGAGGCACTGGAACGAGCGCTGGCCGAGGCCGCTCAGCAGATCGCCGACCTTCGTGGCCGCGTCGAGGCCTTGGAGTCGGACGTCAGCGACCGGGGCCACTGACCCGCCGAGGCGCGCGGCCCGGGGCGTGCGTTCAGATTTTCTCTTCGAGGTTCAAGGCGGCGTCCGCCCGTCTGAGCTGGCCGCTGTCGCCGACAAACCTGCCGTTCAATCGGGAGGCCGGCTACGCCGCAGGCGGTGAGCCGCCCCGGCAGTCGGGGGTGATCCGGGGCTGCCGGAGCGGCAACCTGCCTGGTCACCGGGCTGACCGTAACGGGGCTCCTGGCGGAGCAAGTTGTCGCCCACGACCGTCCTACGGCCGGATCGCGGGCACAGGGCCGGCCAGGGGGCCGACCCTCACGCCCGCCGCCGGACTCGCCGAGGGCGGTGGTCGGCGGTGCCTCCGGCGGGGGCGAAGCTCCCGGCCGCCCGTCGGGGGCTGACTCCTCCCGCCCCGGCCCCGCGCCGCCAGACTGGGCGACGCACCAGCCCGGCCGTGCGCTGCCTCTCCCGCTCGGGCCCGATCCTGCCGAAAGAAGGCCGACCCTGCACCGCCTCGGCAGGTTGCCGCTGGTTTGCGGGCGGCGCTGTGGCAGCAGGACGAAGGGGGGGAGTACGGGGGTGTGCGACGCTGGAGTGGCTGCGGTCGCGGCGACGGCACACGACCTGAACTACGTATTCGCGCTCTCGCACCCCGTGTCATATATCATCGGCGATATGGACAGCGGGCGGTACTCGATCGAGATCGAGCCGGAGGTACGGCTGTGGCTGGAGAACATTCCCGCCCATCACTACAAGCAGGCCGAACGCGTCGCTGACCTGCTCGCCGAGCAGCCCACCACCCTTGACGAACCGCACTCCCGCCACCTGGGCGGCAAGCTCCGCGAGCTGCGCTTCCGCCTGGGCGATGCCCATCAGCGGATCACCTACTGGCTGGCGCCCGGCCGACGTGTCGTGCTGCTCACCGTGTTCCGCAAGACCAAGATGCGCGAGCAGGCCGAAGTGGACCGCGCCCACGCCGCACAGCAATTGTGCGAGGCAGAGCATGAAGCCGCCGCCGAGCACGACCTCTACAGCCGCAACCTCAAGGAGTCTCGATGAACCACAGCGAATGGAGGACCCGTCGCCACCGCCGGCTGCTGGGCGAACACCTGGACGCCGACCCCGAGTACGACCGGGTCTACGAAGAGGCCGGCCTCGCCATGAAGTTGGGCAAGGCCGTCTACGACCGGCGTCAGCAGCTGGGGCTGAGCGAGGCCGATCTCGCCGAGCGCATGCACGTCGACGTCGATGACATCGAGGGCATCGAGACGGCCACCGAGCTGCCGCCCATCGCGGTCATCATGCGCCTGGCCCGCGCACTGGACCTCACGGTGGACGTTCACCTCGCCGGCGGAGACGAGCCCACCGTCACCATCGTCGCCCCAGCGGCCTGAGGCGGGGAGGAACCATGCAGGACCCGCCTTCCGCGCTCGCCCGTGAGCTCGGGCAACTCGTCCACGACCGGCGCATCGAGCTCGGGCTGTCCCAGGCCGAGCTGGCCGAGCGGTGCGGGATGAAGCAGCCACAGATCTCCCGCTTCGAAGGCGGCGGGACCGTGCCCACGCTTCCCCTCCTGCGCCGCCTGGCTCAGGCTCTCGGCGCCGACCTGACCATCAGCCTCACCCCGCACGACAAAGCCGCTTGACGCGAATTCTGAATTCCTGGAATTTCCCAGGCGGTGCAGACCCCTGACGGCAGTAGTGACGGCAACACCAGCAGACTCCAGCGCACGAGCACGAACATCCGGGGACTGTCAAATGGCCCGCTGACCGGCAAACTTGCAGGTAGGAGCGGCGTGGCCTGCACACGTACTATGTGCTGGCGGGGGCCACTCCGGTCCTGGTTCACAACAGCGACTGTGGTAACAGGCCCGACGCGCCGGATCCCGACGGAAATATCGTCTACCGGGCGCTGGCTGAGAATGAGGATCCGGCAATGGGATTGACCGCTCGGGATCCAAGTAATGTGGGGGTCAGTCCTCTATCCCATGTCGCCGGAAAAAAGATGACCCCGTGGATATCTACAACAAAGAATCCTGCTATTGCATTCGGCAAGTACAATCAGGGTCATGGGGTGGTTGCGATCGATCTGAGGCGCATTCCGCATAGGTATGTTGATATTTCTTCGGGCCCCTTCCCGTCGAGTCCGAGACATAGTTCCTATGCGAGGAAGGACTCAGAGGTCTTGGTGTGGAATAGCATTCCGGCGGGAGCCATAGTCGGGCACTGGTCGGGAGGATGAACATGGATGACTTGATAGAGCTTCTGGACGAGGCGTGGGATGATGAATCCGGTTTTCTCGGCAAGCTTCGGTCCGGAGAGTTTGATCTAGATGCTGGTGAAGCTTACGTAGCTTTGCTTTCTCGGATTCCTCCAATTGGCGAGACTGTAGAATCGAGACTGGTGCAACTTATCTGGTTCGCTCCTATGTTCATCGAGTGGCAAATGGAGCGGGCCGCTAACAGCGAGGATGAGCTGAGACAGTTGACCCGCATTGCAACCCAGGTGCACGAAGCCGTTTCTGGCGTTCTCGGGATCCCTTAACTCGGTTCGCTACCTCTGGTCTGTAATGGCTATGAGGCAGTGAAGGTTGAGTTCTGTATGAATTGGCGACATGAGGGGTCCTGTCGGATATTTTCCGGCAGGGCCCTTGTATTTTTTACGGAGCGTGTCGGAACTGGAGTTTGTGAGGGAAGTTGGGGCCAGCACGCGTCCCGAGCACCGCGCCGTGTCCGCGTGCCTCCGGGACGGAACGGCTCCGGCCCCCGTCGAGTGGACGGGGGCCGGAGCGGTACAACCCGGGGTGATCCAGGCGTACATTGCGAGTTGTCACGCACGCAATGGGAGCCAGTATGCCCGACCACATCGAGAAGCACATCGGGGCCCGTATTCGCGAGTTCCGCGCCATCCGAGACTTCAGTCTGGCCGATCTGGGCCGCCTCGCCCATGTATCCACCAGTCAGCTCAGTCGAGTCGAGAACGGGGAACGACCGGCCAGTCCGTCCGTTCTCGCCGCTGTAGCCCGCGCGCTCGGCGTCACACTGTCCGTGCTGCACGGGCAGCCCTACGTCCACATGCTTCAGAAGGACCAGCTCGATCGGCTGCTCGCGCCCATCAGCAGTGCCCTAGACGCATGGGACATCCCGCCGGACGACGACACACCGCTTCGCCCGCTCGACGAGGTGGCGGAACGGACGACGCAGGTCGCGAAGCTCCGCGCCGCTGGTGAGTTCGGCGGCGTCGCTGAGGCGCTGCCGGAGCTCATCTCCGACACCGCGGTGGCCGCACAGACGCACACCGCTCCTGGCCGGGACCGCGAGCGGGCCCATAACATGCAGGCCGAGGTCGCACGCACCACGGCGATCATCGCCTACCGGTTGGGCTTCATGGACCTCGCGCGTCTCGCGCTCGCGCGTATGGCCGTGGCCGCGCCCCACTCCGGGGACCCCCGGCAGGTCGCCGTCGAGCGCTACGAGCGGGCAGTCATTACCCATGCCGAGGCATCCCGGCCCGACCGGGGTGTGGCATTGATGAAGCAGGCCCTTCGGGACCTCGACGACGACGGCGATCCTTCGACGATGGCCGTACGGGGGACGCTTCTGCTCCGCGCCTCGGCTCTGTCCGCCGTGCAGCGGGACCACGCCGCCGCCGACGACTGGCTGGGGCAGGCGAACGAACTTGCCGAAGCTGCCGCCCAGGCCGACGCGGCGTCAGACCCGCCTGGCACGCGGTACGCCCTGGCGTTCGGCGATCTCAATGTGGCCCTGGGGCGGATCGACGTGGCCATGTACCGAGACGACCACGAGGAGGCGCTGCGCGTTGCCTCCGAGGTGCGGTTGCCGGATTCCTACCAGCCGACCCGCGTAGCCGGATTCCTGATCCGCAAGGCCGGCGCGGAGGCATGGACGGCCCACTACGACGAGGCGCTGGAGTCCCTGGAGAAGGCACGCAGGAGCGCGCCCCAACTGACCCGCTACCACCCGGAGGTTCACGAGACCGTCGGGACGCTCCTGCGCGCCCGTCGACGGGCCCCGGACCCGCTGCGCGAGTTCGCACAATGGAGCGGTGTGTAGCGAAACAGACACACTGAGTCAAGGCCTCGGTGTCCCAATCTTGGGGAATCCGGGGCCTTGTTCTGTTGGCACGCTCGATCTGTAAGCAGAGACCCCGGCGGCCGGGCAGGGCCCCGGGGCGTGGCCAACGCTGCGAAGGAGCGTCAACAGTGCACCTTGTATCACGGCTGCTCGAACACGGGAGAGCACTCCTGCTCCTGCTGTTTGGATCCGCCCACCGCGGTCGCGGTGCGGCGCCGGCCCCCGACAGCCCGGTCCCCTCCGTGGGCGTCCCGTCGCCCGCTGCGCTTAGGGCGTGCCTCGCCAGGGCGCGCCACCGTCGGGCTCCGCATCTGTGGCCGCCGCAGGAGTCGCCGGTCGTCGAGGCGGACGTGATTGTCGCGGTTCTCGTGCGCGCATACGTGCCGCCCGAGAACGATCGGACCCGCCGTCTGGCCTCTCCGGCGGGGAGGGCCTGGTGACGATGACCCCGTACGAGCCGCGTGTCGGTGACACCGTGGAGGACACCAGCAGTAAGCGGTACGGCAAGGTGATGGGCTCCGAGGGCCCGTACGTGCAGCTTCGGCCCATCGGGGGTGGGCGCGAGTGGGACGCGCGGACGGACAGACTCCGTTTGCTCACCCGCGCTGAGGCCCTGCGCGCGGGGGTAGCGGCGGCCAATGCCCGGTCGCGGGGTGAGCGTCCGTGACGATGTCCGCGGTCGACGCCGCGTACCGTGCGCTGATTCACCACAGCCCCGGATGTCCGGACTGCCGCTCACTCCGTGACGAGGACGGCAGATCCACCGGCCAGTGCGAGACGGCCGACGCCCTGCTGACGGCGTACCAGCGCGCCCAGCGTGAGGCTCGCAACGAGGCCCGCGACAAGGAGACCAAGTGACCTGCGCCCGCTGCTGGCAACCGATCACGCCCGACGAGGTCCACGACATGTTTGTCCCCGATTCCGGATCGGTGGCCAAACCCGCCGTGTACTTCCACGCGTGGCCGTGCCCCGAGCCTCCGGCCCGGACCGCCCCGCCGCCGGTCCCGGAGGGACTGTAAAGGGGCGAGTGATCAAGACTCCGCCCCGGCTTCCCTGAACCCTGGACAGGTCGAGTAGCCGGGGTGGACCCATACAGTGCCTCGGCGGGCGGATCCCGGGCTCAGGTTCCGCAACCGCCCACCCGTCGACTGCTCACCGCGATGTCGTCCATCCGCATCTCGTACGACGACGGGGTGGGGCCGGCCTGGTACAACTGCCAGCCCAGCTTGAGCTTGTCGAAGGTGGGGAAGACGAAGTCGTCGGCTGTGCCGCCGTGGTTCTTCGTGGAGACGGTCAGGTCGGGCTGTTCCACTCCGTCGAAGTAGACGGTGACACGGTTGTCGGTGGCGTCCAGGTGGAACTCGACGCACTGCCACGTGTCGGCGACGGCCGGGGCAGAGGTCTTCCAGGCCGTCCAGTCGCCGGTCGGGCCCAGGTCCGAGCCGACGCCCCAGAAGTTGCCCTTGTCGGTGGGGGCGTACTGGCCGCCGAGCGGGCGGACGAGGGTGGGGGAGTCGGAGCCGGAGGCTTCTGCGAGGGTCCAGTGGGCCCAGAGGGGGGCTGTCGGGAACACGGCCACGCGCAGGCGTACACGGGCCCAGAAGCTGTTGCCGGGCGGGGCGAGGTCGGGCAGGACGACGAAGGCGCGGCCGTTGCCCTCCGTTCGGATACGGAGTTCGCGGCCGCGTCCGTCGGTGCTGGGTTCGACGGTCAGCGTGCCGCCCGCGGCGTCGGTGGTCCAGCCCCGGCCCCGAGTGACCGGGCCGAGGGGGAGGTGGTTGAAGTTCTCCCGCACGAAAGTCTTGCCGTATGCGTCGTGCGGAGCGGGCGTTGCCGAGGCAGTGGGGGGTATCGCGATCAGGACCGCGGCCGCGGCCGACAGTGCGGCCGCGGCTTTCCTCAGGATGGTCATGGGGACAGTCTGCAACCAACTGCTTTACTGATCCCAGCAGTTGCATGGTTCCAGCCAGATGCCCCTACCCTGTTCCCGCACTACTGCGGGAAGCTCGGCGCCAGACTCAGCTCCGTCACGGTTCCGGTCGTGATCCCCGAAGCGCCCGCCCGGAAGTACAGGCTCATGCTGAAGTTCACGCTCGCGGCCAGGAGGTCCTTGTCACCATCGCCGTCGAGGTCGCGCAGGCGGACGGCGGACCCGAACATCTCGCCCTGCTTGGGGTCGCCCGGCACCCCTGCCGTCGCCCGGGTGAACCACTGGGAGCCGGTGCCGGTCAGGCCCTTCTTGCCGCCACGCAGGATGTGGACCCCGCCCGCGTCCGACGCTGAGCCGACCTTCTCCCCGCAGACGCCGACCGCGAGGTCCGGGTAGCTATCTCGGTTCGTGTCGCCTGCGGACAGGGCGTACCCGAAGCAGTCGCCCTTCGACGCCGCCGTCGCGATCCCCGAAGTGGCCTGCGTGAGACGGTACTTCGTGGTCGGTCCGGTCTTGCCGCCGCGTACGACGACCACCGAGCCCGCGCTCTTGTTGTACGGCACATCGCTGACGGCCAGTTCTCCGTAGCCGTCCTTGTCGAAGTCCGCTATGACACCCGTCGGGTCGTAGTCGGGCTCCGAGTTGTTGATGGCGACCACCTTGCTGCTCGGCTTGATCGTCTTGCCGCCGCGCAGGAACCAGGCGTACTGGATCATCTTGTCCTTGCGGTAGCCCTGGCCGAGGACGTACAGGTCGGTGGCCTTGTCCTTGGTGACGCGCCCGGCGACCAGCCCGGTGATTTCGAGGACATCGGTCATCGGGGTGGGACTGTGCTTGGTGACCTTGCCCGTCGTACCGGACTTGGCGAAGCCGCCCCGGTAGACGTAGACGGTGTCGCTGCCGTCGGCGACCGCCAGGTCCGCCTTGCCGTCGCCGTTGAAGTCGCCGGTCTCCAACTCATTGCCGAACGCGGGGTGGGACATGGCCTTGACGGGGAGCCGGGTGGCCTTGGTGCCGAGGCCGGACTTCGCGCCCCACATGATGGTGACGGCTCCCGCGCTGACCTTTCCGCCCACCTTCTCTGAGCGGTCGGCTACGGCGAGGTCCGCGTATCCGTCCCGGTTGAGGTCGGCGGCGGCCAGGTCCTCGCCGAAGCCGTCGACGTAACCACCCGCGTCACCGGAATTGCCCGGTACACCCGCGCTGTTCTGCGTGAACGTCTTGAACGTGGTGCCGGGACCGGTCGCCGTCCCGTACGTCACCGTGAACGAACCGTCGCCGGTGGTCGCGTAGTCCTGGTAACCATCGCCGTTGAAGTCATCGGCGTGCTTGGCGGCTGCCGCGTCCGCGTTCGTCACCGAAAGGGTGAGCAGTCCGCCGGTCAGCGACATGGCCGCGGCCGTCGCGAGAGCCAGGCGGAGATACCTGCGCGTGAACATGCGTCTCCTGAAGTGTGCGCGGGGCCGCTCTGCGCGACCCGCGCCGGTCTGGGGGTGCCTGTTGGAGTGGAGCGGAGTGGATGTGGATACGGACGGCGTGGGAGCAGCGCACCCACGCCGCCGTCGCGCTCCTCAGGGCTCCACCGGGAACAGACGTACAGGAGAGACCCACAGCGACACGTGAGGGTTGTACGGGACGCGAGGAATTCAGGGGCGCAAGGCGCTTGTGCTACGCCACGACCACTCGAGTCCCGTTGAAGTTCGCGACAACCTCCAACTCCCCGCCCAGCGCCTCGACATAGGCCGCCACCGTCCCCACCTCGGCGGACCCGGTCCTGCCGCGCTCGATGGCGGACACCCGCTCCTGCCTTACATGCATCCGGTCGGCCACTTCCCGTTGGGTGAGCCCGAGTTGTCTGCGCATCTCCGCGAGACGATGCGCACGTGCCTCGGCGACCATGCGCCGGGCACCTGCTGCGATCACGTCCAGGTCCTCGGTGTCGAAGACCTCTTCCTTCACCTCGTCCCATGAGTGAAAGCTGGTCATCGCCGTCCCTCCTTCTGTCGGCGCCGGGCCAGGTAGTCCAGCCACTCGGTATATCGTTTCTCGGCCAGAGGAATCGCCCGGCGGTACCACTCTGTCCATTGCCCCGCTTTGTCGCCTGCCACGAGCAGAACCGCGCTGCGCTCGGGGTCGAAGGCAAACAGGATCCTGATCTCCGTGCCTCCCGTCGAACCAGGTCGAAGTTCCTTGAGATGGTGCATTGCGGAACCTTTGATCCGGTCCACCAGTGGGCGTCCGAGATCCGGGCCTTCCTCCATCAGCGCCTGGATCGCCTGCCCCACGAGCCGTGCCGTAGCGCGGTCGTCCTTACGCAGTTCATGCAGCCAGTCGCGCACCTCTCCGGTCACTTCAAGATGCCAGATCATGATCATTCACTGTGTAGTATGTGTGCATACTAGTATGCTGGAGTACTGGCCGCCACTCGTGTCGAAGGATGGGTGCCGATCACTCGATGGAGTGGCCCTTGAGTCGGCCACCCCGCCCCGCTGTCAGTGGGTCCCCTGCTTTCCCCCATGACGACGGTGATGTTCGTCAACGGGACGACGCGTGGGATGCCGGCGAGAGTCGGGGGCTCGAACTCGCCGGGGAGCGGGTGGGGATGGGGGAGTTGATCCGGAGTCGGGTGCTTCAGGAAGGCCGTCAAGAGCGTGCCTGTGGCCGTGCGGAACGAGCACGCCGGCGAGCTCAAGGAGCTCAAGGCCGCCGTCAAGGACATCGACGAGATGCTCACCGCGCAGAGCGAGCGGCTGGACCGGCAGTTCCTCGCGCGGCGCACCTGGGCGTACCAGGCGTGGCGCGAGCGGTATCTCGACCATCCGCTCGTCGGGACGCTCGCCCGCCGGCTCCTCTGGGTCGTCGACGGTACGGCGGTCGGGTTCGCCGACGGTGGGCTGCGGGCGCTGAACGACCAGCCGGTGACCCAAGGGGAGAGAGTCGAGCTCTGGCATCCAGTCGGCCGGGAAGCCGCCGAGGTCGTCGCCTGGCGGGACTGGCTGGAGGGGCACGGGATCACCCAGCCCTTCAAGCAGGCCCACCGCGAGGTGTATCTGCTCACCGACGCCGAGCGCGCGACCGGCACCTACTCCAACCGGTTCGCGGCGCACGTCCTGCGCCAGCATCAGTTCAACTCCCTCGCCGCGCTCAGAGGCTGGCGCAACAGGCTCCGGCTGTGCGTGGACGAAGCGGCTCCGCCGGCGAGCCGCGAGCTGCCGCGGTGGGGGCTGCGCGCCGAGTACTGGAACGAGGGCGACGGCCACGAGCACGGGGTGGACACCACCGACCCCGGCGCCTATCTGCGGCTGCGGACCGACCAGGTGCGCTTCTATCCGATCGACGCTCCCGAGAACTTCGCGCCTGCTACGGCGGCGAGTACGCCATGTGGCCGCGTGACGGTCGGAATCCGGTCGGTCCCGTCCCGATCAATGAGATACCGCCACTCGTCCTCTCCGAAGTCCTGCGCGACGTCGACCTGTTCGTGGGGGTGGCAAGCGTCGGCAACGACCCGATGTGGCAGGACGGCGGGCCCGGCGGCCGGTTCCGCGAGTACTGGACGTCGTTGCTTCGGCGCGCTGAACCAGAGCGCCGAGACCCGTCGCGCGCTGCTGGAGCGGCTCGTGCCCCGGCTCGCGATCGCCGACCGGTGCACACTGGAAGGGCGGTTCCTGCACGTCAAGGGCGAGCGGCACACGTACCGGATCCATCTGGGGTCGGGCAACATCCTGATGTCACCGAACGACCGGTACCTGTGCATCGTGCCGAAGTCGGGCTCAGCGAGCGGGAACGGGAACCGAATGCCCGCGACGGGCTATCTCCCCTATGAGGGCGATCGCATGCTCGCGGTCATCCTCAGCAAGGCGATGCTGCTTGCCAAGGACACGGAGATCACGGACCCGACCATCCTCAGCCAACTGTGACGCCGAAGTAACAACTTCTCTACGGGGCCCCTTCTCCTGCAATATGACGGACAGCCCATATTCAGCCGCTCAAGCAATCAACGCGCAGGAGTCAGTACCGTGACCGAGCAGCCTCAGCAGCCCGCTCAGCCCCCGCAGCCGCCGCAGCCCGGATACGGGTACCCCGCCGCCCCCGGCCAGGCACCGGGCGCGAACCCCTACGGCGCTCCGCAGGGTGGATACCAGAAGCAGGACGCCGCGCCGGGCTACGGGTACCCGCAGCAGGGGGGCTACCCGCAGGGCGGCTACCCGCAGCAGGGCGGCTACCAGGCACCCCCGGGAGCCGGCGGCGCGTACACGGGCGACCCGAACGCCCCCTACGGCTACGACCCCTACGGCCGCCCGTACTCCGACAAGTCGAAGATCGTCGCCGGCATCCTCTCGCTCTTCCTGGGCTCCTTCGGCGTCGGCCGCTTCTACATCGGCCACGTGGGCCTCGGCCTCGGACAGCTCTTCACCTGCGGCGGCTTCGGCATCTGGGCGCTGGTCGACGGCATCATCCTGCTGACCAGCAGCAACACCACGGACTCCAACGGACGTGTCCTGCGTGGCTGAGCGCGGCCTCTCCGCCCTCCGGCACCCGGCGGCGGCCCCCCTCGCGGTGGCCGCCGCCGGCCTGGCGGGCGCCGCGTATCTGTACGGCACCAACCCGCACGAGCCCGGCCATCTGCTGCCCCAGTGTCCGTTCCGCTATGTCACGGGGCTGTTGTGCCCCGCCTGCGGCGGCACCCGCATGGTGTACGACCTGATGCACGGCCAGTTCAGCGCGGCCTGGCACGACAACCGGGTACTGCTGCTCGCCGCGCCCTTCGCCCTCGCGCTGTTGGGCCGCTGGTGCGTCGAGGGGCTGCGCGGCCGCCGCTGGCGCCCCGAACTCAAGCCCCGCACCCAGGCCTTGATCCTGGGCATCGCGGTGACATGGACCGTGGTCCGCAACCTCCGCTGAGTCCTGCTGAGTCCTGCTGAGTCCTGCTGAACCCTTCTGTCTTCCTTTCTTCCGTTCCCCTAAATCCCTTACGTGGTGTTTATGTCGCCTAGTTGTAGCAACTTGGCTGGAAACGGATCACGGAACAGGAACGATCGCTCGAATCCCCTCCCATAGACCCCACAACACTCCATACGCTGCAACGGCAACAGGGGGGATGACGGGGGACACGTCGTGCTCGAAGGTGCCGCTGTTCGCCATGCCTTCCCTCCTGGAATCTCCCCCCGGAGCAATCCGCTCCGGTTCTTTTCAGTCAGTACATCCAGGAGCAACTTCATGACCGTCCCCACCCCTGACGCCCCCTTCGGCTACGACCCGCAGGGCCGTCCGTACTCCGACAAGTCGAAGATCGTCGCCGGCGTTCTCCAGCTCTTCCTGGGCGGCCTGGGCATCGGTCGCTTCTACGTCGGTTCCGTCGGCGTGGGCGTCGCGCAGCTGCTCACCTGCGGCGGCTTCGGCATCTGGGCCCTGATCGACGGCATCATGTTCCTCACGAGCAACGACCGCACCGACTCGCAGGGTCGCGTCCTGCGCGGCTGAGGCCACAGGGCTCACAGAGCCCGACAGGGCTCGGTGGGGCAACACGCTGAGGGCCCCGCTCCTTTCCAGGAGCGGGGCCCTCAGCGTCGTACGGAACAGAAGATCAGAAGCGGCGCGTGATCAGCGCCCGCTTCACCTCCTGGATCGCCTTGGTGACCTCGATACCGCGCGGGCAGGCGTCCGTGCAGTTGAAGGTCGTGCGGCAACGCCACACGCCGTCCTTGTCGTTGAGGATCTCCAGGCGCTGCTCACCGGCCTCGTCACGCGAGTCGAAGATGAAGCGGTGGGCGTTCACGATCGCGGCCGGCCCGAAGTACTGGCCGTCGTTCCAGAACACCGGGCACGAGGACGTGCACGCCGCGCACAGGATGCACTTGGTCGTGTCGTCGAAGCGCTCGCGGTCCTCGGCGGTCTGGAAGCGCTCGCGCGTCGGCTCGTTGGTGTCCTTCGTGATCAGGAAGGGCATCACGTCCCGGTACGCCTGGAAGAACGGCTCCATGTCCACGACCAGGTCCTTGAGGACCGTGAGGCCCTTTATGGGCTCGATCGTGATCGGCTTCTCGGGGTTGATGTCCTTGATGAGGGTCTTGCAGGCAAGGCGGTTCTTGCCGTTGATCCTCATCGCGTCCGAGCCGCAGATGCCGTGGGCGCAGGAGCGGCGGAACGTCAGCGTGCCGTCGACGTCCCACTTGATCTTGTGCAGACCGTCGAGGACGCGCTCCTTGGGGTCGATCTCCAGCTGGAAGTCTTCCCAGGTCGCCTCGGCCGCGACCTCCGGGTTGAACCGGCGCACGCGGAACGTGACGGTGATGTACGGAGAGGCCGGAGACGACGCATCAGGGGTCTCGGCCTTGTCCAGAACAGGGGTAGCCATCAGTACTTACGCTCCATCGGCTGGTAGCGGGTCTGGACGACCGGCTTGTAGTCGAGGCGGACGGTCTCGGAGCCGTCGTCGCCGACCTCGCGGTACGCCATGGTGTGACGCATGAAGTTGACGTCGTCGCGGTTCGGGTAGTCCTCGCGGTAGTGACCGCCGCGGGACTCCTTGCGGGCCAGCGCGGAGACGGCCATGACCTCGGCCAGGTCGAGCAGGTTGCCCAGCTCGATGGCCTCGAGCAGGTCGGTGTTGAACCGCTTGCCCTTGTCCTGGATCGCCACGTTCTTGTAGCGCTCGCGCAGCTCGGTGATCTTCTCGACGGCCGTCTTGATCGTCTGCTCGGTGCGGAACACCATGACGTTGGCGTCCATGGTCTCCTGCAGCTCACGACGGAGGTCCGCCACGCGCTCGTTGCCCGTGGAGTTGCGCAGCCGCTCGATCTGCTCGACGACCAGGGACTCCGGGTTCTCCGGCAGCTCGACGAAGTCGGCCTTCTGGGAGTACTCGGCGGCGGCGATGCCGGCGCGGCGCCCGAACACGTTGATGTCCAGGAGCGAGTTCGTCCCCAGGCGGTTGGCGCCGTGCACGGAGACACAGGCGACCTCACCGGCGGCGTACAGACCCGGGACGACGGTGGTGTTGTCGGCCAGGACCTCACCCTCGACATTGGTCGGGATGCCACCCATGGCGTAGTGCGCGGTCGGCTGGATCGGGATCGGGTCCGTGTAGGGCTCGATGCCGAGGTACGTCCGCGCGAACTCGGTGATGTCCGGGAGCTTGGCGTCCAGCTGCTCCGGCGGGAGGTGCGTCAGGTCCAGGTAGACGTGGTCGCCCTCGGGACCGCAGCCGCGGCCCTCGCGGATCTCCGTGTAGATGGAGCGGGACACGACGTCTCGCGACGCCAGGTCCTTCATGACCGGCGCGTACTTCTCCATGAAGCGCTCGCCGTCCTTGTTGCGGAGGATGCCGCCCTCACCACGGGCGCCCTCCGTCAGCAGGATGCCCATGCGCCAGATGCCGGTCGGGTGGAACTGGAAGAACTCCATGTCCTCCAGCGGCAGCCCGCGACGGTAGACGGCGGCCTGGCCGTCACCGGTCAGCGTGTGCGCGTTCGACGTCACCTTGAAGAACTTGCCGCAGCCGCCGGACGCGTAGATCACGGCCTTCGCCTGGAAGACGTGGATCTCACCGGTGGCGAGTTCGTACGCGACGACGCCCGCCGACTTCTTGATGCCGTCGACCTCGGTGATCAGCTGGTCCAGGACGTAGAACTCGTTGAAGAACTCCACGCCGTGCTTGACGCAGTTCTGGTACAGCGTCTGGAGGATCATGTGGCCGGTGCGGTCGGCCGCGTAGCAGGACCGGCGGACCGGGGCCTCACCGTGGTTACGGGAGTGACCGCCGAAGCGGCGCTGGTCGATCGTGCCGTTCGGCGTGCGGTTGAACGGCAGGCCCATCTTCTCCAGGTCGAGGACGGAGTCGATGGCCTCCTTCGCCAGGATCTCGGCGGCGTCCTGGTCGACCAGGTAGTCACCGCCCTTGACCGTGTCGAAGGTGTGCCACTCCCAGTTGTCCTCCTCCACGTTGGCCAGCGCGGCGGCCATGCCGCCCTGCGCGGCGCCCGTGTGGGAGCGGGTGGGGTACAGCTTGGTCAGCACGGCGGTACGGCTGCGCTTCGTGGACTCGATGGCCGCGCGCATACCGGCGCCACCGGCGCCGACGATGACGGTGTCGTACTTGTGGATCTTCATGATTCTCGCAACCCCGTGCCTAGCGGATGTTCGGGTCGAAGGTGAAGATCACCAGCGTGCCCAGCAGGATGGTGAACACCGTGGCGGTGTAGAGCAGGCCCTTGAGCCACAGCCGGGTGCTCGCGCGCTCCGCGTAGTCGTTGATGACCGTGCGCAGGCCGTTGGCGCCGTGCAGCATCGCGAGCCACAGCATCAGCAGGTCCCAGACCTGCCAGAACGGGGACGCCCAGCGGCCCGCGACGAACGCGAAGCCGATCTTGGAGACGCCGCCGTCGAGGACGAGCTGGATGAGCAGGTGGCCGATGACCAGGACGACCAGGACGATGCCGGACAGTCGCATGAACAGCCACGCGACCATCTCGAAGTTGCCGCGGGTCGCCTTCGGGGTCTTCTTCGTCCGCTTGCGCGGCGGCTCGATGAGCGGAGCCGGGTTCTCGGGGCTGTAGCCCGACAGCTCGCCGGCGCCCTCCACGGGGCCGATGCCGGATGCGGTGGTTTCAGTGGTGGACATCTGCATCATCCCCCGAAGACTTCACGAGCGGCGTGGCCGAGGACGGGGTACAGAGCCCCGGCCATCAGCACGACCCAGACGCCGACGACGGCCCAGAGCATCGTCTTCTGGTGGCGCGGGCCGTTCGACCAGAAGTCGACGGCGATGACCCGAAGGCCGTTCAGCGCATGGAAGAGGATGGCGGCCACGAGGCCGTACTCCAGCAGAGCGACGATCGGCGTCTTGTACGTGGCCACGACGTTGTCGTAGGCCTCGGGGGAGACACGGACGAGAGCGGTGTCCAGCACGTGTACGAACAGGAAGAAGAAGATGAGGACGCCGGTGACTCGGTGAGCCACCCAGGACCACATTCCTTCCCGGCCGCGGTACAGCGTTCCAGCCGGCACGGAAGAACCCTCCGGGAGCGGGGATTGGGGCCGGCCGGCTTTCTGTGTCGGTCTGACCCGGCCGGGTACGGTCCACCGGCCCCGGCCATGGTAGCCACGTCGCTGCGCTTGGCTTAAGCCGGGTATGGGGGTGTGATCAAACTGGCATGCAAAGGTGCGCGTAAGGGCTAGTGCGGGGCGGCTACTGGGGTGGGGGTGCCTGGTTCGTTGCCGGGTGCGGGTTCGTTGTGGCTGGTCGCTCCCCCAGTCTCGGCTTCGCTCGACCGGGGGGACCCCCATCGCGGCGGAGCCGCAGATGTCACAGCCCCGCGCCCCTTCAGTGGTGTTGATCCGCGGCTGAAAAGGTACCCAGCAGGCTGGTCAGACGTTCTCTGGCCAGGCGGCGTAGTTGCTCCGCCGCCACTGTTCGCTCCTCCTCGGGGTCGTTCGCCAATCGTGACCTGATGCCCTCCAGGGCCCGGTCGAGGAGTTCGGACGGAGGGACGTCGTCCACGGCGATCACGAATACGTGGCCGAAGCGGGCCTCGTAGGCGGCGTGGGCGGCGTTCAGGGCTGTGTGGGCCACTTCGTAGGTGTCCGCCGGGAGGGCCGGGAGGGATTCGCCGGCGAGGGCCTCGGCCAGGTCGGCGGGCGTCAGGTCGTACGCGGCCTCGTCGGAGGCGGCGAGTAGGGCGTCGAGGTCGGGGTAGGGGCGGTGGGCCGTGAGGCGGTGGGACCAGCGGAGGCTGCGGAGGCAGGTGAGGAGGGTCTGTTCGACGGCCTCGGCGGGGGCGTGGTTGAAGTGCTCCAGGGCCGTGGCGTTCGGGGTGCGGACCTGCTCCGGTATGGCGACCTGGCCGGGGAGGTGCGGGAGACGGTGCGGAGGCAGCGTGGGTCCTCGGCGGTGCGTAGGGGTAGGCAAGGCGGGTGGTGCGAGAGGGGTTACCACGTTATCGAGGCGGGTCATGTGCTGTCTGTTCGATGCCCGAAATTCACCCGAACGGGAGAGTTTCGGCACCTGTGGTGGACGGGGCGGGCGGTGGGACGTCGTAAGTTCGAAGAGGGGGGTGCGGGAGAGCAGGGGACGCGAGGAAGGGTGCTTGAGATGTGGCGGATGCTGACCGGGGCCGGGAGCGCCTCGTGAACCGTGGGCGGCGCCGGGCGCCCCGTGGGAAGACGGCGATCACCTCGAAGGGGTTGCTTCTCGGCACGGGTGTCGCCCTCGCGGGTGGGGCGGTCGCCGTGGCCGTGACCGTCTGGCCGGGCGGTGACACCCGGGCGCCGAGCGGGTCGCAGCCGTCGGAGTCGCGGTCCTACGTGAGGGACTCCGCAGGTTCCCCCTCCCCGTCTCCGTCGCCCTCGCGCACGTACCCGCTGTCGCGGAAGCCGCAGACCATTCCGGCCGTACGGCAGCACGAGGCCGCCCGGGGCCCCGGCTGGAAGCCCTCCGACGGGGCCAGGGTCGTCGTCGGGAACAAGGCGCTGGCCGACGAGGGACGGCTGACCGCTGAGGAGCTGGGCCTGGCGTACGCCGGCGAGGTGGCGCCCCGGGACGGGGACGTCGAGCTGGCGCTCACCGGGTCGGGGCGGTCCGGGTCGGAGGCGTACACGCTGACGGTGAAGGACGGCCGGGTGCGGATAGCCGCGCCCACCGAGGCGGGCGTCTTCTACGGGACCCGCACCCTGAAGCAGGAGGTGCGCGGCGGCGGTACGGCGCCGGAGGGTGTCGTACGGGACGAGCCGGCCAAGCCGCAGCGCGGGTTCATGCTCGACATCGCCCGCAAGCACTTCACGGCGGGCTGGATCGAGGACCGCATACGCGAGCTGGGCGACCTGAAGTACAACCAGCTCGGCCTGCACTTCTCCGACGACCAGGGCTTCCGCATCGAGTCCACGAGCCACCCCGAGGTGGTGTCGCAGCAGCATCTGACCAAGGCCCAGGTGAAGGACATCCTGGCCCTCGCGGAGAGCCGGCACATCGAGGTCGTACCCGAGATCGACTCGCCCGGACATCTGGGGGCGGTGATCGCCGGCAACCCGGGGTTGCAGCTGGTGAACGCGCAGGGCGTGGCCGCGCGCGGGGCCGTCGACATCTCCAAGCCGCAGGCCGCCGAGGTCGTCGACGACCTGCTGAACGAGTACGCCGAGCTGTTCGACGGCCGCTACTGGCACCTCGGCGCCGACGAGTACCGGGCGCTGATGGTGTCGAACCCCGAGGCGTCGTATCCGCAGCTGGCCGCCGCCGCGCGGCAGAAGTACGGCGCCGGCGCGACCGTCGAGGACCTGGCGACCGGCTGGCTGAACGACCGGGCCGCGGTGATGCGGGGCCACGACCGGACCGTGCGGGCCTGGAACGACGGGTTCTTCCGGGGCGGGTCGGTCCAGGCGGACAAGGCGATCCAGGTCGCGTACTGGACCGGTAAGGAGATCGGGGCCCGGCCGCCGGTCGAGTATCTGAGCGCCGGGCGGCAGGTCGTCAACTACAACGACGAGTTCCTGTACTACGTCCTCGGCGAGCCGAACCAGTTCTTCTACCCGACCGGGCAGCGCATCTACGAGTCGTGGACCCCACGGGTGCTGCGCGGCACGACCGCGGTCTCCGCGAGTTACGACGACCAGATCCTCGGCGGCGTCTTCGCCGTCTGGTGCGACCTCGCCGACCGACAGACCGAGGCGCAGGTGGCCGCCGGTGTGCGCATGCCGCTGCGGGCGCTGTCGCAGAAGCTGTGGGATCCGGCGAAGCCGGGGATGTCCTGGGCGGAGTTCCGGGAGCTGGCGGGGCGGGTGAGCTGAGCTTCCCGGGTGGGGAATCGGGTGGACGCGCGGGGCGGGTGCACCGTATGTTCCGCCTGATTCCGCTTGCCGAGCGTGAGGTTCTGGGGAGAGTCGGGCTCGGATTCGACCACACGGGGGGACCTTCATGACCTGCACGCGGTGCCGGCAGTTCGAGTCGGCGCCCGGAGGAGCACTGTGCCGGGCCTGCGAGGCCGAGGATCTGCATCCGGACGTGGGCCGGGCCCTGCCGCAGGCCCCGCCCTTGGCCGCGGGCATGCCCATGGTTCCCCCGGCCTGGCTGCGGTCACCGGTGGGGCTCGGGCGGGCGGTGGCGATCCTGCTCGGGGCGGTCGCCGTCGCCGACCTGGTCTCGGTGTGGGCGGACCTCGCGCTCCTCGATGTGATGGGCCGCGTGGCGGACGACGGCTGGAGCGCGGCCCTCGCGGACGACTCCGACCGCGCCGACGGGCTCGTCGTCCTGGCCGGTCTCCTCCAGACGGTCACCTACATCGCCACGATCGTCGTCTTCCTGATCTGGTTCCACCGGGTGCGGGTCAACGCCGAGGTGTTCCAGCCGTTCGGGCACCGGAAGAAGCGGGGCTGGGCGATCGGGGGCTGGTTCGTGCCGGTCGTGAGCCTGTGGTTCCCACGCCGGATCGCGATCGACTGCTGGGACGCGAGCAGCCCTTGGGACAAGCCCAGGTCGCACGCCCTCGTCAACATCTGGTGGACGCTGTGGCTGCTCAGCTTGGTCGCGGGGGAGTTCGGGGACCGGACGTACATCTTGGCGGAGACAGTCGAGGAGTACCGGTCGGCCGCCGAGCGCATGCTGTTCGCGGACACGCTGGAGATCGTGGCCGCCGTCTTCGCGGCCCTCTTCGTGCTGGCCCTCACCCGCATGCAGGACGACAAGGCCAGGAGTGGGCCGCGTGCGCCGGAGCCCGTTTCGGTGTGAGTCCGTCTCCGCACGACCGGGCGGACTGCGCGATTCCGGGGGCGGACTGCCGTGCGGGTGTGGTGTATTCCCGGCATGGGGTACTGGGGGTACTACGTCGTGGGCAGAAGTGAGCGGCCGCTCGCGGAACTGGACGCGTTGGCCGGGGCGGCCGGAGGCATGCGGTTGCGTACGTCGGCGGCGGGCGGGTGGCAGGTGTGGGAGTACCCGAGCGGCGACGAGGACGCCCGGGGCGTCGGGAACATGAACACCCTTGCCCTGGAGACCGGGGCGCCCGCGTTGTTCGGATACGTCATGGGCAGCGACTGTGTGGTCGTCGAGGCCGCCGGGCCCGAGAGCGGGGCGTGGACCACCTGTCTCGCGCGGGGAGCCATGGCCGAGTACCTCGGGGGCGACGTCGAGGACTACTTCCTCGAACCCCGTGACGCCGCCGAGCGGGCCGTCTCCTGGGCGGCGGAGGCGGGGCGGGTCGTCGCCGAGCAGCCGTTGGTGGACGTACTGACCTCGGACCCTGGACCGGCGGACCCCTTGGCTGAAAACATCCTCTTCCGGTTGCTCGACCGGCTCGGGGTCGTGCCTCTGTGACACGGCCGGGCCGTCGCACGCAGTAACGTTCGAGCGAGATCGAGGGAGGCGTGATGAGCCTGGTGGAGCTGATCGCCCAGGCCGACGAACGCGGTCTGACGGCAAGCGGGTTGGCTTGTTTGGACCGTTGCGTGCCGCTTCTCGGGGGCGACGACGAGGTTCTGCGGCCGCTGTGGGCCGGTCTGGTGGACGACGGGGTGGACTGGGGGGAGCGGGTGGTGAAGGTGCGGGGTGAGCTGGAGGCCGCCGCTCCGCCTTCCGGTTCCGCTGAGTCTTCTGCTGAGTCTTCCGGCGAGGACGGGGAAGTCGTCGTGCTCGCCCGGCGGATGCTCGATGCCGTTCCCGATGAGCGGTCCGTCGACGGGTTGCGGGAGTGGGCGGAGGTGTGTTCCGTCGCCGCGCTGCGGATTCATCAGCTGCTCGATCCGTTGGACAAGGGGGGCGCCGAGACCGTGGGGGCCTGTCGGGAGGGCCGCACCGAGGGGGTGGGCCACCTCGTCTCTGCCGAACTTCGGCGTCAGGTCGTGGTGTTGGAGCTGCTCGCGGAGCATGGCGCGGTGGGTGTCCGGCAGGCGCTCAGTGTGTCGACGGAGGGACGGCGGGTGCTGCGGGCGGTTGTGTCGCGGCGGGCTCGGCGGGGTTAGCGGGGCTGCGGCGTAAACCTCGTTTCCTGAGCGGGTCCTGTGGGTGTCCTGGGGGCGGGTGTGGTGGTCCTGCACCGGTGTCGGGGACGCGGCGGAATCGTGTGACATCCCTTGAGCGGCGGGCGCTCTTCCGAGTGTGAGCGCACAACAGACATTCAGTTCCGTCAGTTCCGTCAGTTCTCAGCGCGGCTTCGGGAATCGGTCCGGGCACGTGGCCAAGCCCGTGCGGTGGGCCGCGGATGCCGTGGCGATGATGCGGGAGGGGGCGCGGGTGCGCCTCGACTACTCGGCGGAGAGTCTGTGGCGGGTGGATCGGATGATCGAGGAGATACGGCAGGAAGGGACGCCGTACGCCGCCGTGGAGACGGTGTTGCGGGGGTTCGGCGCGTACGGGGGTGAAGTGGTGGTGCGGTGGGCCGGGGGCGAGTGGGTCGAGGCGCAGGGGGCGCACTGGGTGCGGACCTGGGACGGGCGGCTGTGGGATCCCTTCGAGGAGGCGCGGCGTTGCTTCGCCGGTGACGGGTCCCTGCGGTTGCTGTGCCGCGATGCGATGGCCTCCGGCTGACCTCGGATTTTTCTCGCCCCCGCCGCCCCTACCCTTCCCCACTCTCGGCTTCGCTCGAGCGGGGGGACCCCATCATCCCCAGGGGCTGCGCCCCTTCGACCCCCCTTCGCCTGAGAGCTCGGTCCGGTCGGTGCTTGTGGCGAAAACCCGGGGGGCTACGGGGTCACGAGTTGGCCAAGGCGGGCGCCCGTCGACGTGGCCAGTTGCGTGAGGCCGCACGAGGAGGTTGTGGCCGAGGTCGCCGAGCCCGGCCGTCTCGATGTCGTACGCCATGAGCGCGCGGATCAGGGCCGGGGACTCGGCACAGCTGACGATCGGAGGGCGGGTGACGGTGGAGGGGAGAGGGCTGGGGGCACGGCCACCGGGCTGGCCACCGGGCTGGTCAATGGGCTGGTCAATGGGTCTGCCGCGTAGGCCGCGTTGCTCATGCGCGTGGCGCCGGGACCACCGTTGCTCGTGCCCCCGCTGTCGAGCCCTCGGTACCGCGCCTCTGCCGCCGTCACCCCGGGGTCGACCAGATGGACCTCAAGTCCCTTCGGCACCCCGGCGGTCGACGACCCCGTCGGCGGCGATCAGCCGCGCCTCGGCGCCGTCGCCGAGGCCGACCCAGAGCGGCTCCGACGACTCCCGCGTGCCCTCGGTTTCCAGAGTCCGCCAGCCGCTCCACTCGCCGGTCGCGGCGCTGCGGGTCCGCACCTGCGCCGTCCCGTCGAGTTCGGTGGTGGCGCCGGTCCAGGAGACGTCGACGAGGGAGAAGGGCTCGGTGCCGGTGCGCGCCAGGGTTCGTCCGCCGTCGCCTGTCATCGCCAGGTCGTGCACCTCCACCGGCCGCTGGGTCCGGCTGTGGAACGTGCCCGTCCCGTCCTGGGGCCCGGCCGCGGCGTACGACACGACGCCCGCGCTGCCCGCCACGACGGCACCCGGCGTCAGCCACGCCCTCCGCTTCACACTCAGCGTGTTGTACGCATGGCCCCCGTGTGGCTCATGTCACGGAAGGGGCAAGGATCCCCCTTCCGGGTGATCTTCGGTGTTGATCGCTCGACGCTCTGTGACACTTCCGCGAGGCGCGACGCAGATGACCGTGGGGGCCTGGCGACGGTCGGGGCGGGTCCCGGCAACGCGATCTCGGTACGGACTAGGACAGCTCTTGGGCCAGGCAGGGGAACCTCGCCGCGTGCAGGCGTACGACGGGGAACTGGGCGTGGCCGTCGCGCGGGCCCAGGACGGGGACGAGGCCGCGTTCGCGGTGGCGTACCGGCTCGTGCAGCCCGGGCTGCTGGGGTATCTGCGCGGCATCGTCGGGGACGACGCGGAGGACGTCGCCTCGGACGCCTGGCTGGAGATAGCGCGGGACCTCGGGCGGTTCAAGGGCGACGGGGCCGGCTTCCGGGGCTGGACCGCGACGATCGCCCGGCACCGGGCCCTGGACCATCTGCGGCGCCAGAAGGTCAGGCCCCGGGCGACCGCCCTGGAGAACGACCTGCTGGAACTGCCCGGCACCCACAGCACCCACGACCAGGCCCTGGAGACCCTCTCCACGGAGCGGGCCCTCGGCCTGATCGCGAGGCTGCCCCGTGAACAGGCCGAGGCCGTCCTGCTGCGTGTCGTCGTGGGCCTGGACGGCCCTGCCGCCGCCCGAGTCCTCGCCAAACGCCCGGGCGCGGTCCGTACCGCCACCCACCGGGGACTGAAAAGACTGGCCCAGCTGCTCCGTACCGAGGGTGTGACGGATGACGACCCCCAGACGCTGGGGGAGTCGGGATGAACGGCAGCGGCGGCGGCCGTCGCTGCTGCAACAGCCACGCGAAGCACGGCGACAGCGAAGGGCGCGAGATGCCGTCGGGCAGGGCGGAGACGGACATGGGCGAACGACAGGACGGCCACGGCCGGGGCAGGGACGGCCACCGGGCCACGAGCGACGCCCTCTCCGCCCACGTTCCCTCCATCGACGCTCTCCTCGCCGCCGCCGTACGCGGCCGTCCCGAGGCCCACAGTGAGGGCGAGGCCCGTGCCGTCGCCGCCTTCCGCGAGGCCCGGGCACAGGGCAAGCGCACCGCGCGCACTCGGCGCCGCGACGACTGGCGCCCCAACGCGCGGCGCCGCGTCCTGCTCTCGATGCGCACCACCCTGGCCGTCCTGCTGGCCAGCCTGACCCTCGGCGGAGTCGCCTTCGCGGCGATCGGCTCGGCCGCACGCGACGACAACGGCAGCGGCGACGGGGACGGACACGGCGAGCGGGACCGGCGCACCGGGACGTCGTACGAGGTCCCCGTCCCGCCCGGCGACACGGACCACCTGGGCACGGACCGGCCCGCGGATGAGCGTCCCCCGAAGGCCGGGGACAGCGACGGGAAGACCGACGGGAAGACCGACGGGAAGACTGACGCGAAGACCGACGCGAAGACCGACCCGGACACCGGGAAGAAGCACGAGAACCCGGCCGAGGACAGAGGCAAGGCCGAGCGCCGGGCGCGAAGTGCGGAAGGCAGGGAAGGCGCGGAGCAGAAGCCGGACAAGGCTGGACGTCCGGGCAACCCCCCGCACACGCCACACACGGAAGCCGAGCAAACCAAGGCCGCCAAGGACGCCGAGGCAACGCGGCCGGAGAAGAAGTAAGGCCGGCGTGCTCGCAAGACCCCCGTACTCGCAAGACACCCGGCCGACTCCGCCGATGGCAACGGTCGGGGCCGCCACCCCCCACAGGAGAGGCCCCGACCGTCGCGCGGCACGGGCCGCGCGGCGACCCGTACTACCTACAGCGCCGCGCCTGCGTTTTCTGTCACACCCCTCCGCATCACGGGTTAGTTGCATGTTCTACGGACGTGGACGAGCAGAGGTTTCAGGCCGTAACGTGCCATTCGCGCCGGATCGCGGACGACGTCCACTGCTTGACTACCGGTGAGGGTTGAGACCGCAACCATTGATTGAGGAACCACGACGGCGAGAACCCGGTCCGCGAAAGCGGCGCCGGTTCAGGCGCAAAGAAGGGCGCGCGGGTGCTGGGGGACGACGCGGAGCTGACCGCCGCGGTGCTTGCGGCACAGGACGGGAACGAGACCGCCTTCCGGACTGTGTACCGCGCCGTGCACCCGCGGCTGCTCGGATACGTACGGACGCTGGTCGGCGATCCGGACGCGGAGGACGTCACCTCCGAGGCCTGGCTGCAGATAGCCCGTGACCTGGAGCGGTTCAGCGGTGACGCCGACCGGTTCCGGGGCTGGGCGGCCCGGATCGCCCGCAACCGTGCTCTCGATCACATACGCATGCGCGGCCGCCGCCCCGCGATAGGCGGCGACGAGACCGAGCTCACCGGCAAGCCTGCCGAGTCCGACACGGCGGGCGAGGCGATGGAGGCCCTTGCCACCGACCGCACGCTGTCGCTCATAGCCCAGCTGCCGCAGGACCAGGCGGAGGCCGTGGTCCTGCGGGTCGTGGTCGGCCTCGACGCCAAGACCGCCGCGGAGACGCTGGGCAAGCGCGCGGGCGCCGTACGGACCGCCGCGCACCGGGGCCTGAAGCGGCTCGCGGAGCTGATCGGGGAGAATCCGGAGGTGGCCTCGGAGGCCGATCCGGAATCCGGCGAGACGCTGGACGCCGTACCCCCACCGAGAGAACCGCGTACACGCGCGGCTACGTCCGCGGGTGTGACGCATATGCGTCCGCGGACGCAGAAGGACATGTGATGGCCGACGAGCAGTACAGGTGGCTGAACCGCGATGCCGCGGAGCGGCTGCTGGGTGGTGAGCCGCTCGAAGCCGTCGACGCCGACACCCGTGCCCAGGCCGACCGGCTTGCCGGGGTGCTCGGCGCACTGGCCGCCGAGGCGTCACCGGCGTCCTCACCGAGTGCCGAACTCCCGGGCGAGGAAGCCGCGTTGGCCGCCTTCCGCTCGGCGCGTACGGCTCGCGCGGCCCGCTCGGGCCAGGAGGGCGTGGCCGACGCGCTCGATCGCGGCAGTCGTACGCACGCCTCGGCGGCTGTCGCCGACGCCGGACTCGTACGCCTCGGTCGGACCGAGGCCGAGGGCGGCAGGGCCCGTTGGGGCCGACCGGTGCGGTACGGGCTGGCCGCGGCGCTGGCGGCCGGGATGCTCGGCGGGGTCCCCGTGGCCTTCGGCACGGGCGCACTGCCGAGTCCGTTCCCCGACGACGAACCGGAACCCTCCGTCTCCATCTCCGCCGCCGAGCCCGACCGGCCGTTCCTGTCGCCCTCACCGAGTGACCCGCAGGCGGAGGGCGACGGCAACGACGAGGCGCGGGGCGAGCCGACGCCCCAGGACACCCTGGGCGGTTCGGCACAGGACGGCGAGGGCGACTCGGGTGGCGACGACGGCACCGACGAGGACGGCGAGCCCGACGCCTCGGGGCAGAACCGGGGCTTCTCCCGGGAGTGGTGGAACGGCGTGGTCTCCGCATGCCGCGACGTACGCGACGGCAAGGGCCTGGACACCGACCGTCGGCGCGGCCTGGAGGACGCGGCGGGCGGCAAGGGCACCGAGCACCTGAAGAGGTACTGCGACGGACTCCTCGCCGGCCGCGAGAACCCCGGCACGCGGTACCCGCCGGGCACGGGCACGGGCGGGGATTCCGGTACGTCCGACTCCGCCGGTTCCTCGGGCGGCGGCGAGAAGGACACGCGGTCCGGGCTCGACCCCGATGACGACGACGAGGGCGACTCGGACGACGGCAACGGCAACGGCAACGGCAAGGGCAAGGGCGACGGCAAGGGCAAAGGGAAGGGCAGCGGCGGCAGCGGTGGCAACGACCACCGTGGCCAGGGTGGCGTCCTGACCGAGGTCACCGGCACAGATCGGCTCTGACCTGCGCTTTCGTATCCGTTTCGGATCCGTCCAGATTTTTTTGCCGCAGCGGGTAACACTTTCGGCCCTCATAGCGCAGTAATGAGTGAGCCGACTGGTCATCGGCCGTCGCACTGAGCCGGGGTTCCCCCCGTACCTACGGCTCGTGCACCTTGGCGCGGGCGGGACACGTTCCCCCGGTCCCGCCCGCGCCCCGTATCCCCCGTGATTCCCCCGTGGTCCCCCGTGACCTCGCACCTCCTATGACGCGTCCGGCGCCCGCCATCTATGCGCCGTGTGACGCACGTCACCCTCCCTCGCCCCCTGGGTGTGCGTCACCAAGAGACGACGACCTTGTCCCCGTTCCTGACCTGCGCGAACAGATTCGCGATCGCCGCCTCGTCGCGGACGTTGACGCAGCCGTGCGAGGCCCCGTAGTAGCCGCGGGCCGCGAAGTCGGAGGAGTAGTGGACGGCTTGGCCGCCGCTGAAGAACATCGCGTACGGCATGGCGGTGTCGTACAGGGTCGACCAGTGGTCGCGGGACTTGAAGTAGACGTGGAAGACGCCCTCGCGGGTGGGCGTGTACTGCGAGCCGAAGCGCACCTCGACCGTCGTCAGCGTTCTGCCGTCCACCATCCAGCGCAGGGTGCGGCTCGTCTTGCTGATGCACAGCACCCGGCCCGTCATACAGCGCGGGTCCGGTGCCGCGGCCGGCTGGCCGCCGTACGCGTACAGGTCCCACTTGCCCGGCTCCCGCGTCATGTTCAGCAGCCGCGCCCAGGTGACGCTGTCCGTCTGCCCGGTCCTCGGCAGCCCTCGCTTGCCCTGGAACCCCTTGACCGCCTGGACGGTCAGATCGTCGTACGTGCCTGTGGGGCCCACGTAGAGCCAGGCGACCTGCCGGAGCCGGGCCTGGAGTTCGCGTACGTCGAGCCCCTCGTCGCCGCGGGACCAGAGGACCTTGGGCGGTGTCGGGGAGGGGGAGGCGCTGGGCGGCGCCGTTCTCGTGGGCGCCTGCTCGCCGCCGCCCTCGTCACCGGCGGCCTTGTCGCCGTCGTCCTGCCTCGGGTCGCTGTCGCCGGGCGGGGCCGCCGTCTCGATGCGCACCGGCTGCCGCTGGCCGCTCTTCACGTCCATCACCTGGGCCGTGCAGCCGCCGGCCACGACGAGTGCCGCGAGTGCGGCCACCGATCTCCGCATGTCCTTGGTACGCATCGGTTCCCCCGTCGTCTCAGTCGTCCTCCTCCAGGTTTCCCGGGAGTGACCCGTCGCGAACAAAGGGGCATCGTTGTGAGCAAGGTCCCA
Organism: Streptomyces capitiformicae; assembly: GCF_002214185.1. Classification (NCBI taxonomy): domain Bacteria; kingdom Bacillati; phylum Actinomycetota; class Actinomycetes; order Kitasatosporales; family Streptomycetaceae; genus Streptomyces; species Streptomyces capitiformicae. The sequence continues at coordinate 1,581,809 of NZ_CP022161.1, read as the reverse complement.
GCGTGGGGCTCTCCATCCGGCGTACGGCCGCCGCTACAGTCCGTCGCGAGGGTCGTCTACCGGTGAGTAACAACGAGTCGTCGAGCAACGCGGAGGCACACACCATGGCGCGCGAGTCGGAGTCCGGACTGCCCATCGAGCCGGTGTACGGGCCGGACGCACTGGAGGGCTGGAATCCGGCGGACAAGCTGGGTGAGCCGGGCGCGTACCCCTTCACCCGTGGTGTCTACCCGTCGATGTACACCGGCCGCCCCTGGACCATGCGCCAGTACGCCGGTTTCGGTACGGCCGTGGAGTCCAACGCGCGCTACAAGCAGCTCATCGCCAACGGCACGATGGGTCTGTCGGTCGCCTTCGACCTGCCGACCCAGATGGGGCACGACTCGGACGCGCCCATCGCGCACGGCGAGGTCGGCAAGGTGGGCGTGGCGATCGACTCGGTCGACGACATGCGGGTGCTGTTCGACGGCATCCCGCTGGACAAGGTGTCGACGTCGATGACGATCAACGCCCCGGCGGCTCTGCTGCTCCTGCTGTACCAACTGGTCGCCGAGGAACAGGGCGTCGGCGCGGACAGGCTGACGGGCACGATCCAGAACGACGTGTTGAAGGAGTACATCGCGCGCGGCACGTACATCTTCCCGCCGAAGCCCTCCCTGAGGCTGATCGCGGACATCTTCAAGTACTGCAAGGCCGAGATCCCCAAGTGGAACACGATCTCGATCTCCGGCTACCACATGGCCGAGGCGGGTGCCTCGCCCGCGCAGGAGATCGCCTTCACCCTCGCGGACGGCATCGAGTACGTCCGTACGGCGGTCGCGGCGGGCATGGACGTGGACGACTTCGCGCCCCGCCTCTCCTTCTTCTTCGTGGCCCGTACGACGATTCTCGAAGAGGTCGCCAAGTTCCGCGCGGCGCGGCGTATCTGGGCCCGGGTGATGAGGGACGAGTTCGGCGCGAAGAACCCGAAATCCCTGATGCTGCGCTTCCACACCCAGACGGCGGGCGTCCAGCTGACAGCCCAGCAGCCCGAGGTGAACCTGGTCCGGGTCGCCGTCCAGGGCCTGGCGGCGGTGCTGGGCGGCACCCAGTCCCTGCACACCAACTCCTTCGACGAGGCGATCGCGCTCCCGACGGACAAGAGCGCGCGGCTCGCCCTGCGGACGCAGCAGGTCCTCGCCTACGAGACGGACGTGACCGCGACGGTCGACCCCTTCGCCGGCTCCTACGCCATCGAGCGGATGACGGACGAGGTGGAGACGGCCGCGCTGGAGCTCATGCGGAAGGTCGAGGACCTCGGGGGCGCGGTGTCCGCCATCGAGCACGGCTTCCAGAAGAGCGAGATCGAGCACAGCGCGTACCGGATCGCCCAGGAGACCGACTCCGGCGAGCGCGTGGTCGTCGGCGTCAACCGCTTCCAACTCGACGAGGAGGACCCGTACGAGCCGCTGCGGGTGGCCCCCGCCATCGAGGCCCAGCAGGCGGAGCGGCTCGCGAAGCTGCGGGCGGAGCGGGACCAGGCGGCGGTGGACTCCGCCCTGGACGCGCTGAGGAAGGCGGCGGAGGGGGAGGACAACGTGCTGTATCCGATGAAGGATGCGTTGCGGGCCAGGGCGACTGTGGGTGAGGTGTGCAATGCGTTGCGGGAGGTCTGGGGGGCGTACGTTCCCTCGGATACCTTCTGAGCTGGGTGATTCCCTCGAATGGGTGATCGAGGGCGGAAAGGGTACGTCCCCGGCTACGCTCGTGGAGAGTGTTCCCGAAAGGAGGGTGCTGCGGCTGTGATGCTGCACGAGTCGTCGCTTGCCGACGCTGCCGACCTGGCTCTGGGAGGAGCTGCCTGGGCACCGGGTGGAAATCCTCACGGGAGCATTTGATCAAGGCCAGGAAGGCTGGGCTCAAGTACGTGACGGGCATCGGCCTGTGGCTCCCTACTGGGCCGGATGACTACGCCGTGCCGGACTTCTCGCTTGTCGACGCGGACTACAGGGACGCGTTGGTCGAGAAGAACTGCTACGCGCCGCATGTCTTCCACCTCGTGTTGGAGGTGACATCCTCCAACTGGACGAACGACACGGCCACCAAGGTCGATATCTACGCCCGGGCCAACATCCCCGCCTACCTCATCGCCGACCGCAAACATGACGAGGTCCTCCTCTATCAGAACGCGGTCGACGGCAAGTACCCCGACCCAGTCCGCTACAAGCGAGGCGAAACCGTCCCGGTCCCGGAGTCCGTCGGTATCACCCTCGACCTCTCCGTGGACACCCTCCTCGACGGCGACGACTGACCGTCCGAAATCGGAATGTCGTACCTCCGTGCGACACTCCCTTCCATGCTCGGTGTCGTCGATCTCCCGACCTATCTCGTGGGCCTCGTCCTGATCGTTCTCCTGCCCGGCCCCAACTCGCTGTACGTCCTCTCCGTCGCCGCCCGGCGCGGGATACGGGCCGGGTACCGGGGCGCGGCGGGTGTCTGGTGCGGGGACACCGTCCTGATGACGCTCTCCGCCGCCGGGGTCGCCTCGCTGCTCCAAGCGAACGCCGTGTTGTTCGGGATCGTGAAGTATGCCGGTGCCGGATATCTGTCGTGGCTGGCGGTGGGGATGCTGCGGGCCGCCTGGGGAATGTGGCGGAACCGGCATGAGCGGACGGCCGAGGACGGGGCCGGTGACGGGGCCGACCAGGAGGAGCGGCCGTTCCGGCGGGCGTTCGTCATCAGCCTGCTGAACCCGAAGGCGATCCTGTTCTTCGTCGCCTTCTTCGTGCAGTTCGTCGACCCGGGGTACGCCTACCCGGCCCTTTCCTTCGTCGTCCTCGGCGCCTTCGCGCAGCTCGCGAGTTTCCTGTACCTGAGCGCGCTGATATTCGGCGGCACCAAGCTGGCCGCCGCCTTCCGCCGCCGGAAGCGGCTCTCGGCGGGAGCCACCTCGGCGGCGGGGGCGCTGTTCCTGGGCTTCGCGGTGAAGTTGTCCCTGGCGAGTGCCTAGGGGCATCGGCCTTACTTGTTGGCGGCCGCCCGCTTGTTCGCCTTCGCTCGTACGATCGCCCGGGTCACCACCGGCGGGAGCAGGTCCACCGCGAGGCGGCGGGCCGCGCTCCTCGGGGGCTTGGCCGGACGGGGCTGGGGCTTCGGGGCCGCGGCAGCCGGGGTCGGCTTCGGTTGAGGGGCCGGCTTGGGCTCCGGTGCCGTCCAGTGGCGGGAGTTCGGGAAGGCCGGAGCCTTCATGCCCTTGGACTTGAGGCGGATGATGCGGTGCCCGGCGGCCTGCTGGTTGCTGAGGTGGCAGTCGTCACGCTGCCCGATCATCTCCAGGAGGGCGTCCTGGATGGGCTCGGCGTCGCCCCAGGTGCCGTAGAGCTTCTGGGTGCTGATGCAGATGGGGTTGAGGCCCCGGTTGAGCACGGCCTCCCAGGCGGCGATGGAGACGCCGGGGGTGTGCTCCGAGCGGAAGTCGTCGAGGACGACGATGCCGCCCGGGAGCAGGATGTCCTGGGCGGCGGTGATGTCTCCGTAGACGTGCTCGTAGAGGTGCGAGGCGTCGATGTGCACGAAGCGGCAGGAGCGCGGCTTGACCTCGCCGGGGACGATCGAGCTGGGCCCCTGCAGTACGCGGGGCAGCTCGTCGTGGAAGGAGAGGTAGTTCGCCTCGAACGCCCGCCGGGTCAGCGTGCTGCGGTACGACTTGTTCGCCTCCGCCGCGTTGGCGTCGTCCGGCGCGTCGCTCTCGAAGAGGTCGCACACGGTGTAGGCCTCGCCCTCCTGGAGATGGTTCCCCAGGAAGATCGCGCTCTTGCCCATGTAGACGCCGACTTCGAGGAGATCGCCTCTGTCGCCCGCGTCCTCCTGCCGGGTCAGGACCCAGTCGAAGAGCAACTGGTCGAGAACGGGGAACCACCCTGGTACGTCGTCGAGTACCTGGGGCAGCTTGGTCGTGCCGTGCGCAGTGGTCTCAGTGCTCATGAGAAAAAGAGGGCTCTCTGGCGTGGGCGAGGCGAACAGACGAACGGGGCTCAGGAACCTATGAGATGCCTATGGTCGGGTCAAGGACTCTCCGTACTCTGTCCACCTGGGGATGTAAAAACTTGTTCATGGGTGAACAGTCGGCCAATTCTCGGTTCATCTCCGGCGTCCTTCGAGTGGCTTGCGTTACCTGACGTGTCATCAAGATCGCTTCTGATCAAGCGACTTGCGTAGTAGCGGGCCCAGCGGCCGTTCCACGCCGTGGTGCAGCAGCCAGGCGAGCAGAAGCATCACCGCGACGGTGAGCGCGAGTGTGAGGGACGACGGGATTCCGAGGCGCTGGTGCAGGATCTGCACGACGGGCCAGCCCAGGTGTTCGTGCACAAGGTAGAAGGGGTAGGTCAGGGCGCCCGCGGTGGTCAGCCAGGGCCAGTTCACCCGGTCCAGCCAGCCGAGCGCGACCGCGCCGACGGCCACGAAACCGACGGTGACGGCGAGGACGATGGCGAGCTGGGGGCGGTAGGAGAAGAAGTCGTCGTTCGGCGCGTGCCAGATCTCCTGGACCGTGTGGTACTGGCTCAGCAGCAGGCTGAAGACCACGATCAGCCAGGCGGCGGTGTCCCGGCGGTCCCGGTGCACGAGGTAGAGGCCGATGCCGCCGATGAACAGGGACGCGTACTCCGGCATCAGGACCATCTGCACGAGCGGCTCCTTGGACGCCCCGGCCAGCGTCGCGGCGAGGGTCCAGCCGCCGCAGAACCAGATCACCCGTCTGCGGGTGACCCCGGGAACGACCACGCACAGCGCGAACAGGACGTAGAAGCGGACCTCGGCCCACAACGTCCAGCACACGCCCAGGACGCGGTCCGCGCCGAGCGGCATCTGGAGCATCGTGAGGTTGACCAGGAACTCGCTGGACGACACCCGGGCGAAGGCGATGCCCGGCAGGGCGAAGACCGCCGCGACGAGGATCACCGCCGCCCAGTACGCCGGCAGCAGCCGGGCCGCGCGGGAGGCGAAGAACGACTGGACCGAACGGCCCCAGCCGCTGGCGCAGATGACGAAGCCACTGATCACGAAGAAGGCCTGGACGCCGGCCCAGCCGTAGGCGAACCAGGTGTGGGCGGTCGGGAACTGGACCGCCGGTGAGGTGCCCCAGGCCTTGCCGATCTCCCCGTCGCGGCCTCCGTAGTGGTAAGCCGCGACGGACAGGGCGGCGAGGAGCCGCAGACCGTCGAGGGCGCGCAGCCGCGGTGCGGGACGGCCGGAGCGGCCGGTGCCGCGCACCGTCGGCGTCGCGGAAGCGGTGGTACGGGTGGTGGCGCTCGCCTCCGGTGAGAGCTTCGGAAGCGTGGTGCTTTTCGCGGTCACTCGGGGCTCACCCCAGAGTGGCTCGCTTGAGGGACCGGGCCCGGCGGGCGACTCTTCGTACGGTGGCGTTGCGCGGGATGAACGCGAGCTGGACCGGGATGCCGCCGGGCAGGCCCAGCGAGGTGAGACGGCGGCGCTTGAAGTAGCGCAGGGTGTGCGCGTTCAGGCTCTTCGTCAGGTACGACTCGGCCTCCGCCCGCAGCGACGGGTAGATCTTCGACTGCATCGCGTACCCCACCGCCCGCACCAGGCGGTTGAGGTCCGCCACGGACAGGCCCGGCTTCTGCGAGGCCACCGCGGCCTTGTCGCCCAGCTCCGGCAGCAGCGCGTCCACGACGGTGACGGGCACCCGGTTGCTGTTCTCGTACGGCGCGAGCCGGTCCAGCAGGGTGGAGGTGCCGACGCGGGCGACCGGCAGACCGTACAGCGCGGAGGCGGTGAGCAGGGCCGTGGAGAAGCAGCCGACGACCAGCGCGGGACGCATCCGCTGGTAGAGGACCTCGGCGAGGACCGGCGTGTCGAGCACCGTCAGATCGGCGCCGAGTCGCTCCGCCTCCTTCTCCAGCCCGCGCGACCAGCGAGCCGGGGCGCTGGGGTGCGGCTTGAACACGACCTTGGTGTGCCCGAGCGCCACCGCGCCCTTGAGCATCCGTACATGGAGGTCTTCCTCCTCCTCGGCGGTGAGGATGCCGAGCGCGGAGAGGTACTGGCCGAGCAGCAGCGCGGGCTCCTCGATGGCGGGCAGCGTGTCACCGGTCTCGACCAGCTCCGCCAGCACCTTCACGAAGGCGTCCGTCGGCACGATCTCCGCCCCGACGCCGAACTCGGTGAGGAGGAGGGGCTTCAGGCCCGGGACCAGGTCCAAGTGCAGCAACCGGTCGATACGCGTTCCCACCAGCGGGTCGATCTTGTTGCGGGTGGGGCCGTAGCTCATCAGGCCGTCCGCGTACACGGTCACGGGCGCGCCGGTGAAGATCTGGGTGAAGCCGAGCGCCGGGTGGACCTGGATGGACTCCACGGCCAGCTCGACGTCGTCGTCGCCCAGGTTCCACAGCAGCCGCAGATACCGCTCCCAGAGGACGACATCGTCCATGCGGGGGGACCAGCCCCCCGGGTGGAACGGCGAGATGGTCTCGTTCCAGGAGATCACGTCGTCGAAGCGACTGCGCAGCTGCTCGAAGCCGGGCATCTCGTCCAGGGCGGGGGCCGTCTCGGGCGTCGCCGCGTTGTTGGAGATCAGCAGGATGCGCCGGGAGGCGGGGCGGAAGCACTCGGTGTCCAGGGCGGCGGCCAGCGTGGCCGTGCCGTACAGCGTGGACGCCATGAAGATCTGCGTGGTCACGCGGCGACCCCCGCTCCGGCGGGACGGCGGCGCAGCCGGCGCAGCCGCGTGGCGCGCTGGACGTCCATGGAGTCGAGGGCCTCGTCGAGCACGTCCTGCGGCATTCTGCGCAGCGCGACCGCGCTCATCGACTTCAGTTTGCGTGCCACCGCCGGCTCGAACCTTTCGATGGATCCCAAATGGTGGGAGATAATCGCGCAGTAAGTGCGCACGGCCTTGGGGAGAAGTTTGTCCGCGTCCCGGTCCTGCGCCGTTTCCGCGATGACCTGGTCGAATGCGCGAATGAAATCGAGCTGCCGCACGTCACCGATCTGCGTGAGCGACGACGCGACACCGCGGCGGTAGTACACGCCCAGCAGGCCCACGGTCGCGAAGGACTCCGCCTCCCGGTGCAGCTTCCAGATCCACGGCCGGTCCTCCGCCGTGCGCAGCCCGTGCGTGAAGTGCAGCACCCCCTTGTCGACCAGCCGGCGGTGGTAGATGCCCGCCCAGGCGTACGCGTAGTCGACGGAGGTGGAGCGGTCGGCGGGCAGGATCGCGTCGCGCGGATTCATCACGACGCCCCGCCGCCCGTTGGGGACGCGGTGGATCGAGCGGGCCCGCCCGGTGCACTGGACATGGTCCGTGCGCACGAAGTCGCAGCCCAACTCCTCGATGGCGGACAGGAGTTTGGGGAAGTAACCGGGGGCGAGCCAGTCGTCCCCGTCGAGGAACGTCAGGTACTCGCCACGCGCGTTGTCGATGCCCGTGTTGCGCGCGGTCGCCAGCCCTCCGTTCTGCTCGTGTCTGACATACACCGCGCCTGGCAGCTCGCGCTCCGCGCGCGCGAGAACGTCCGGTGTCTCGTCGCGCGAGCAGTCGTCGACGAGGATGAATTCGAAGTCCTCACGCGCGTTGGCGCCGAGGCTCTTCAGAGTGTCTGGCGCGTATTGCTGCACGTTGTAGAACGGCACGATGACGGAGAGCTTGACCACGCAATCAGGTTAGGCTGTCGTCCGGCATTCATCTTGACCGCCCGCTTGATGTTACGTGAACGACACGTGGCGGTCCTGTAAACCGGGGGGGTTTTCTTGCCGTTCGTGACCTGATTCGCCATTTGGCGATGTGCTGTTAACCCTTTGTTGCCTTCAGGTTGGGCGGATCAATGGAATCGCTTCCTAGCGTCTTCGGCGTGCCAGCAAGTACGCCAGCAAGCTCGACGAGACCCCTGAGGGTCGCCGTCCTCGCGGATTCCGACACCCGGTGGAAGTGGGGCGCGCTCACCGCGAAGCGCATCGCCCCGGAACACGGGGGTGCCTCGGAGATCCGTCTGGACGGGTTCCTCCTGCGTGGCCGGGCCACCCCTACCGCCCGCCAGCTCGACGAGGTCGGCGTCCGCGCGGACTCACTCCGCGAGGTGACCGCCGTCGAGTTCCTGCGCGTCATGGGAGCCGAGGAGGCGGCCGGGTCGTACGACGTCGTCGTGCTCGCCCTCGTCGGCGGGGGCGTCCAGGCGATGCTGCACGGCCTCAAGAACGCCTGGGGCGCGCGCACCAAGCGGCCCGTGATCGTCACCGGGTACGTCGGCGTCGTATACGAAAAGCTCGCCGACGGCCTGCTGCTGCGGCACGGCGCGGACCTCGTCCTCGCCAACTCCCGCCAGGACGCGGACCGTTTCCGCGCCGTGTACGAGGGCGTGGGCGCTGACGCCTCCTCGGTCACCGAGGTCGCACTGCCCTTCCTCGGCGGCAAGCCCTACGCCGGCCGGAACGACCCGTACACGGTCGTGTTCGCCGTACAGCCGTCCGTCCCGGACAACCGCAAGGACCGTACGTACCTGCTGAACCGGCTCATCAAGCACGCCCGGAAGCACCCGGAGCGCCAGGTGCTGCTGAAGCTGCGCTCCAAGCCGGGTGAGCACACCACGCATATCGAGGAACTCCCGTACCAGAAGCTGGCGGAGAAGCTCCCCGGTGGCCTGCCGGACAACTTCCGCCTGTCGTACGGGAACATGGGCGAGGTCCTCGACACCACCGACCTGCTGGTCACCATCAGCTCCACCGCCGCGCTGGAGTCCCTGCACCGCCGTATCCCCACCGTCGTCCTCACCGACCTCGGGATCCGCGAGACGCTCGGCAACCACCACTTCGTGGGCTCCGGCTGCCTCGCCTCCTGGGACCAGCTGGACGCCGGGCACGAGCCGGTGCCCGACCCCGAGTGGGTGGCCCGGCAGGGCGTCGTCGCGGACGGCTCGTACGCCACCGCCTTCGACGCCGCCCGCGACCGCATCGCCAAGCTGGTCGCGGCCACCGAACTCCCGCCCCTCACGCCGTACTACACGACCGTGACCGCGCCCGGCTATCTGCCCGGCATCCTCGCCCGCCACCACCTCGGCCCCGACGGCAGCCCGCTGCCCGGGGCGCCCGCCGCCGACAAGCAGGCCGGGCCCGTACGGCAGATCGTGCGCCGGGCGGCGCGCGGCGCCTACCGGCACGGGGTGCAGCGCGTGGCGCCCGTCATCCGGCGGATGGGGGAGCTGTGAGCCGCCGCCCCTCCACCGCTTCGCAAGCACCGCAAGGAGCACCAGCCATGTCCCACCCGGAAGCGGGCCCAGCTACTTCCGCCTCGGCGACGGGCCCCGGGACGGCCCCGCGCCGTGTCGTCGCCGTCATCCCCGCGCGCGGCGGGTCCAAGGGCGTCCCCGCGAAGAACCTCGCGCCCGTCGGCGGTGTTCCGCTGGTCGCCCGCGCGGTCCGCGAGTGCCTCGCCGCCGAGTTGGTGACGAACGTGGTCGTCTCCACGGACGACCACGCCATCGCCGCCGCCGCCCGTGAGTCCGGAGCCGAGGTCGTGCTGCGGCCCGCGGCCATCGCCGGCGACACCGCCACCTCCGAGGCCGCGGTCCTGCACGCCCTGGACGCCCATGAGGCCAAGCACGGCGTCGCGGTGGACGTGGTCCTCCTGGTCCAGTGCACCAGCCCGTTCATCCTGCGCGAGGACATCGACGGCGTGGCCCGCGCGGTCGTGGAGCACGGCGCCGACACCGCGCTCACCGTCGCCCCGTTCCACGGGTTCATCTGGCGCGACACCGCCGACGAGTTCACCGGCGGCGAGACGGGCCGCGTCGGTGAGGCCGTGGCCGGCGGTGGCGCGCCGGGCGTGGCCGACGCCGCCCACGGGCCCGCCGCCGGGCTTGGTGCGGCCCCGGCCGACGACAGCCACGCCACGTCCGCGCTCACCGCCGGGGGCTATGGCGTCAACCACGACAAGTCGTTCCGCCCCCGCCGTCAGGACCGCCCGCAGGACCTGCTGGAGACCGGCGCCGCCTACGCCATGGACGCGGCCGGCCTGCGCAAGCACCAGCACCGCTTCTTCGGCCGTACGGAACTCGTCCGCACCGACCCCGCCCGGGTCCTGGAGATCGACGACCCGCACGACCTCGCCCGCGCCCAGGCACTCGCGCCGCTCTTCGACGCGAACCGCCCCGGCGCCCTCCCGACCGCCGCCGACATCGACGCGGTCGTCCTCGACTTCGACGGCACCCAGACCGACGACCGGGTGCTGATCGACTCCGACGGACGCGAGTTCGTCTCCGTGCACCGCGGCGACGGACTCGGCATCGCGGCCCTCCGCAAGAGCGGCCTCACCATGCTCATCCTGTCCTCGGAGAAGAACCCGGTGGTTGCCGCCCGGGCCCGGAAGCTGCAGATCCCGGTGCTCCACGGCATCGACCGGAAGGACCTCGCACTGAAGCAGTGGTGCGAGGAACAGGGCATCGCGCCCGAGCGCGTGCTCTACGTCGGCAACGACGTCAACGACCTCCCGTGCTTCGCCCTCGTGGGCTGGCCCGTGGCGGTCGGAAGCGCCCACGACATCGTCCGCGGCGCCGCGCGCGCGGTCACCACCGTCCACGGTGGCGAAGGCGCGATCAGAGAGATCGCCGGCTGGATCCTCGGTCCCTCTCTCGACTCTCCCGCCCCCCTCGACAGTTAAGGAAACGTCCCGCCATGAGCACCAACTCCCGTCTGCGCACCTTCGGTTCGAAGACCGCCGGCCCCGGCCAGCCCGTCTACGTCTGCGGCGAGATCGGCATCAACCACAACGGTGAGCTGGAGAACGCCTTCAAGCTGATCGACGTGGCCGCCGAGGCCGGCTGCGACGCCGTCAAGTTCCAGAAGCGCACCCCCGAGATCTGCACCCCCCGTGATCAGTGGGACATCGAGCGCGACACCCCCTGGGGCCGCATGACCTACATCGACTACCGCCACCGCGTGGAGTTCGGTGAGGACGAGTACCGCCAGATCGACGAGTACTGCAAGGAGAAGGGGATCGACTGGTTCGCCTCCCCGTGGGACACCGAGGCCGTCGCCTTCCTGGAGAAGTTCGACGTCCCCGCCCACAAGGTCGCGTCCGCGTCCCTGACCGACGACGAGCTGCTCCGCGCCCTGCGCGCCACCGGCCGCACGGTCATCCTCTCCAGCGGTATGTCCACCCCGAAGCAGATCCGCCACGCGGTCGAGGTCCTGGGCAGCGACAACATCCTGCTCTGCCACGCCACCTCGACCTACCCGGCGAAGGCCGAGGAGCTCAACCTCCGCGTCATCAACACGCTCCAGGAGGAGTACCCGAACGTCCCGATCGGCTACTCCGGCCACGAGACGGGCCTGCAGACCACGCTCGCCGCGGTCGCCCTCGGCGCCACCTTCGTCGAGCGTCACATCACCCTCGACCGCGCGATGTGGGGCTCCGACCAGGCCGCCTCCGTCGAGCCCCAGGGCCTGCAGCGCCTGGTGCGCGACATCCGCACCATCGAGGCCTCCCTCGGCGACGGCGTCAAGAAGGTCTACGACTCCGAGCTCGGCCCCATGAAGAAGCTGCGCCGCGTCACCGGCGTCGTCGCCGAGGCGGAGATCGCGGCGGCCGCGGGCGAGCCCGTCAACGTCTGACGCCGTAGCTGCGGGCAGTCGTGCCGCTGGGGCGATGGGGGAGGGTGGGCGCAGCGGCACCTCGTAGCGCCGAGCTGTGCAGCCCAACCCAGCCCAACCCAGCCCAGCCCAACCCAACCCAGCCCAACCCAGCCCAGCCCCGCCCCAGCACCGGGTGCCCGCCATATCGGCGGCACCCGGTGCTGGGGCACCCTGCTCCCCCCGGCCCCTGAAGATCCGTACTCACGGAAGCGACGGACACACGTCGATGAGCCCTCGCGCCGGAACCGCCGGCACCCACACTCTCGCCTTCGTCGAGAGTCCGGTACAGCTGCTGAACGTGCTGGAGTGGGCGCACGCCCATGCCTCCGGCGTGGTGGAGGCCCCCGGCGCGGGGCTCACCCTCGTCGTCCTGTCACCCAACGACCCCATGACCCGGGGGCAGTTGCGCCGTATGGCGGAGCTGGCGCGGGACGAGGGCCACGAGGTGCGGTGGGAGGAGGCACGCGGCGGTACGGCCGCCCCGTTCCGCACGGTCGGGGGCCTCGCCCCCCTCCTGCGCGCCGCGAGCCGCATCGTCCTGGGAGACCCCTTCTCCCGCTACGTCCAACTGCTGCTGACGATCACCAAGGCACCGGACGTCGTCGTCGTGGACGACGGCACCGCCACCATGGAGTTCGTCTCCCAGCTCGCCCGCGGCGAACGCCTTGTCCGCTGGCACCGCAAGGGCGGCCGCCCCGGCCCCCGGGACCTGGTCTTCGCCCCGGTCTCCGCCAAGGCCCGCAAGCGGCTGACCCCGACCGCCGGCCGGCGCGTCGAGGTCTTCTCCTCCATGCCGATCGAGGAGACCCCCGAGGGCGTCACCGTCACCGCCAACGCCTTCGCTTGGACCCGCGCCCGCTTCGGCCCGCCTCGCGTCACCAAGGGCGCCGACCTGGTGGGCACGTCCCTCGTGGAGACGGGTGTGGTGGACGGCGACCGCTACCTTGAAGCCGTCCGCTCGCTGGCGAGAGCGAACGGCGCGGCCCGCTACTTCGCCCACCGCCGCGAAAACGCCGAGAAACTCCACGCCCTGGCGACCGAGACGGGCCTGGAGATAGTCCGCCCCGACCTCCCCCTGGAACTCATCGCCCGCCGCGGCCCCATCGGCCGCACGATCCTGAGCTTCCCGTCGACGGTGGTCCACACCCTCCCCCTGGCCCTCGCCGGAACGGACGTACGCGTCGCCGTCTGCGACATCGACCCCACCTGGCTGACGGAGAACGCCTCCCCCCGGGCTCAGGGCTTCCTGTCGGGCGTCACGGGGACGGCGCGGGATGTACACCGGTTGTCGTCGGTGGCGCCGATCTAGGGCGTGTCTGGAGTTGTGATCTGGGCTCGCGGGGCGTGGCACGCACGCTCGCCGCGTTGCCGAAATGCCCTAGTAGCTCCGCTACGAGGGTCTTCCGGCGCCTTGCGATCGCACGCACCGCGCCCCGCTCCCTGATCCACATCACAACTCCAGACACGCCCTAGCGCAGCCGTGCATCTCATGCTTCCGAGTGACGTCCGTCACTCGGAAGCATGCTGAAGTGACGTCTCTCACCGCACGTACGGCCGAGGTGTTGGTCACAGGCGGAGCCGACAGGCGCCTGCGCTGAAGCCGAGGGCGTACGCGGCCTACGTTTCGTCCTCCCGCCAGGTGAATCCGGCCAACCCGGACGACGCCCCCGTCTCCTCCGCGACCGCCCCGCCCCGTGCGCGCAGCAGCCAGATCGCCGAGGCCAGGGCCCAGCCCACCAGCGTCATCAGGACCAGGGCGGCGAGGACGAACCCCGCCGTGCCGAGCATGCCGAACCTCGCCAGCATCCAGGGGATCTGCTCCTCGCCGCAGCCGCACGCCACCATGATCCGTCACCCCTTCGGCCACCGACTCGATGACCGCAGACTGCCCGCGAACCCCGCGCCGGGCGCCCCACGTAGCCGAACAGTCACCCGGTGGTGATGGTTCCGGGATGGGTGAGTGGCGCGGACGTGGTATGCGTGGAGGGTGGGAATCGTTCGGGCACCCCCGGACGTTTAGATGTTGGGAATCGCGGGCAACCCCGGCGTTCCCTGAGGGACGCTCCGGGTACCCCGGTCGATGGCGTCCCGCTCTTCGAGGTCTGCCCGCCCCGAAAGGCGGACGGGTATACCCATCCCTGCCAATACGTATGCGTAGTGCGGCCGGAAATCTTCGCCTCACGGGCTGATTTTTTGTTGATCGTGGGTTGGACGGCCGCCCGATCGCCCTACTCTTCAGAGGGTGAAGCAACTGATGTCCCGAGAGTCCGAGGCCGATCTGCCAGGGGAAGCCGAAGCCGCGCTCCCCGGTACGTTGCCGGAAGCCCTGCGTGCCGAACTCGTCGCGTTCCGACGTGACTTGCACATGCACCCGGAGCTCGGCAACCAGGAGTTCCGTACGACCGCCGCGATCAAGGCCCGCCTGGAGAAGGCAGGGCTCCGGCCGCGCGTGCTCGACACCGGAACCGGGCTCATCTGTGACATCGGCGACTGGGACGGCACCCGGTCGGCCCTCGCGCTGCGCGCCGACATCGACGCCCTGCCCATCCCGGACACCAAGGTGGACTGCGACTACCGCTCCACTGTCCCGGACCGCGCCCACGCCTGCGGCCACGACGTGCACACCACCGTCGTCCTCGGCGCCGGGCTCGTCCTCGCCGAGCTGCACAGGCAGGGGCAGCTGCCGCGACCCGTACGGCTGATCTTCCAGCCCGCCGAGGAGGTCCTCCCGGGCGGCGCCGCCGACGTGATCAAGACGGGCGCGCTCGACGGCGTCGGGCGGATCATCGCTGTCCACTGCGACCCCAGAGTCGACGCGGGCCGTATCGGACTGCGCCACGGGCCCATCACCTCGGCCTGCGACCGCCTGGAGATCTCGCTCGACGGCCCCGGCGGCCACACCGCCCGCCCCCACCTCACCACCGACCTCGTCACCGCCGCCGCCCGCGTCGTCACCGATGTGCCCGCGCTGGTCGCCCGCCGGGTCGACGCCCGCAGCGGGCTCTCCGTGACCTGGGGCCGCGTCGAGTCGGGCCACGCCCCGAACGTCATCCCGCAGCACGCCGAGCTCTCCGGCACCGTGCGTTGCCTCGACATCAACGCCTGGCGGCAGGCGCCCGACCTGGTGCACGAGGCGATCGCCGAGGTCGCGACCATGCACCGCGCCAAGCCCGAGATCAACTACATCCGGGGCGTCCCGCCGGTCGTCAACGACCCGGTCGTCACCGAGCTGCTCCACGACGCCATGTCCGCCCGCCGCGGCCACAAGTCCATCGAGGACACCGAGCAGAGCCTCGGCGGCGAGGACTTCTCCTGGTACCTGGAGCACGTCCCGGGCGCCATGGCCCGCCTCGGCGTCCGCCGCCCCGGCGACCTCACCGTCCGCGACCTCCACCAGGGCGACTTCGACGCCGACGAGCACGCCATCACCGTAGGCGTCGAGCTGTTCACCGCGGCCGCCCTCCTCCACGCCCGCATGCAGCTGATCGACGCGGCGGCCACCGCCGGA
Organism: Streptomyces capitiformicae; assembly: GCF_002214185.1. Lineage (NCBI taxonomy): Bacteria > Bacillati > Actinomycetota > Actinomycetes > Kitasatosporales > Streptomycetaceae > Streptomyces > Streptomyces capitiformicae. The sequence continues at coordinate 1,566,679 of NZ_CP022161.1, read as the reverse complement.
TAGGCGTCGATCCCTTCCGGTTGCGCATCACCCAACCCTCGCGGCAGCCTGGTGCGCGTGTCCGTACGGCCCCGTACGGCACGCGCATCATCACGCTCAAGCCACCCACGGACACGGAACGCGAGGGACAGGAGAGGGGCTCCACCCCAGACGTCCCTTTCGATCCCATGGTTCACGAGGATGTAACCGGCCATCGGCACGAATGGATAACGGCCTGTCGAAACCCCGTTCCCAGGAGTGTCTACGCGCGTTAATGTGCGCCGAACTGAGCACCCGGCTGCGGGTCTGTGGACAAGATGGGGAACTTCAAGATGCGTCGGATTTCCAAACTGACCCGCGTCGCGGTGGGGGTCGCGTCGCTGGCGCTCGCCGCCACGGCCTGTGGTGGAACCAGCAGCGAGAGCGGCAACGGCGGCGACGAGACCGGGGGCGACAAGGGCCTCGCCATCGCCTACGACATCGGCGGCAAGGGCGACCAGTCCTTCAACGACGCCGCGTACGCGGGCCTGGAGAAGGCGAAGAAGGAGTTCGGGTACGACACCCGGGACATCGAGCCCACCGAGGGCGAGACCGACGCGGACAAGGAGCAGCGCCTGGCCTCCCTGGCCAAGCAGGGCTACAACCCCGTCATCGGCGTCGGCTTCGCGTACGGCCCCGCGATGGAGGCCGTGGCCAAGGACTACCCGGACACCACCTTCGGCCTCATTGATGCCGAAGTGAAGGCCGACAACGTGGCTTCCCTGCTGTTCGCCGAGAACGAGGCCTCGTACCTCGCTGGTGTCGCGGCCGCCAAGGCCACCAAGACGAACACCGTGGGCTTCGTGGGCGGTGTGGACATCCCGCTCATCCACAAGTTCGAGGCCGGCTACAAGCAGGGCGTCGAGGACACCAGCGGCGGCAAGGTCAAGGTCATCTCCCAGTACCTGACCCAGACCGCCGAAGAGGGCGGCTTCTCCAGCCCTGACAAGGGCAAGGCCGCCGCCGAGGGTCAGATCGAGAAGAAGGCCGACGTCGTCTACCAGGCGGCCGGTCTCTCCGGCCAGGGCGTCATCGAGGCCGCCGCCAAGGCGAAGGTCTGGGCGATCGGCGTCGACTCCGACCAGTACAACCAGGAAGCCCTCGCCTCCTACAAGAACTACATCCTCACCTCCGCCCTCAAGGACGTCGGCGGCGCGGTCTACGCCCTCGCCAAGTCCGTCGAGGACAAGAAGCCCCTTACCGGCGCCCAGACCTTCGACCTCAAGGTCAACGGCGTGGGCCTCTCCGACACCAACCCGGAGTACGCCAAGATCGAGGGCCTCTCCGCCGCGGTCGACAAGGCCAAGGCGGACATCATCGCGGGCACGATCAAGGTGAAGACCGAGTAGTCACGCATCTCTGAGTGCTGAGCAGCGGGCGGGTGTCCTCGGACACCCGCCCGCTTCGCCTTTCCGCTGCTGGGTGCCAGTCGCGCCCTTTCAGGGGCGCGGGGCTGTGACATGGCGGGGCTGTGACATATGCGGCTCCGCCGTGTGGGCGCGACCAGCCCCAACGCACCTGCAGCCGACACTCGACCGGCAAACCCCCGCACCACCCCCGCCCCACGTTGGAACACGGCCCCATAACAACGTGGTCCCCCAGCCTTTCCCGGAGGGTCTACGCGCGTTACCCTCGGCGAAAGCCAAAGGCGCCGAAGCTGTGACGCACCACCCGAGCAGTACCCCCCGGCGCTTGTACGACAGGAGCACCAAAACATGCGCCGGGTTTCCCGCCTCGCGGTCGCAGGCGCAGCGACCGCCTCCCTCGCCCTCGTCCTCTCCGCCTGCGGCGGCACCTCGACGGAGGCGTCCTCCTCCTCCGCCGGTTCCGAGGGCGACAAGGGCCTCGCCATCGCGTACGACGTCGGCGGCAAGGGCGACCAGTCCTTCAACGACGCCGCGTACGCGGGCCTGGAGCAGGCGAAGAAGGAGTTCGGGTACGAGACCCAGGACATCGAGCCCACCGAGGGCGAGACGGACTCCGACAAGGAGCAGCGCCTGGTCTCGCTGGCGAAGCAGGGCTACAACCCGGTCGTCGGCGTCGGCTACGCGTACGCGACGGCCGTGAAGGCGGCGGCCGAGCAGTACCCGGACACCACCTTCGGCATCGTCGACGACTCCACGGTCCAGCTGGACAACGTCGCGGACCTGGTCTTCTCCGAGGAGCAGGCCTCGTACCTCGCCGGTGTCGCGGCGGCCAAGGCCACCAAGACGAACACCGTGGGCTTCGTCGGCGGTGTGGACATCCCGCTGATCCACAAGTTCCAGGCGGGCTTCGAGCAGGGCGTCAAGGACACCAACTCCAAGGCCGAGGTGCTGACGCAGTACCTGACCCAGACGGCCGAGGAGGGTGGCTTCTCCAGCCCTGACAAGGGCAAGACGGCCGCCGAGGGTCAGATCGAGAAGAAGGCCGACGTCGTGTACGCGGCCGCCGGTCTGTCCGGTCAGGGCGTGATCGAGGCCGCCGCCGCCAACAAGATCTGGGCGATCGGCGTCGACTCCGACCAGTACCGGCAGGAAGCCCTCGCGAAGTACAAGGACTCCATCCTGACCTCGGCGACGAAGGACGTCGCCAAGGCGGTGTACAACCTTGCGAAGTCGGTCGAGGACGGCAATCCCGGGACCGGTATCGTCAGGGGCGATCTGAAGACCGGCGAGGTCGGCCTCGCCGAGTCCAACCCCGAGTTCAAGAGCAACACCGAGCTCCAGGAAGCCATCAGTACGGCCAAGGAGAAGATCATCAGCGGCGAGATCAAGGTCAAGACCAGCTGACCCAGCTGTACCACGAGCAGTCGCGCGACTCCAGGCATGTTCAGGCGCCTTCGGAGCCGCCGGTAACCGCGGGGTTACGTGCGCTCAACGGGGTACGGGGAACATCGCTCCCTGTGCCCCGTTGTCTACCCGGCACCGCTGGGGCGTCGCCCGCTTTCGATGCCGTAGGGGCGCTACGCGCGTAGACGACCCCCTTTCCCAGGAGAGTGCGCCATCAACGCGTCCAGCAGCCCTCCGGCCGACGCGGCGGTCAACGGTCAGGTGACCGCCGTCGAACTCGCCGGGATCACCAAGCGATTCCCGGGTGTCGTCGCCAATCACGACATCCATCTCACCGTCCGCCAGGGCACCGTCCACGCCCTCGTCGGGGAGAACGGCGCCGGCAAGTCGACCCTGATGAAGATCCTCTACGGCATGCAGAAGCCGGACGAGGGCACCATCGCGATCGACGGCGAGCAGGTCTCCTTCTCGTCCCCGGCCGACGCCATCGTGCGCGGCATCGGCATGGTGCACCAGCACTTCATGCTCGCCGACAACCTGACCGTTCTGGAGAACGTGGTCCTCGGCAGCGAGAAGCTGTACGGCATCGGCGCCAAGGCCCGCCGCAAGATCAAGGAGATCTCCGACCGGTACGGCTTCGGGGTGCGCCCCGACGTCCTGGTCGAGGAGCTCGGTGTCGCCGAGCGCCAGCGCGTGGAGATCCTCAAGGTCCTCTACCGCGGCGCCCGCACCCTGATCCTGGACGAGCCCACCGCCGTCCTGGTGCCGCAGGAGGTCGACGCGCTCTTCGCCAACCTGCGCGAGCTCAAGGCGCAGGGCCTGTCGGTCATCTTCATCTCGCACAAGCTGGGCGAGGTGCTGTCGGTAGCCGACGAGATCACCGTCATCCGCCGCGGCACGACCGTCGGCACGGCCGTCCCCGCCGAGACCACCCCGCGTCAGCTCGCCGAGCTGATGGTCGGCAGCGAGCTGCCCACCCCGGAGACGGCCGAGTCGACGGTCACCGACCGCCCCGTACTGACCGTCGAGGACCTCCGTCTGGAGACCGCCGGCGGCAAGGCGCTCCTCGACGACATCAGCTTCACCATCCACGCGGGCGAGGTCCTGGGCCTCGCCGGTGTCGAGGGCAACGGCCAGACCGAGCTGGTCGACGCGCTGATCGGCCTCAAGCACGCCGACTCCGGCACCATCACGCTGGCCGACGACGTGATCACCGCCTGGCCCACCCGCAAGCGCCGCGAGCAGGGCGTCGGCTACATCCCCGAGGACCGCCACCGGCACGGTCTGCTGCTGGAGTCCCCCCTCTGGGAGAACCGTATCCTCGGCCATGTGACCGAGCGGCCCAACGCCAAGGGCGTCTGGCTCGACCCGAAGGCCGCGCAGGAGGACACACGCCGGATCGTCGAGGAGTACGACGTCCGCACCCCCGGCATCGACGTCACCGCCGCCTCCCTCTCCGGCGGCAACCAGCAGAAGCTGATCGTCGGCCGCGAGATGAGCCACAAGCCGCGCTTCCTGATCGCCGCCCACCCGACGCGTGGCGTGGACGTCGGCGCGCAGGCCCAGATCTGGGACCAGATCCGCGAGGCCCGCCGCGAGGGCCTGGCCGTGCTGCTGATCTCCGCCGACCTCGACGAGCTGATCGGTCTGTCCGACACCCTCCGGGTGATCTACAACGGCAGGCTGGTCGCCGACGCCGACCCGGCCACCATCACCCCCGAGGAGCTGGGCTCCGCCATGACCGGCGCCGCCACCGGCCACCTCGAACACGAAGAGACCCCCGAGACCCCGGGCAAGGCTCCCGAGTCCCCGGAAGACGAGGCCCGCTGATGAAGAAGTTCGACAAGGAGCGCGTGCTCCTCGCGGTGGCCGGACCGGTCCTCGCGCTCGCCGTGGCCTTCGTCCTGACGGCGATCGTGCTGCTCGCCTCGGGCAAGAACCCGGTCGAGCCGTTCTCGATCATGTTCGAGCAGGCCTCGTTCTCCGACATCCAGGTCCGGATCATCAACCAGGCCTCGCTGTACTACATCGCGGCTCTCGCGGTGGCCATCGGCTTCCGGATGAACCTGTTCAACATCGGTGTCGACGGCCAGTACCTGCTCGGCGCCATGATCACCGCGATCGTCGGCGCCCACATGGACCTGCCGGCCGTCCTCCAGATCCCGCTGCTGATGCTCACCGCGATCTTCACCGGCGCCTTCTGGGCCGGCATCGTCGGTGTCCTCAAGGTCACCCGCGGGGTCAGCGAGGTCGTCGCCTCGATCATGCTGAACGCGATCGCCACCTCCGTCATCGGCTACCTCTGGCTGCCGAACGTCTTCGGCGTCAAGGTCGGCAACAACAACACCACCGGCGAGATGGCCGAGTCCGGCTGGGTGCCCGGCTTCGACCTGGGCAAGGCCGGCGAGATCTACGGCCTGGTCATCCTCGCCGCGCTGCTCGGCATCGGCTACTGGATCGTCATCAACCGCACCCGCTTCGGCTTCGACCTGCGCGCCTCCGGCGCCTCGGAGACGGCCGCCGCGGCCAGCGGTGTCGACCCCAAGCGCATGGTGATAACCGCCATGCTGATCTCCGGCGGCGTCGCGGGCCTCGCGGGCCTGCCGATCCTGCTCGGCGACACCCACACCTACAGCCTCAACTTCCCCACCGGCATCGGCTTCCTCGGCATCGGCATCGCCCTGCTCGGCCGTAACGGCCCGGTCGGTATCGCCTTCGCCGCCCTGCTGTGGGCCTGGCTCGACAAGGCCTCGCCCGAGCTGGACTTCCACGACTACGACAAGGAGATCGCGGTCATCATGCAGGGCCTGATCGTGCTCTCGGTCGTCGTCTCCTACGAGGCCGTACGCGAGTGGGGCCTGCGCCGCCAGCAGCGCCGGGTCGGCGCCGAACTCGCCGCGGGCCATGTTCTCGGCGGTCTCGGCGCCGACGGCTCCGCCGACAACAACGTCAAGAAGGAGGTGGCTGGCCGATGACCACGAGCACCACCGCGACCGATGTCAACCAGCCCTCGCTGCAGCCGGCCACCCCGACCGGCCGCAAGCTGTCGCTGCCCGTGCTGCTGCTGGTCATCGCCGGTGTCCTGGCGCTGACCTCGATGGTCCGCCTCATCACCGGCGCGGACGGCATCACCAACGTCAGCCAGATGTCCACCGCCCTCCAACTCGCCGTCCCCATCGGCCTCGCCGGTCTCGGCGGTCTGTGGGCCGAGCGCGCGGGCGTCGTCAACATCGGCCTCGAAGGCATGATGATCCTCGGCACCTGGTTCGGCGCCTGGGCCGGCTTCCAGTGGGGCCCGTGGACCGGTGTCCTCGTCGGCATCATCGGCGGCGCGATCGGCGGTCTGCTGCACGCCTTCGTCACCGTCACCTTCAACGTCAACCACATCGTCTCCGGTGTGGCCATCAACATCCTCGCCCTCGGCGCCACCCGCTACCTCGCCCCCCTCGCCTTCGTGGGCCACCAGGGCGGCTCGGCCAAGCAGTCCCCGGCGGTCGACTCCCTCGGCACCTTCACGGTCCCCGGACTCTCCGACGCGCTGCGAGACCTCAACGCCAAGGGCTGGTTCTTCATCTCCGACATCGCCGGCCTGCTCGGCGGCCTCGTCACCAACGTCTCCTGGCTGACCATCGTCGCCGTCGCCCTGGTCCCCGGCACCTGGTGGATCCTGTGGCGCACCGCCTTCGGTCTGCGGCTGCGCTCCTGCGGGGAGAACCCGGTCGCCGCCGAGTCCCTCGGCGTCAACGTCTACAAGTACAAGTACCTCGCCGTGATCATCTCCGGCGGTCTGGCCGGCCTCGGCGGCGCCTTCCTCGCCATCGTCGCCAACCCCTTCTACCTGGAGGGCCAGACCGGCGGCCGCGGCTACATCGGCCTCGCCGCGATGATCTTCGGCAACTGGATGCCGGGCGGCCTCGCCATCGGCGCCGGCCTCTTCGGCTACACCGACAGCCTCAACCTGCGCGGCGGCTCCGAGAACGTCCACGCCCTGCTCCTCCTCGGCGCGCTGCTCCTGCTCCTCGGCGCCATCTGGATGGCCGTCCGCAAGAAGTACGTCGGAGCCGCGATCACCGCCGTCGTGGGCGCCCTCGTCCTCACCTGGTACGCCGTCACCAACGAGGTTCCCAACCAGGTCGTCGCCGCCACGCCGTACGTCATCACCCTGATCGTCCTTGCGCTCTCCGCCCAGCGACTGCGGATGCCGAAGGCGGACGGCCTGCCGTACCGGAAGGGACAAGGCAAGTGACCGCCGTCGTCGACTGGGAGGAGCTGCGGGCCGTGGCCCGGGACGCCATGTCCCACGCGTACGCCCCCTACTCGGGCTACCCGGTCGGCGTCGCCGCCCTCGTCGACGACGGCCGTACGGTCTCGGGCTGCAACGTCGAGAACGCGTCGTACGGCCTCGGCCTGTGCGCCGAGTGCGGACTGGTCTCGGAGCTCCAGCGCACGGGCGGCGGCCGTCTGACGCACTTCACCTGCGTCGACGGCAAGGGCGAGGTCCTCGTCCCGTGCGGCCGCTGCCGCCAACTGCTGTACGAGTTCGGCGGCCCGGGTCTGTTGTTGGAGACCCCAGCGGGAATCGTGCCGCTCTCGGAGATGCTGCCCCAGGCCTTCGGCCCGGACCATCTCACCAAGTAACTCCCGTGCGGCCCCTCTGAGTTGGCGCTCAGGGGGGCCGCGCACTTTCCGGTCCGATCAGCATCGGATCGCTTTCGGAACCTTCGGAAGGAAAGCCATGACGTCTTTGTCGATGGATGCCATCTCCGTCATCCGCACCAAGCGGGACCGCGGTGAGCTCAGCGACGAGCAGATCGACTGGGTCATCGACGCGTACACCCGGGGCGAGGTCGCCGACTACCAGATGGCCGCCCTCAACATGGCGATCCTCCTCAACGGCATGAACCGCCGTGAGATCGCCCGCTGGACGGCCGCGATGATCGCCTCCGGCGAGCGCATGGACTTCTCGTCCCTCTCCCGCCCGACCGCCGACAAGCACTCCACGGGCGGTGTCGGCGACAAGATCACCCTCCCGCTGGCCCCCCTGGTGGCGGCCTGCGGCGCGGCCGTTCCCCAGCTGTCGGGTCGGGGCCTTGGCCACACGGGCGGCACCCTGGACAAGCTGGAGTCGATCCCCGGCTGGCGCGCCCTGCTCTCCAACGAGGAGATGCTGTCCGTCCTGGACGGCGTCGGCGCGGTGATCTGCGCGGCGGGCGACGGCCTGGCCCCGGCGGACAAGAAGCTGTACGCACTCCGCGATGTGACCGGCACGGTCGAATCCATCCCCCTGATCGCCTCCTCGATCATGTCGAAGAAGATCGCGGAGGGTACGGGCTCGCTGGTCCTGGACGTGAAGGTGGGCAGCGGCGCCTTCATGAAGACTCTGGACGACGCCCGTGAGCTGGCCTCGACGATGGTGGGCCTGGGCACGGACCACGGAGTGAAGACGGTCGCGTTGTTGACGGACATGTCGACCCCGCTGGGCCTGACGGCGGGCAACGCCCTTGAGGTCCGCGAATCGGTGGAGGTCCTGGCGGGCGGCGGCCCCGCGGACGTCGTGGAACTCACCATCGCCCTGGCCCGCGAAATGCTGGACGCGGCGGGCGTGAAGGACGCCGACCCGGCGAAGGCCCTGGCCGACGGCTCGGCGATGGACGCCTGGCGCCGCATGATCGCGGCCCAGGGCGGCGACCCGGACTCCCCGCTCCCGACATCTCGCGAACAGCATGTGGTGAAGGCGGGCGCCTCCGGTGTCCTCACCCGCCTCGACGCCTACGACATCGGCATCGCCGCCTGGCGCCTCGGCGCCGGCCGCGCCCGCAAGGAGGACCCGGTCCAGGCCGCCGCGGGCGTCGAGATGCACGCCAAGCCGGGCGACACGGTCACCGAGGGCCAGCCCCTGCTGACCCTCCACACCGACACCCCGGAGCGCTTCGCGTACGCCCTGGAGGCGGTCGAGGGCTCGTACGACATCGCGGCGCACGGCACGGAGTTCACTGCGTCGCCGGTGGTACTGGAACGTATCGCCTGACCTGGGCCCGCGGCCGGAGGCCGCTGATGTCACGGCCCCATTCGGGTGAACGGGATCGGTGGACCCGCGCCGGTCCCGTTCGGCATGCTGTAGTCGGTGACGCACCGATGGGAGAAAACTGCCATGAGCGCACTCACTGTCGACCACACGACGGCCAGTGGCCACGAGTGGGACGACCTCGTCCGAATCTGGCAGGAGACGGACGCCCCCGAGGGCTGCAAGGTGGAGATCATCGAGGGGATCGTCACCGTGGCACCACCGCCGTCCATTGCCCACAACGACATTGCCGACCGCGTGCAGCGTCGCCTCTATCCGGAGATCCCAGAAGACTGGGGGATCTATCAGACGCTGGGCACGGCTGTACCGTCTCGTGCCGGGCTCTACATTCCTGACCTCGCTGTCGCGCCCAGGGATGCTTTGTACGCCGAAGGAGACGGCAACTACATCCCCGCAGCCGCCGCCGAACTGGTCGTCGAGATCACCTCGAAGTCCAACGCGAGCAACGATCGGATCAAGAAGGCCGCGGGCTATGCCCAGGCAGGAGTGCCCCTGTACCTGCTCATCGACGGCTGGGCCCCGGGCGGTCCCACCGTCACGCTCTACGGGGAGCCCAAGGGTGACGTCTATCGCGTATTGCGCGCGGGCAAGTTCGGCGACGCCATCGAACTCCCTGAGCCCTTCGCGTTCACGCTGGACACCAGTGTGTTCCCGGCCAAGTAGGTTCGTCGGTTCCTGCACGTGACGATCGGGGTGCCGAGGGTGCCGGAGTCGACGTAGCTGGCACAGAGCGCGCCGATCGTCGTACGGCCCAGCCCCAGCCCCGTACGACGCCCACCGCGACGAAGATCCCAGCCGGCGCGTCCGATCGCGTATCCCACACCGACGAAGACCGCGATGACGGCGAAGCCCGTCAACACCCCCTGCACGGCGTCCCCTTGATGATGCGATGGTGGCCGTCGGATATTCAGCATGATCTAGCGCGGAACCCCGGGCGTTCACGCCCGGGAGGAAGCGCTTCTTGACGCTGCTCTGACTCGCGCGGGTGCGCGGGTCTGCGCTATTGACCTCAGCCGGGACATTTCTGGTTCTCGATGTACTCCTTGATGACGGCGAGCGGGGAGCCCCCGCACGAGGCGGCGAAGTAGGACGGCGACCAGAAGTGCTCACCCCACAGGTACTCGCGGATGTGGCCGGGGAACTCCTGCCGCAGGCGCCGGGCGGAGACACCCTTGAGGGAGCCTACGAGTCGGGAGATGGCGACCTTGGGCGGGTAGTGCACCAGGAGGTGGACGTGATCGCGTTCGCCGTTGAACTCCCGCAGCTCCGCGCCGAAGTCGGTGCACACGTCACGCATGACCTCTTCGCAGCGCCGAAGGATCTCGTCGGTGAATGGTCCGCGCCGGTACTTGGGGTGAAGACCAAGTGTGCGTGGAGGGTGTGGACGACGCTACGGCCCCTGCGGATATCGGGGTTTGGCTCCCGGCATGGTGACATAGATCAATGTTTCATCTGTCGGGGATGCGGGGTCGTTGCCCACGCCGACCGGAATGCTTCCCACAACATCGCCACCCGGGGCGAGAGCGTGTGGAATGCGGGACGTGAGTCACACGTCCCTGCCACCCCATAACGGGGTGTCTGGACGGAGGAGTCCACCCCAGCAGCCAGCCGGGCACTACCTCCAAGCCCGGTCCTTCAGGACCGGGTCAAGTTGACCGATGAGTTACGTCCGCCTGGCAGGTCTACCGTTCGTGGACGCCATGACACCCGCTGTACTCGTGCTGGCCGGCCCCCTCACCAGGGACGGGGTGCCGGGGCTCTGTGACGACGTGCGGGCGCTGCTCGACGCGACCGGGGCCGGGACGGTGGTGTGCGATGTCGGGGGGATCGGACCTCCCGGCCTCGCCACCATCGACGCACTGGCCCGGATGCAGCTCGCCGCGCGGCGGGCCGGGGGCCGGATACGGCTGCGGGACCCGGACCCTTCCCTGCGCGCGCTACTGGGCCTCGTCGGGCTTGCCTTCGATGTGGAGGGGGAGGCCGAAGAGGGGGAACCAGCGGGCGGTGTCGAGAAAGCAGTGGAACCCGGCGATCCGGCCCTCTGATATCTCCAGCACCTGCACGGCCCACGCGCTGAAGCCGCCCTGCTCCGGATCCGGCTTGTACTGCGCGAAGCCCGGCAGCCCGTTCACCGCGACCGGCACGAGGTGCGAGCCGGCACAGGGCGCGCCGAGCGTGGTCATGAACCCGGTGATGTCGCTCGTCCCGGTCAGCCACAGATCGAACGGCGGCATCGTCATGACCGCGTCCTCGTGCAGCAGGGCCGTGAGCGCCGCCATGTCGTATCCCTCAAAGGCGGCCACATACCGCTCCAGCAGCTTCTGCTGCTCGTCGTCGAGCGGGTCGGAGACATCGCCCTCCGCCACCTGGCCGTCGCCCTCGGCAAGGGTCGCGCGGGCCCGCTGCAACGCGCTGTTCACCGAGGCGACCGAGGTGTCCAGCAGCTCGGCGACCTCGCTCGCCTTCCACGCCAGCACCTCGCGCAGGATGAGGACCGCCCGCTGCTTCGACGGCAGCTTCTGCAGCGCCGCGACGAACGCCAGCCGCACGGACTCCTTCGCCACCGCGGCCTCGGCCGGGTCGGCGGTCGTCGGCAGCACCCGGGCGTCCGGGACCGGCTCCAGCCAGGTGTTGTCCGGGCGCGGGGCGAGGGCCGCCTGGGCGAGAGGCGTGGACTCGGTCAGATCCATGGGCCGGGCCCGCTTGTTCCCCGCGGTCAGCATGTCCAGACACACATTCGTGGCGATCCGGTACAGCCACGACCGCAGCGACGACCGCCCTTCGAACTTCTCATAGCTCCGCCAGGCCCGGATCATCGTGTCCTGCACCGCGTCCTCCGCCTCGAAGGACGAGCCGAGCATCCGGTAGCAGTACCCGGTCAGCTCGACCCGGTGCTTCTCCAGCCGGGCATCCAGTTCCACCGTCGCCGTACCGTCACTCATGGCCAACCCACCCCTGTGGCTCACTCGCGTCACACGCACCTTTGCGCCAACACTCCGGAAGCTACCGCAGCCCACTGACAATGGCCCGACGAGCGAAAGAACGCGCAGGTCAGAGGCGCTCAGAGTCGTGGGCTGCGGATCTGGGAGGCTCCATTCGTCCGACCGGTCGGCAGTTCACCGCAGTCGTAGGTGTAGAGCCAGGCCGTGGCCTTCTCGTAGAAGAGGCGGACCGCCACCGGCATCACAAGGTCGCGCATCCGCCGCGCGAGCGGACCGGCCGTCTTGGCGTCACGGTTGCTGCCGGCCGCCTTGACCATCTTGGCAATGCGGGCCGAACGGGCAGTCTCGTACGCCGAGACGGCGGCCGCCACCGAGGACTCCGCGGCCACTGACTGCGCCAGGACCAGGGCGTCCTCCAAGGCCATCGACGCGCCCTGACCCGCACCGACGGGGTGTCCGGCATCTCCGAGCAGTGCGATGCGGTCGTTGTGGTGGACCGGGAGCGCGTCGAGCCTGTGCATCAGGGTGGGGCGGTGCAGTTCGACGGTGGCCTCGAGGATCGCGGACGGTACCTGCTCGTGCCGGTAGAGCCCGGCCAGGCGGCGCAGCCATTCCTCGTCGGTGAGGCCGAGCCGCGGCTGTGCGGGGCAGGGGACCTGGGCCGACCACCAGACCCTGTCGCCGGGGGCAGCGAGGTGGATGAAGGTGCCGTTGCGGGCGAACGTCATGTTGAAGATGCCGGGTTCGGTCTCGATGCCATCCGCGATACCCGAGACACTGTAGAGGCCGGCGTACTCAGGGGCGGGCGAGTGCGGGGCGAGCAGCGACCGAGTGGCCGACCGGACGCCGTCAGCGCCGAGGAGCAGCGAAGCCTCCGCCGTACGGCCGCTCGCGAAGACCGCCCGTACGCCCTCCTCGGTGGTGACCGCGTCCACCAGGCGCTCACCGGTGATGATGTCCGCCCCGGCCGCGAGCGCCTCCGCACGCAGCGCCTCGACCAGTGCGCCCCGCATCAGGGTCACGCTGTGCAACTCGTCGCCGCTCATCCGGCCCCGCGGGACCTCACCCAGCAGCTTGCCCGAACTCGACCACATGCGCTGGCCCGGCATGTCGATCCCGGCCCGCTGTACCTGCTCCAGTACACCGAGTGAGCGCAGCACCCGTAGACCGTTGGACGCCAGGCTCAGGAATGAGCCCACCTGACCTGCCGGTTCGGCGTACGCCTCATACACCGTGACCTCCACATCGAGCCGCCGCAGTGCTGTCGCACTGGCCGCGCCAGCCACTCCGCCGCCGATCACGATGACGTTCACACGTGCCCCCTGAATGCTCATTCACTGAATGATGGTTCATCGAATTGGGGTTCACTATGATGGGGGGTCGGCCACACGTCAAGCCCGAGAAGGAGCCCCACCCGATGGGCGTACGCAAGGAGAAGGCCGCCGAGACCGAGGCGGCGCTGAAGGACGCGGCACGGCGTCTGTTCGCCGAGCGCGGCTACCTCGACACGAAGATCACCGACATCACCCGCGAGGCGGGACGCGCCACCGGCTCCTTCTACGCCCACTTCGCGGACAAGAACGCCCTGCTCCAGGCCTTGCTGCAGGACCTGGACGCGCAGGCCGACGCGGAGATCGGCGTGGACGGCCACCCGGCCGATCACGATCTGACCGACCCCGAGCAGCTTCGGGAACATCTGGCCGTGACATGGCGGGTGATCCGCGACCACCTGCCGGTGGTCGTGGCCCTGATGCAGACGAACTTCGCCGGCCCGCCCGTCGAGGGTCGCGCATGGACGAGCATGACCGAGGAGACGAGCACTTTCCGCGAGCACCTGGAGTGGCTCCGTCGGCGCGGCCACCAGCTCCCGGGTGACCCCACACTGATCGCCGCGGCCATGGGGGCGATGGTCTCGATGCTCGGGTTCGCGGTCATCACCGCAGGGGAACGCGGCCCACGCGTCACCGACGAGGAGATCATCGACACCCTTACCGCCCTGCTGCTGCACGGCCTGGCGGGACCCGCGGCAGGCGCGAGCTGACCAGCCGCCACGGCCCGTGGGTCGCGTCGTTCTCCCGTCAGTCCAGGCTCGGCGGCGTCCAGTCGGCGTGGCGGAGAACGGCCCGGATCATCGTGCGGGGCGGGGCCAGGCGGAGGGCCGTGTTGCGTACGGCTACGGCGAGAGGGTGCGTCAGTTGCTGGCCCATCCGGCGGGCCTGACGGGCTGCGCGTGCGACGGACTGGCTGCGTGGGCGGCGTTCGGTGTCGTAGCGGGTGAGGGCCGATTCAAGCGTGGGTTCGGTGGCGAGCGCGGCGGCCAGGGTGGCCGCGTCCTCCAGTGCCTGGCAGGCGCCCTGGCCGAGGTTCGGGCTCATGGCGTGGGCCGCGTCGCCGAGGAGGGCGATCCGGCCCGAGGTGAAGGCGGGCAGGGGCGTGGCCAACTCGTGGATGTCGTGGTGCAGGACGGCCTCGGGCCGGGTGGCGTCCAGCAGCGCGGGGACCGGATCGTGCCAGTCGCCGAAGCGGCGGCGCATCGCGGCGAGGGGGTCCGCATGTCGCACCCCGGGCGGCGAGTTGAGGACCGCGTGCCACTCGGCCCGGCCGTCGGCGAAGGCGATGTGACCGAACTCCGCCCCCTGCCCCCACGTCAGTTCGAAGTCGGTGGGCAAGGTCACCGGATGCTCGGTGATGGCACGTAGGACCGTCGACCCGCTGTAGACGGGGCAGGGGTGACCGGGAAACAACCGGCCGCGCAGCCGACTGCCCACTCCGTCGGCGGCCACGACCAGATCCGCTTCCAGGACGCCACCCCCGACCGGTACGCGCACCCGGCCGGGGCCCGAGTCGTCCACGGACGTCACCTCGGCCCCTACGGCGAGACACTCGGGCGGCAGGGCCTCGCGCAGCAGTCGGTGCAGTACGGCTCGGGGGATGCCGACGATCGGTGTTCCCAGCTCGCGTTCGAGCGCGGCGCCGTCCATCCGGGCCAGCCAGCCGCCGCCCGGCGTGCGCGTGCCCCCGGTGTACTGCGGTCGCACCGCCGTACGCGCCACCGCGCCGACGCCGAGGACATCCAGGGCGCGCAGCCCATTGGCGTGCAGGGAGATGCCCGCGCCCGCGTCGGCCAGGGCGGCGACGCGTTCCACGACCGTTACTTCCCAGCCGATCAGCCGTAGCCCGAGCGCGGCGGCCAGCCCGCCGATGCCCCCGCCGACCACCACCGCGCTGCCGCCCATGCCCGGTCCTCCTCCACCCGTCCTGCCGCTGCCCTTCTACAGATGTAGAAGGAGCGTAATCGGAGATTACTCCGGCTCTCTACAGGTGTAGAAATGGGGGGTGTCCACCGATCGACGTACTCTCCTCGCCGACGTGGCCGTCACCGTGCTCGCCGAGTCCGGGATACGAGGACTGACCCACCGCGCCGTGGATCGCATGGCGAATCTGCCGCCCGGCACCACCTCCGCCTACTTCCGCACCCGCCAGGCGCTGCTCACCGCACTGGTCCGGCACCTGGTCGCTCTCGACCAGGCGGAGCTGCAGGAAATCGGCGAGCGGCCACCGGTGCCGCGGAACACCGATGAATTGGCGGCCGGGCTCGCCGCGTTCGTCGAGCGGCGGCTCACCGGAGAGGGCCGACGGCGTTCCCTCGCGCGCTACGCGTGTGCCATCGAGAGCGTCCACCACCCCGAGCTGCAGGAAATCCTCGTACCGCGCGAGAACGCGGGGCGACAAGTCGTGCACGACTTCCTGACCGCACACGGCCTCACGGATGCCGAGGAGCGCACCATCACGCTGCTGACCTGCGTGGACGGGGTGGTGTTCGATCGTCTGGTGAATGGTGGAAGTGTGTCCGTCCCGGAGATCCACAGGCTGGTGGCGGCGGCGCTGTCGTGAAGCAGTCCTCCACGGCATCCCGTACGGACCTCAGTGGGCCGCCACCAGCCGCTGCGCGCGGGCCGCGTGGGACCCGACGACCGTGATGGCCACGACGCCCGCCACGGCCAGCAGCCCCAGGGCGACCGTTCCGAACCATCCCCCGGTGTGGAAGGCGATCGCGCCCAGGGTGCTGCCCGCGCTGGAGCCCACGTAGTACGCGGACTGGTAGAGCGCCGACGCCTGGGCGCGGCCCTCCTTGGCCGTGTGGCTGACGGCCGACGACGCGGCCGCGTGCCCGGCGAAGAAGCCGGCGGTGATGAGGACCAGACCGAGCAGCACCAGTGCGAGGGAGTCGGACAGGGACACCAGCAGACCGGTGGTCGTCGTGCCGCCCGCGAGGTACAGGGCGCCCCGCCGGCCCAGTCGTCCCACCAGCTTCCCGGCGGTCGACGCCGACGCCGTACCCACCAGGTACACGAGGAAGACCGAGCCGATGATGCCCTGGGGGAGGGAGAAGGGGGCCTCGGCGAGGCGGTAGCCGATGACGGTGTAGACGCCGCCGAAGACCGTCATGAAGAGGGCACCGATGGCGTACAGGCGGCACAGCAGCGGGTTGGCGAGGTGGGCGCGGACCGTGCGGGCGAGCACTGTAGGCCGCAGCGACCCGGCCACGAAGTGCTTCGGCGCGGGCAGCAGCAGCCGGAAGGCCACCGCGCAGCCCACCGCGAGCACGCCGAGCACACCGAGCGCGACCCGCCAGCCCCACTCCTGCGCGACCCAGCCGGTGACGACCCGGCCGCTCATGCCGCCGACGCTGTTGCCGGCGACGAAGAGGCCGATCGCGGTGACGAGGGCCTTGGGGCGGACCTCCTCGGCGAGATAGGCGGTCGCCGACGCCGGAACCCCGGCCAGCGCCGCACCCTGCACCGCCCGCAGCACGACCAGCGCGCCCAGCGACGGCGCGAACGGGATCAACAGCCCGACCGTGACCGCCACCGCCAGCGACACCGTCATCAACGTACGCCGCCCGAACCGCTCCGACAGCGCGCTCATCGGCAGCACGAACAGCGCCAGCGCACCGGTCGCCGCCGACACCGTCCAGCTCGCCGCGCTCGCCGTCACCCCGAAGCCGCCCGAGATCAGCGGCAGCAGCGCCTGCGTGGAGTAGAGAAGGGCGAAGGTCGCGACCCCCGCGAGGAACAGTGCCAGGCTCATCCGGCGGTAGCCGGGACCGCCGGGGGCCACTCGGGAGTCGTAAGCATGCGAACGGTCGGGCGTGGCTGATACGGCGCCCACGGTGGTGGACGCCTCGGTACTGGCGGAAGGCATGCCTCGAAACTACGTACGCCACGGTTCATCCGTCCAATGCACGGAACCTTCATAATCGTTCCCGTGATGCATCAGCAGAGGTCAGAGGCGCGCCTGTCACCGTCCGGTGACACAGAAGACATCGAGGGCAGGGAGAGTATCGAGGACATCGTCCTGCGGCTCGCCCCGCGCCTCGCCTACTTCGCCGGGGTCGCCCGCACCGAGCACGTCACCCGGGCCGCGCAGGAGATGCAGGTCCCGCAGTCGACCCTGTCCCGGGCGATGGTCCGGCTCGAACAGGACCTGGGCGTCGACCTGTTCGCCCGCCGCGGCCGCACGGTCTCCCTCACCCACGCCGGACGCACCTTCCACGCCTCCGTGGAACGCGCCCTCGCCGAGATCGAACGCGCCGCCGACGAGGTCCGCGCCGACGCCGACCCGGCCACCGGCAAGGTCGCCTTCGGCTTCCTGCACACCATGGGCGCCGAAACCGTCCCCGGCCTCCTCCAGGCCTTCCGTGCCGAACACCCCCGCGTCCGCTTCAGCCTCGTCCAGAACTACGGCGAGGCCATGATCGAACGCCTGCGCGCCGGCGAGCTGGACCTCTGCCTCACGTCCCCCGTCCCCGACGCCCCCGACCTCGTGGCCCGCCGCCTCGACGAACAGAAACTCCGCCTGGTCGTCCCCGCCGACCACCGCCTCGCCGCCCGCAAACGCATCCGCCTCGCCGAAGCCGCCGACGAAACCTTCGTCACCCTCGAACCCGGCTACGGCATGCGCCGCATCACCGACGACCTCTGCAAGGAGGCCGGCTTCAAGCCTCGTATCGCCTTCGAGGGAGAGGAGGCGGAAACGCTGCGGGGCCTGGTGGCGGCGGGATTGGGCGTAGCCCTCCTCCCACCTCCCGCAGTCCCCAGGCCAGGGGTCGTGGAACTGACGGTCACAGCCCCGAGGGCCGCCAGAGAAATCGGAGTCGCCTGGCTGGAAGGCCACCCGGACACCCCACCGGTAGCAGCCTTCAAGAAGTTCCTGCTCTCAAGAAGGGGCAACTTGCTGACGAGCTGAGCAGCAGCCGACCAGGGGCGCGGGGAACTGCGCGATCAACCCCCCACCCACCCGCAGCCGCGCCACAAACCCCAGCCGCCCCTCCCGAGGCGTCACCGCCCGAAGCCGGAGGCAGAGGCGTCACCGCCCAAAGCCGGAGGCAAGCGGCATACGCAACCCCAACGGAGGCGGAGCCGCCAACGCATCCTCCACCGGCCGGGAAAACGCCCGCCCGAACAACGCCCCCATCACAAAGTCCGAGGCCAGCGCGTAGACCTCGTCCCGGTACTGCTGCAACCCATGCCGATCCGCATGCACCTCGAACCGGCAGATGTCGGGGTTCGTCTTCTTCGCCCGCGCGGCGAACCGGAACGACAGCTCAGGATCGACCCGCTCATCGTTCGTGCCGTGCACGATCAACACCCGCCGCCCCGACAACTGTTTCACCGGTTCGGGCGGCGCGGCCACATCCTCCTCGGGCAACCAAGGAGCGATGGCCAGCACGGAGTTGACGGCATCGTGCCCACCCGCGTGCAGCGCGGCCCGCGCCCCCATGTGGAGTCCCACCAGGCACACCGGCACATCCCCGTAGCGCCGGACCACCTCGTCCGCGGCCCACTCGGCATCGCGCGCGAGCCGCGCCTCCGTGCCGTGCCAGCCCCGGTAGCGGTAGTGCACGACGTGCGTCGCCAGGCCCTCGCCGCGCCCGGCGCGGGCGAGCCGGCGGCCGAGGGCGCGTACGGAGGCGGTCGCCACCACGGGGGAGGGTCTGCGGGTGGACGCCTCGTCACCGGCCGGGAGGAGCAGGACGACTCCGCCCACCGTGCTCGGCTCCGGGCCGATCGGCCGTCCAAGTCGGGGCGGCCGGACCGGCATTGCTTGGTGCGCCATGACAGAACAGTGTCAGAAGAGATGGTGTACACAACCCGTCCTGTGGGTCACCGTTGGGTATCGACGGCATCGCCCGACAGGCGCTCTACGCGCGTAGGCGTTATCGTGCGAAAATGACGAACCAGACTGACCGGACCGGAGGCACCCCGGACTCGGACCAGATCCGCCGGGCGCCCAAGGTTCTGCTGCACGACCACCTCGACGGCGGCCTCCGCCCCGGAACCATCGTCGAACTCGCCCGCGACAGCGGGTACTCCCACCTCCCGGAGACCGACCCCGACCGGCTCGGCGTCTGGTTCCGCGAGGCCGCCGACTCCGGGTCCCTGGAGCGGTACCTGGAGACCTTCTCCCACACCGTCGGCGTGATGCAGACCCGCGACGCCCTCTTCCGCGTAGCCGCCGAGTGCGCCGAGGACCTCGCCGCCGACGGGGTCGTCTACGCCGAGGTGCGCTACGCCCCCGAACAGCACCTCGACGCCGGGCTCAGCCTCGAAGAAGTCGTCGAGGCCGTCAACGAGGGCTTTCGGGAGGGCGAGCGGCGAGCCAAGGCCGCCGGCCACCGCATCCGGGTCGGCGCCCTGCTCACCGCCATGCGGCACGCCGCCCGCGCCCTGGAGATCGCCGAACTCGCCAACCGCTACCGAGACCTGGGCGTCGTCGGCTTCGACATCGCCGGCGCCGAGGCCGGCTACCCGCCCACCCGGCACCTCGACGCCTTCGAGTACCTCAAGCGGGAGAACAACCACTTCACCATCCACGCCGGTGAGGCCTTCGGACTCCCCTCCATCTGGCAGGCGCTCCAGTGGTGCGGCGCTGATCGGCTCGGCCATGGCGTCCGCATCATCGACGACATCCAGGTCCACGAGGACGGCTCCGTAAAGCTCGGCCGCCTCGCCTCCTACGTCCGCGACAAGCGCATCCCGTTGGAGCTGTGCCCCAGCTCCAACCTCCAGACCGGCGCCGCCCGTTCCTACGCCGAGCACCCCATCGGGCTGCTGCGGCGACTGCACTTCCGGGTCACCGTGAACACCGACAACCGACTGATGTCCCACACCAGCATGAGCCGCGAGTTCGAGCATCTGGTCGAGGCCTTCGGCTACACGCTCGACGACATGCAGTGGTTCTCGGTCAATTCCATGAAGTCGGCATTCATTCCTTTCGATGAACGACTGGCCATGATCAATGACGTGATCAAGCCCGGATATGCCGAGTTGAAATCCGAATGGCTGTTCCGTCAGACGGCGTCCACCAGCGGCTCTGTCGGCGAAGAGAGCTGAACCGCGCACTCGGGAAACGGTCACGTCAACGGCGACGCGGCCGTTTTCCGATGTTTGCCTCCGGCGGGACTTCGGTGTTTACGTTTCGAGCACCGCTCACCACCCGTCAAACGCATTCAAGGACGCATTCAACATGAAGCAGTCTGCTGCCAAGACCCTCGGTGTCGCCGCTCTCGGTGTCGCCTTCGCCGCTGCGGGCGCGGGCGCCGCGAACGCCGCCCCGGGCGTGCCGGGCGCCCCCGACCCCTCCCAGGCCCTGGGCACCGTCTCGCAGGCGCTGCCCTTGGAGAACGTCTCGCAGGCGCTGCCGGGTGCCACCGGGACCGTCGACCAGGGGCAGCGGACGCTCGGCGCCGGGCTTGAGGCCGCGCACCCCGCCGCCGCCCCCGTCCTCGCAGAGGGCCCGGCCGCCCCCGTCGGCGGACTGCTCGGCGGCATCCCCGCCGGTCAGACCCTCCCCGCCGAAGGCCTCGGCCTGAACGGCCAGCCGCTCGGCAGCGGAGTCTGAGGCTCGTACGGACATGGATGGGGCGCATCCCCTGAGGGGGTGCGCCCCATCGGCGTACGCGTCAGTCGTCGCTGCGTGTCAGTCGTCGTCGCGCGTCACCAAGCCGTGCGGGCCTTGCCCTCCGAGGGGAGCAGGATCCACAGGGCTATGTACAGCAGGAACTGCGGGCCCGGAAGCAGACACGACAGCACGAAGATCACGCGCATCGTGGTGGCGGAGGTGCCGAAGCGCCGTGCCAGCGCTGCGCACACTCCGCCGATCATCCGGCCTTCCGCGGGGCGGGCAAGGCGGCTCATGAGGGCTCCTTCGTCGGCGTAGATCGTCGGCCACGGGCGATCCGCGGTCGACCGTGGGGCGGGGCCTCCCGTTGGCCGCCGCTCTCTTTTCCACACCTTCGACGCTACGGTGACGAAGCGGACGAAGCGTCCCTCTATGGAGCTATTCCGACCCTGGGAATCGTCGGGGTCCGACCCTGAGAGGTCTCCGAGGTCTTCTCCCGGGGAAGGTCCGCCCGGACCCGGGTCTCGGCCCGGCGGCGGAGTGCCACCCTGACCACGGGCACGACCGCGAGGTGGGCCAGCCCCACGCCGACCGTGTTCAGCAGGATCGAGTCGATGTCGACGACCTGACCGGGCACCCCGGTCTGCAACAGCTCGATGGCCAGCGACAGCAGCGCCCCGGCCGCGACCGCCCGGGCCAGCGACGCGATCGGCGAGACCGCCAGTCTGCCGTGCGCCATCGGCAACAGCACACCCAGCGGGGCCAGCAGCGCGAGCCCCTCACCGATCCGCAGCGCGGCCTCCGGCCACCCCAGGGCCAGATCCGCTCTGATCCCCGCGAACGGCCGCAGGTTCGCGGCACTCACCCAGGTGACGTCCAGCGGACGCAGCGTGATCCAGGCAACGAGCACGAGATGTGCGACGAGGAGGACACCCCCCGCCGCACGAACACGGACCCCGGCGCTACCGCCGTACGTACCTAGACACTGCACGCCCCCCAAGACGCGCCCTCCGGCACGATCGGTTCCGCCGGTTTGTCCGGGAACCGTAACGACCGGGACCGTAAACGACCGGGACCGTAACGACCGCGCGGGAAAGCGCGCGGCCCCGGTGCCCGGCTCAGGAAACCCCGACCTCCGTCGACGGCGGTGTTCCCGAGCCCGGGTTCGACTGGACCTCCGCGGTGCAGTCGTAGCGACGCAAGGTGTCGGCGCTGGTGCTGCCGAGGACGACCGAGCCGTTGTCGCCGGCGGCCGCGGAGTCGGCGAAGGTGCAGACGATCTGGGCGAGGGCGTACTGGGGCAGGGCGTCCGGCGGGGTGGAGAGGCGGA
This sequence comes from Streptomyces capitiformicae, assembly GCF_002214185.1. NCBI lineage: Bacteria > Bacillati > Actinomycetota > Actinomycetes > Kitasatosporales > Streptomycetaceae > Streptomyces > Streptomyces capitiformicae. The sequence goes on along the minus strand of NZ_CP022161.1, from coordinate 1,544,629 downwards.
GGGTGTCGACGGGATCGGCGGGGCGGGGGCCGGTCACCGTGAGGCCGGTCGGGACGGCGGTCCGGTAGCCGGCCTCGTCCTCGGCGTCGGATGGGTCCCCGGCCAGGGCGTCCAGCAGACTCTGGGCGACCACATCCCGCCGCTGCGTCTCGTCGGCGCCCTCGGTGACCTGCACCGAGCGGTTGACCCGCACGAGTGCCCCGGAGCAGAGCAGGAACACCTCGACGGGTATGCCGGACGGCGTGGCCTGCGTCGCGAGGTCCGTCACCGACAGCTCGCAGGGCACCATCGAGGGCGCCGGACCGAAGTCCGTCGGCACCTGCGTGGCACGGATGCCGCAGCCCGCGAGCAGCCCGGCGAGGACGCCGACCACGCCCAGCACCCGTACGTCTCGGGCGCGTACGCCTCGTATCGTCACTGCCCGTCTCACTGCACGTCCCCCTCGGTATCCTCCGTGTCGCCGTCGTCCCGCTCCTGTGCGATCAGCGGGGCCGCGTCCCGGGGCAGGCGCAGGGTGAACACAGCGCCGCCCTTGGGGGAGTTGGCGGCGGTGATCTCACCGCCGTGGATGTGGGCGTTCTCCAGGGCGATGGACAGACCGAGCCCGCTGCCCTCGGAGCGCGGGCGGGAGGCGCTCGCCTTGTAGAACCGGTCGAAGACGTGCGGGAGGACATCCTCGGGGATGCCCGGACCGTGGTCCTGGACGTCGATGACCAGGTCCTCGCCCTCCTCGCGGACCGAGACCCGAACCGGCGAACCGCCGTGCTTGAGCGCGTTGCCGATCAGGTTCGCCATGATCACGTCCAGGCGGCGCGGGTCCAGATTGGCCATGATGCCGCGCTCGGCGTCCAGCTCCACCGCGTCCAGCCAGGCGCGGGCGTCGATGCAGGCGGTGATCTGGTCGGCGATGTCCACGTCGTCGAGGACCAGCCTGGCCGTGCCCGCGTCGAAGCGGGTCACCTCCATCAGGTTCTCGACCAGGTCGTTGAGCCGTCGTGTCTCGCTGACGACGAGTCGTACCGCCGGCTCGATCATGGGATCGAGGCTGCCCGTGTCGGCGTCCAACTCCTCCTCCAGCACCTCCGTGACGGCCGTGATCGCCGTCAGTGGCGTACGCAGCTCATGGGACATGTCGGCGACGAAACGCCGGGATGCCTCCTCGCGGGCGCTCATGTCGTCGACCTTCTTCTCCAGGGACTCCGCCGCGAGGTTGAACGTCCGGGAGAGATCGGCCAGTTCGTCCGTGCCGGAGACCCTGAGCCGGGTGTCGAGCTTGCCCTCGCCGAGCCGCCGGGCGGCGACACCGAGCCGCTGTACCGGCTTCAGCACGGTCGTCGCGGCGGCCTGCGCGAGCAACGCCGAGCCGATGAGCGACAGACCCGTCGCGATGCCGAGCGACCAGGCCAGCGAGTTGAGGTCCTTCGCCTCCGAGGCGAGGGACTTGCGCACATAGCCGGTCGGCCCCCCGCCGATCATCTTCGCGCCGCCCACCAGGTAGGGGGTATCGCCGTCGATGACACGCTGCCAGTACACGTGATACGCGTGCCTGTTGCCGGACGTGATCTTCTGCCGCTTGTTGACGGCCTTCTGCAGGGACGCGGGCACGTCCTCCAGCGAGAAGCCGTCCAGTGAGTTGTCGGTCGAGGACCCGGTCACCGTCCGGCCGTCGGCGCCCTCGGCGACGAGCAGCACACTGGACCGCTCGCCGCCCTCCGCCATCCTCCGTGCCGCGACGCGCAGTTGCTCCTGCGTCGGGTTCGGGCGCAGCGTGCTCACATGGCTCTGCATCTCCCGCTCGAAGTCGTTGAGCGCCGCGTTCTGCGCCCGCGTCTGCACGGCCTCGCGGTTGAGCCAGTACGCGATCCCGGACGCCGACACGGCCGCCGTGAGCGCAACCAGCCCGAAGACGACCACCAGACGCAGCCGCAGACTCGTGAAACGGATCCGTGACTGTACTTTCCTGCGAGCCGCGGACCAGCCGCGGATCCCCCTTCGGGCCTCCGTCACTGAGGAACGTCCAGCCGGTAGCCGACACCACGCACGGTACGGATCAGGGTCGGCGACGACGGCACGTCCTCGACCTTGGCGCGCAGCCGCTGCACGCACGCGTCCACCAGCCGGGAGTCGCCCAGATAGTCGTGCTCCCACACCAGACGCAGCAACTGCTGCCGCGACAGGGCCTGTCCGGGCCGGCGGCTCAGCTCCAGGAGCAACCGCAGCTCGGTGGGCGTCAGCTGGAGGTCCTCGCCGTTCTTCGTCACCGTCATCGCCGCACGGTCGATCACAAGGCTGCCGAAGGTCGCCGCGTCATTGGCCTCGCGCTCACCGCGCCGCAGCACCGCGCGGATACGGGCGTCCAGCACCCGCCCCTGCACGGGCTTGACCACGTAGTCGTCGGCACCGGACTCCAGGCCCACCACGACGTCGATGTCGTCGCTGCGCGCGGTCAGCAGGATGATCGGCAGCTGGTCGGTGCGCCGGATCCGCCGGCACACCTCGAAGCCGTCGATGCCGGGCAGCATCACGTCCAAAACGATCAGATCCGGCCGCTGTTCGCGCAGCAGCTTGAGACCATCCTCGCCGGTGGCGGCGGTGGCGACACGGTGCCCCTGGCGCGTCAGTGAGAGCTCCAGGGCCGTGCGGATGGCGTCGTCGTCCTCGATCAGCAACAGGGAAGGCACGGGCTCATTCTGGCCCATGGCATGGCGCCGAATCGACCGTTGGAGCGCTCCCACCCATCTCTCCCACATGATCGTGCCGTCCGCGTAGCCGTACGACTCTTCTCTGTGATCAAGCTGTGTCTTCCCTGAGGCCGACCCCTGTGACAGGTCTGTGACAGTCGGCGGACACAGCCATGAAGGTGGCCGGGCAGTCTTTTCGGCACAGGCAAGGAAGCACCGCCCGACGGACCGAGCGGCGGGGCGAACGACCGGAACTCCACGACGGGGGGCGCGAGATGAACACGCTGCACAGCACCAGCACTAGCGCAGTTGTCACGCGTCTCCACGACGTCATCCGGAACACGGAGAAGTCCGGTGCCGTGAGCGGGCGGGGGTGCGCTCGCGGCACCGGGCGTCAGCACACCACGTACATGTCGGTGGTTGACGCGCATGTGGGGGGAAGCACCACGGGGGTGACCCACGGGGGAACGGGGGTCGCGGCCGCGTACGGGGAGGGCACGGGGGAGCGCCGTTCTGTGTCGGAGGCGGAGTTCACCGCCTACGTCCAGGAGCGTCGTGCCTCCCTGTACGCAACCGCCTACCACCTGACCGGTGACCGCTTCGAGGCCGAGGACCTCCTCCAGAGCGCCCTCTTCTCGACGTACAAGGCATGGGACCGGATCAGCGACAAGGCCGCGGTCGGGGGCTACCTCCGCCGCACCATGACGAACTTGCACATCAGCGCGTGGCGCCGCCGCAAGCTGAACGAGTACCCGACCGAGGAGCTGCCGGAGACCGCCGGCGACACGGACGCCATGCGCGGCACCGAACTGCGCGCCGTCCTGTGGCAGGCGCTCGCCCGGCTCCCCGAACTCCAGCGCACCATGCTGGTCCTGCGTTACTACGAGGGCCGCACGGACCCGGAGATCGCGGAGATCCTCGACATCAGTGTCGGCACGGTGAAGTCCAGCATCTGGCGGTCCCTCCGCCGGCTGCGCGAGGACGAGGTCCTCAGCTTCGGCCGTGACGAGGAGGAGTCCTTCGGGGAGCTTGTCGCCTGAAGGTCTGCGGGGGGAAGTAAGTGAAGTAGGTAACGGGGGAGTACCCGGGGGGGGGACAGAGGAACCGGCGGGGCCACGGGGGACACGGGGCCGCGCCGGGGACAAGGGGAAAACGGGGGAAGCAGGAAAACGGGGGAAGCGGGACTGGAGGGCCGGGGGGTCCGTCCAGTCCCGCTTTTGTTTGTGTCCACGGGGCTTGCGGTGCCGTACGGCTGTTACGTCGCCGCCTGTGCGCAGCGGCCCTCGGCGGCCGCGGCCAAGCGGCCCAGGGCCTCGGCCTTGTCGCAGGGATGGGCGCCCAACTCCGTCTGGCGGGCCACGATCGAGCGTTCCTGACGCATCAGCCGCCAGCCGCGCCGCAGCAGGAACGGCACCGACTTGCGGCCCTCCTTCAGATCGCGCAGGAAACGGCGGCGGAAGGTCTTCACCGGGCCCCGGGTCAGGCACAGGGCATCCGCCAGTACACCCAACTCCCGGCAGCGCTCGACGATCTCGGCGGCGAAGATGCCCTCCGCGATGAACAGCGGGGTCCGCTCGATGTGCAGCGCCTCCGCGCCGGTGCGGGCGCTGAGGGAGATGTCGTACGTCGGCACGGTCGTACGGCCCGTGCGGCACAGTTCCTCGATCGCCGCGACGGCGGTGTCCGCGTCCCACGACAGCGGGTGGTCCCAGTCGATGTCCGAGCTGCCTTCCACCAGGGGCAGCGTCGGGTCGTCGCCCTCCTTGTAGAAGTCGTCCAGCCGCAGCACGGGCAGGGCGGAACGGGCGGCGAGCAGGGACTTGCCCGAGCCGGACGGACCGGACAGCAGGACGACCCGGGTCGGTATCGGGGGATGTATCGGGGGATGCGAACTCACGAGAGTCCAGTGTGAGGCATCGAGCGGCTCCCGCCGAGACGGCGGGTCGCCTTTGGCGCAACATCACACCTCAAGGCCGGGGCGGCCACCCCGGCCTTGAGGTGCCTTCTCAGTACGACGACCCCGACGCGCCCAGCGAGCCTGTCGGGTGCCAGACCGTCTTCGTCTCCAGGAACGCCGTCATACGGTCGATTCCGGGGGGCGTCGACCAGTTGTCCACAGGCTGTGGACGAAGGACCCGCTTCAGGTTGTCGGCGGCCGCGATCTCCAGTTCCTTCGCCAGTACGTCGTCCGCGCCGGCCAGGTCGATCGCGTTGACGTCCTGGTGGGCGGCGAGCGGGGTCGCGATCTCCGCCGTGCGGCCGGAGAGGATGTTGACCACGCCGCCGGGGACGTCGGACGTGGCGAGGACCTCGCCGAGGGAGAGCGACGGGAGGGGGGACTTCTCGCTCGCCACCACTACCGCCGTGTTGCCCGTGGCGATCACCGGGGCCACCACCGAGACCAGGCCCAGGAAGGACGACTCCTGGGGGGCGACGACGGCTACGACGCCGGTCGGCTCGGGGGTGGAGAGGTTGAAGTACGGGCCCGCGACCGGGTTTCCGCCGCCGACCACCTGGGCGATCTTGTCGGTCCAGCCCGCGTACCAGACCCAGCGGTCGATCGTCGCGTCCACCTGGTCCGCGGCCTTGGACTTCGACAGGCCCTCGGCGTCGGCCACCTCGCGGACGAACTGGGCCTTGCGGCCCTCCAGCATCTCCGCCACTCGGTAGAGGATCTGGCCCCGGTTGTACGCCGTCGCGCCCGACCAGGCGCTGAACGCCTTGCGGGCCGCGACGACCGCGTCACGGGCGTCCTTGCGGGAGGAGAGCGGTGCGTTCGCCAGCCACTGGCCCTTTGCATCGGTCACTTCGTACACCCGGCCGCTTTCGGAGCGGGGGAACTTGCCCCCGACGTACAGCTTGTAGGTCTTGAAGACGCTCAAACGGTCAGACATCGAGGTACGCCTCCAGGCCGTGGCGGCCGCCCTCGCGGCCGAAGCCCGACTCCTTGTAGCCGCCGAACGGCGAGGTCGGGTCGAACTTGTTGAACGTGTTGGACCAGACGACGCCCGCGCGGAGCTTGTTCGCGACGGCCAGGATCCGGGAGCCCTTCTCGGTCCAGATGCCCGCCGAGAGGCCGTACTGGGTGTTGTTGGCCTTGGCGACGGCCTCGTCCGGAGTGCGGAAGGTGAGGACCGACAGCACCGGGCCGAAGATCTCGTCCCGCGCGATGGTGTGTGCCTGGGTGACGTTCGTGAAGAGCGTCGGGGCGAACCAGTAGCCGGACGTGGGCAGTTCGCAGGCCAAGGACCAGCGTTCGGCGCCCTCCGCCTCGCCGCGCTCGACGAGCGAGGTGATGCGCGAGAGCTGTTCCTCGGAGTTGATCGCGCCGATGTCCGTGTTCTTGTCGAGGGGGTCGCCCAGGCGGAGCGTGGAGAGCCTCCGCTTCAGGGAGTCGAGGAGCTCCTCCTGGATCGACTCCTGGACGAGGAGGCGGCTGCCCGCGCAGCAGACCTGGCCCTGGTTGAAGAAGATCCCGTTGACGATCCCTTCCACCGCCTGGTCGATCGGGGCGTCGTCGAAGACGATGTTCGCACCCTTGCCGCCCAGTTCGAGGGTGAGCTTCTTGTGGGTGCCGGCGACTGTTTTCGCGATCTCCTTGCCTACGGCTGTGGAGCCGGTGAAGGCGACCTTGTTGACGTCCGGGTGCGCGACCAGTGCCGCGCCCGTGTCGCCGTAGCCCGGGAGGATGTTGACGACGCCCTTCGGCAGGCCTGCCTGGCGGCAGATGTCCGCGAAGAACAGGGCCGAGAGGGGGGTCGTCTCGGCGGGCTTCAGGACCACCGTGTTGCCTGTCGCCAGGGCCGGGGCGATCTTCCACGCCAGCATCAGGAGGGGGAAGTTCCAGGGGATGACCTGGCCTGCCACGCCCAGTGGCCGGGGGTCCGTGCCGAAGCCGGCGTGGTCGAGTTTGTCGGCCCAGCCCGCGTAGTAGAAGAAGTGCGCGGCGACCAGGGGGAGGTCGGCGTCGCGGGTCTCCTTGATGGGCTTGCCGTTGTCGAGGGTTTCCAGGACGGCCAGTTCGCGGCTGCGTTCCTGGATGATGCGGGCGATGCGGAAGAGGTACTTCGCGCGTTCCGTGCCGGGGAGCGCGGACCACTTCTCGAACGCCTTGCGGGCCGCCTGCACCGCGCGGTCCACGTCCGCCTCGCCCGCCTGGGCGATCTCGGCGAGGACCTCCTCGGAGGCGGGGCTGACCGTCTTGAAGACCTTGCCGTCGGCGGCCTCGGTGAACTCGCCGTCGATGAACAGGCCGTAGGACGGGGCGATGTCCACGATCGCGCGGGACTCGGGGGCCGGTGCGTAATCGAATGCCGATGCCATGGTGATCAGTCCACCGTCACGTAGTCGGGGCCGGAGTAGCGGCCGGTGGCCAGCTTCTGACGCTGCATCAGCAGGTCGTTCAGGAGCGAGGAGGCGCCGAAGCGGAACCAGTGGTTGTCCAGCCAGTCCTCGCCGGTCGTCTCGTTGACCAGGACGAGGAACTTGATGGCGTCCTTGGTGGTGCGGATGCCGCCGGCGGGCTTCACGCCGACCTGGATGCCGGTCTGGGTACGGAAGTCTCGTACCGCTTCCAGCATAAGCAGCGTGTTCGCGGGGGTGGCGTTGACCGCGACCTTGCCGGTGGACGTCTTGATGAAGTCCGCACCGGCGAGCATGCCGAGCCAGCTGGCCCTGCGGATGTTGTCGTACGTCGAGAGTTCGCCCGTTTCGAAGATGACCTTCAGACGGGCGAGTCCGCAGGCCTCTTTCACGGCGACGATCTCGGTGAAAACCTTCATGTAGTCGCCCGCGAGGAACGCGCCGCGGTCGATGACCATGTCGATCTCGTCGGCGCCTGCGGTGACGGCCTCGCGGACGTCCGCCAGCTTCACGGCGAGGGGGGCGCGGCCCGCGGGGAACGCCGTGGCGACCGAGGCGACCTTCACGCTCGAGCCCGCGACGGCTTCCTTGGCCGCGGCCACCATGTCGGGGTAGACGCAGACGGCCGCGGTCGGGGGTGTGGCGCGGTCGGTCGGGTCGGGGTGGACCGCCTTGGCGCCGAGGGCCCGGACCTTGCCCGGGGTGTCCGCGCCTTCCAGGGTCGTCAGATCGACCATCGAGATGGCCAGGTCGATGGCGTACGCCTTGGCGGTCGTCTTGATGGAACGGGTGCCGAGGGAGGCGGCGCGGGCCTCCAGGCCGACCGGGTCTACGCCGGGGAGTCCGTGGAGGAAGCGGCGGAGTGTGCGATCGGATGTGGTGACGTCGGCTAGGGCGTGGGGTGCGGCTGTGGACATGGTCACCAGGTGAGCATATCTACGCGCGTAGCGAGTGTACAGCCCTACGTCTGCCTCCGGCGGTTGGGCGGGGGTGTGTGGGGTTCGTTGGGGGGCGGGGCGGTGTCGGTGTCGGTGTGTCTGTCCGTGGCTTGGTGTGGGGTGGTGCCGGTAGGTCTGCCCGTCGCTTGGTGCGGGGTGCCTCCGGCGGGTGGGCCGGGGCGCGTGGTGTGCGTTGGCCGGGTGCCTGGGGTTTCTCTTGGGAGTCGGGTGGCCGGGGTTTGTCTTGAAGACCGGGCGCCGCCCATGGTTCGTCTTCGGGATCGGGTGGCCAAGGTTTGTCCTCGGGACCGGATGCCGGGGGGTCCTCGGTGAGGCCGGACTGCCAGGGTTCCTCGGTGAGGTCGGCTCGCGAGGGTTCGTCGGCGGGCTCGTACCCCAGGCGTTCCCCCAGGCGTTCCCCCAGGCGTTCCCCCAGGCGTTCCCCCAGGCGTTCCCCCAGGAGTTCGGCCGTGCGGCGTTCCCCGGCGGTATCCGTCGACGCCGTCGCGGGGCCCGGTTGTCTGGGCGGTATGTAGGCGACGACCTCCTGGTGACGCAGTACCGCCTCGCCCCACAGGTAGCCCGGTCGGACCGTCTCCGCGATGGCACCGCGGCGCAGGCCGGACGGGTCGTCGCGGGTGGCCACCACGTTGTGCCGGGTGGGGTCCACCGGGCCCGTGTCCTCGACCGGGGTGACGCCGGACGCGGCCAGCGCGGCCAGTACGCTACGGCGCACCCAGTCCAGCACCGGGTCGCGTCCTTCTGCTCGGCCTTCGACCGAACCGGCGGCCGGGGGCAACTCGGCCATCCGGTCCAGCAGTTGGATGAGCGGGGCCGCGGCCGCCGGTGGGTGATCAGCCGGGGGTGGCCGCCGGCCGTACTCGGCCCGTAACTCCCCCTCGATGCGGTCCCGTTCCGCAGTGAGCCAGTCGGCGCACCTGGCGGCGAGCCCGGCCAGGTCCCCGGGACGGCCGACGTCCCGCTCGACCCCCTTCGCGTCCCCCGCCTTCATGGTCACACCTCCCGTGGTGCGCCCGCGGCGACGAGGAAGTTGCCGGAGTCCTGCCAGGCGCCCATGAACTCGTCGAGCGGCACTTCCAGGCCCTGCCCGTCGGGGTGACCGGAGTCGTTGAGCACGACCATCGGGTTGGCGGGGTCGCTGTTGTCGATGCCGGTGACCCACACGGCGTGGTTGGCCCCCTGACCGGGGATCCCCGGCGCGTCCCCGACCGTGTCGTCGCCGGGGTCGTGCCCCGGCGCCCAGATCTCGTCGGCGTCCAGGCCGACGATCGCCGCGCCACCGTCAGCGAGCACCCCTTCCAGCTGTTCGAGGGAGGCACCCTCCACCTGCTGCACGGGGACACCGTGGAGTTCGAGCAGATTCCCCACGTCGGCGGGCGCCGTACCGTTCGCGTCGTACCACCCCTGGCTCGCCGCCTCGTCGATCAGCTGCTCCTCACTGACGCGCTGACCCGTGAGGTACTCCAGCACCATCCCCTGGGCTCCGATGGCGCAGGCGTTCTCGCCGGTGTGCTGCTGCCACACGTCCATGGCCGCACCGGGGTTGCCGAGCACGGCGGTGGGATCGCTCTGCGCGGGGTCGAAGTTCGGCAGATCGGGCACACCGCCGACGGACGGACCGACGTCCGAGCCTTCATCCGGACCAAAGCCCGGATCAAAGCCCGGATCAAAGCCCGGACCAAAGCCCGGACCAAAGCCCGGATCAAAGCCCGGACCCACGTCCGGACCCACGTCCGGGCCGACATCCGGTACGGCCGTGGGGTCGGCGAAGGGATCCACGATGCCCGGCGGTGCCGTCGGGTCCTCGACGGTCGTCGGGTCCGGCCCCGGACCGAAGTCCGGCTCGGCACCCGGGTCGTACGGATCCCAGCTCATGGAGCACTCCTCTCACCGTTCCGTTCACCGTTCCGTCCGACCGGCTCGTCGTCCCCGTACAGCAGGACGCGCGCCCGGTCCACGAGATCCGCCACACGTTCGTGGGAGCGCAGCACCACGCGCGCCACCATGAGCGTCTGCCGGTCGAGCAGCGGGTCTCCGGCGCGGGCGGCCCAGTGGGCGGCGCGCTCGCGGGCCGTCGCCAGCAGGACGTCGACCGGGGTGCCGGGCGGCAGCGCGAGCCGGGCCGCGCAGCTCGTACCCCGCTCTCCGGTGACCGCGAGGAGCTCGGCCCGCTCCCGCTCGGTCAGGTTCAGCCGGCTGCGGTAGTGGGCGCCCAGCGCGGCGAGTTCGGAGGGCCCGGGGTCGCTGACCCGCATGCTCTCCAGCAGCCCCGCGATCCGGTCCGCCACCGGCGGCGGCCGCCGTCCCGCGCGCTGCGCCGTGGCCCGCAGCCGGGCCACCGCGTCCGCGATCTCGCGCTGCCCGTGGTCCAGTTTGATCAGCGCGGCCCGGTTGCCGAAGTGCCGCAGCACCAGACTCCGCAGCTCGGTCACGCCGCTGCGCTCCAGCAACCGCTCGCGCACCGCCGCCTCGCCCAGCCCGTCCCGGAGGAATCCGGCGGCCAGGAACACCCCCCAGGCGCCCAGCCGCCCCACCAGCGCGGCCCGCACCTCGGCCGGAACGGGCAGGTCCGGGTAGTCGCGTACGCAGAACAGGTGGACGTCCTCCATCCGCTCGGCCAGCAGCCGCGGCTCCACCTTCGCCAGGTCCGCGAGCGGCCCGAACCCGTCGCCGGGCAGGCACTGCGCGCCCACCCCGAGCAGCCCGGAGACGGGCACGACCGTGCGGAACACCCGCCGGACCAGGGGCCGTTCGAGGTAGGAGTCGGCGATACGGCGGGCGGTCGCCATCGGGTCGTAGCCGAAGTAGTCGGACGGGTCCAGGGGCATGCCGTCCCGGCCGGTCTCGCCCACGGGAGGCCAGTACTGGTCACTGCGGGAGAGCACCCCGAACGCCTTCAGCGGGCTGACCACCTCCCCGTACGCCCCGGTGAAGGACTCCACCGCCTGCTGGTCGGCTCGGCCCAGACCACGGCTGAACACGAAGACGACCGCGTCGGCCCGGTCCATCTCGGCGGCGCTCTCGGCATGCACCGAACGGGCGTCCTGGCCGAGCTCCTCGAGCACCTTGGCCGCCGCCGCGCGCTCGGCGGGATCGTCGATGCCGAGGAAGGCGAGGGTGTTCTCGGCGTCGGTGCCGTGCACACTGCTGAGGCCAGGGGTGTCCACCAGGCGGAACCGGCGCAGCAGAGGGCTGGGCCGCCCCACCTCCACCTTGCGCACCGAACGCAGCAGACCCAGCCCGTCCGGCGAGCGTACGGTCAGCCGGGACAGCGCCTCCGGCGGCCACTCCTCCGTCGCCCGGCCGTCCTTGAAGTGGACGAGCAGGCGGGGGCGTTCGGCGTGGTGGAACTCGCAGACATTGAACGTCAGCTCCAACTGCCCGGTGTCGGACACCTCTTCGCCGAGCAGCGCGTTCACCAGCGTCGACTTGCCGCGTTTGATCTGGCCCGCCACCGCCACGCGCATCGGCCGCCCCATACGGGCGCGCGCGGCGCCCACGACGGTGCGGAGGTCGCCCGCGACGGGGTCGGCCGGGTCGATCGCCCGGGCGATCTTGTCGAAGACCTGGTCGTGCGGTGGTAGGGCGTCGCCGTCCGTACTCGGCATGCCGTCACCCCGCTGCCGCGTGGCGTGACGTACGGCCCGTACGCCCAGTACGGCCCGTACGCCCAGTACGGGCCGAGTGAAGTGCCCCCGAAATACACAGAGTTGAGCCCGTGCATGGCTGTGGCATGTGTTCCCCCGATGCCGTGCCAGGACCGGTCCCCCCGCCCCTGTGCCGACGGCAACAGAGTGGCAGTGCGTCGGCCCTCAGGCGAGGGTTTTGGCGGGAACCGTCCGGTTGCTGGGGCGCGCGGCGTATTCGTGGGGGCGTGCGGGGGTATGTGATTCGCTCCGGAGGCGCCCGGGGGTCGTCGGGTGCCGGGGTGTCGTAGGGGGATGGGCCGCCTGACCCTTGACCCGACGGAAAGCGCTTGCCACACTCGCGGCCCGTCACAGGGATCGGCTGCCGTGGCACCGCGGTCGAATCGGGTTCGACGAGACATGGGCCGGCGGCTCACGGCGAACGAACGGCAGGCGAGCCGATCCCGCCCGCAATTCCGCCGCACCCCCGCCCGCAATTCCCCTGCCCCCCGCACCCCCACGCACCCACACACCCACGCCCCCACAGGAGAAACCGAGATGGGACGCAGAGCCGCAACTCACCTCCTCCAAGGCACCGTTGAGACTGCTCAGCCCACCACCCACCGCAGGCGAGCCCTGGTCACCGCAGCCTGCACCACCGCCCTGCTCACCGGCGCCGCCGTACTGACCGCCCCCGCGAGCGCGGCCCCGGAGCCGGCCGCGGCCCCGGAGTCGGCCGCGGCCCCGGAGCCGGCCGCGGCCCCGGAGTCGGCCGCGGCCCCGGAGTCGGCCGCGGCCCCCGGGCCGGCCGAGGTTTCCACCGCGTGCGGCGAGGGCTCGTACCAGGCGGAGGCCGTGCTGAACGGCAGTACCTGGACCGCCCGGCGCGGCAGCAGCGTCACGTACACCGGCACCGACATGCGCGCCGCGATCCAGGCCGCCGTCAACAGCCTGACGTCGGGCCGGACGTCGAAGGAACGCGTCGTGGTGCGCGGCTCGGGCTCCATCAGCGCCGGGTCCCGGGTCTCGCTGCCCAGCTACACCGTGCTCGACGTCTGCGGCACGATCAACGTCACCGGCACCGGATCGGGCGACCAGGCGCCGGTCTACTCCCGCGGCACCCGGGACATCGAGGTCCAGCACCTCAACCTCACCGGCACCCCGCTGTACGGGATCTTCCTGCGCAACGTCCAGAACGTCGTCCTCGGCCGGCTCGACATGCGCCTCTCGCGCGGCCTCGGCGTCCGCATCGACAACCGCGGCGACACCAGCCAGTGGACGCGGAACGTCAGGATCGACAGCGCGTACGTGTCGGGTGCGAGCAGCCACGCCGTCGAGACGTACGGCGTCGACGGCCTGATCGTAGGCACGGTGACCGCCCGCAACGTCGGCGAGTCCGGCCTGCTCCTCAACCAGACCATCAACGCCACCGTCACCAGGGTCGACGCCGACGGCGCGGGCACCGGCACCGGTTACGCGGCCTTCCGCATGGCCAACCGCAACGGCCGGGTCGGCAGTTCGTACCCGACCAACATCCGGGTCGGCGAGGTGATCGCGCGCGGCGGCGGACGCGGTGTCTTCTGTGTCTCCGAGAGCGGCGGCGCGGTCATCGACCGGATCAACCTCACCAACACCGGCAACAACGCGGTCCTGATCGAGAACTGCTACAACGTGAACCTCGCCGCCCAGAGCGGCACCGTCTCCGGCGGCGGCGAGATCCGCCTCGCGGCCCGTTCGGAGTTCCCCAACAACCGCGACATCACCGTCCAGAACCTGACGGTCACCAACTCCTCCATCAGGGAGAGCCCCTGCGGCGAGAACACCACCTTCCGCAACAACCGCCTGGTGAACAGCACCGAGACCATCTGCTGAGGGGGGCAATTGGCAGATCCGTCTCACCGAAACGCCGACTCCATCCCATCAAAGCGGTGCATGAGTGACATATCGCTGGGACGGATCTGCCAATCACTCACCATCACTGGCCCGTACCCAGTCGCGCGGGGCTTGTGATGTGGTTGTGGGGCCGTTGTTACACGCTGCTGGTTGCTTGAGGGCTTGCCCGAGGCGGACGACAGGCTCGGGCGAGAACCCGAGAGCACGTCAAGGAGCTCGAATGTCCTCAACGCTCGCACCTCCGGAACCGGTGCCCATTGGGGAGCAACGCACCGCTTTCCGGCCCCGTACCCGCCCCCGGCCCCGCGTGATCGCGTCGGTGGTCTCCACTGTGATGCTGGCGCTGTGCGCCACCTTGCTGGGGCCCCTCGGCGTGGTGGGGACCGCCCGTGCGGACGGCGACCCCTGCCCCGGAGGCGCCGCCTCGGGGTCCGGCGGAGAGTGGTGTTCCAGTCTGCGCAACCAGAATCTCAATGCGGAGCGGCAATTCCCCGCGAACCTGTATCGAGGGGATTCCCGCTCACCGGATGTGATTTTCCGGGACGGTTTCACGGCCCGGGGAAGCAACAACGACCTCGTCAACCATGTCACCGGTGACCGGTCGCTGACCAGCAACTACATCTCGACGTCGGGATCGCAGAGCGAAGCGGAGCGATTCGCCCGGAGCCAGGGGCAGAACAACCTGGCCACCGTGGCCATGGAGCCGCGCTGCACGAGGGGGCAGTTCCTGGCCCGCCTCTTCATCCCGGGGATCGGTCCTTTCCTGGCGTCGCAATGCCAGGCGGGACAGATAACCGCGCACACCTACGTCTATGTGATCGATCCGACGTGGGCGAGCAACGCGCTGAACGTGGTGGACCAGCTGGAGCGGGAACGTCCGGACCTGGCCAAGCGCTATGAGTCCCAGGACGAATGGGCCTACGTCCACCACATTCCGAACTACGCGATCGTCGGTGTGCGGGTCTATCGGATGACGGCGCACGAGAGCAATGGATTCCTCGATCTCCGTCGGCCCATCACCTTCGACTACGAGAGTTTCGTGGCCAATCCCCACCATGTGGCGGCACGCGTCGAATACGACCCCGCCAATGACGGGTACGCGCACTGGGGTTTCGACACGGACCTGATCTCGGACGACGCGAACGGCTACACCCGAGGTTGCAACCCGATCACCCAGTGCCGTGGCTGATGCCGGACTCCAGGTAGATGCCCTGCGCACTGTCTGACCGAACACCGAACACCGAACACACGTAGGCGCGCCCGGACCCCTGTCCCGGGCGCGCCCGCGTGCACTGCTCAGTACTTCGTCGGGAACAGCTGGATCTTGGCCTTGCCGCCCGAGACCGACTTCACCCAGATCTTCAGGTTGTTGAACTGGACGGTGCCGTTGCCGCTGCCGCTGGTGCTGGCCTCCGAGTAGCCACCGCTCCACCTGGCCCAGAACGTCACCCGGCTGGGGCTGACACCGGCGACCTTGAGCGTGCCGAAGCCGAACTTCTTGCTGCTGACCTTGATGGTCCTGCCCTTGCTCACGGTGGTCTTGCACCGGCCGTCGTAGCAGGGCCCGTTGGCGGCGTTCGCGCCCGGGGCCATCAGGCCGAGGCCCAGCGTTCCGGCCATGGTCAGCGTCAGGGCGGTGGTCGTGGTCCGCCGGAGCACACCCGTAGTCATCAGTTGGACCTCCAGTCCTCTGGGGGATTTCCCGCACGGCTTTTGTAGCCCGCCCCCTACGGGACCCCTCCCGAGGAAACCCCGACCCCCGCGCGCCGGCGGCCGTACCTCGCACGCACCCTCGGCGGCAGCTTGACGGGCTTGATGTTACCGGTAACACTTGCCTTCGCCGGTGTTACCGGTAACACCGGCGAAGGTCCCTGTCACGAAGAGGTGGAGTTCCGCGTGCCCGACCTACCGATCGCGCAACAGGTGCACCCTCCCCGACTCGCCCCGGACACACGGACGTTCAGCCCGGCCGCCGTGGTCGCCTCCTGTGTGGGCTTCGTGCTCATCGGTGTGCTCCAGGCGCTCTACGGCCCCGCGATCCCGGCGTTCCGCGAGGAGTTCGCGCTGTCGCCCTCGGCCGCCGGACTCGGGCTGAGCGCGCACTTCGTCGGCGGGGTCGCCGGGGTGCTGCTCTTCGACCGGCTCTACGGCCGCATCGGCAACCGGGCGATCCTCGGCACCTCGTATCTGCTGATGGCCCTCGGCGCGGCCGGCTTCGCGCTCGCGCCGAACTGGCCCGTCGGACTCGTCGCCGCCCTGCTCGCCGGACTCGGCTTCGGCGGCATCGACTACGGCCTCAACCAGCTCTTCGCCGTCGGCTTCGGCCACCGCTCGACCGCGATGCTGAACATCCTCAACGCGCACTTCGGCATCGGCGCGATCCTCGGCCCCGTCCTGATCGCCACGGTCGGCGCCGAGCACTACCCGGCGGTCTTCCTCGCCTTCGCCGCCGCCAACCTGCCGCTGCTGCTGTGCCTGCGCGGCGTACGCGACCGGGCACCCCTGGCCGTATCCGACACCTCCGGCGCCCGGAGCGGCGGGTCGTCGGCCCGCGGCCGCAGCCTGACCTCGGTGCTCGCCGTGTTCGTCACCCTCTATGTGCTGCACGTGGGCATCGAGGCCGGGGTCGGCGGCTGGGAGCCCACCCACCTGGAGACGGTCGGGTACGGTGCCGGGGCCGCCGCCACCGCCACGTCCGTGTACTGGCTGATGATGACCGTCGGCCGCTTCCTGGTCGCCCCCATCGCCCTGCGCCACTCGGCCCGGACGATCATCACCGTGTCCTGCGCGGGCATGACCGTCTGTCTGCTGCTCGCCTCGGTCCCCTGGCTCGCCCCGTACGCGTACGCCGGTGTCGGGCTCTTCATCGCCCCGATCTTCCCCACCGGCCTGCCCTGGCTGAACGCGGTCGCACCCCGGGCCCGCCGGGCCGGAGCGCTGGTCATCGCCGCGTCCATGGTCGGGGGAGTGGCCGCCGGCCCCGCGCTGGGCAAGGCCATCGAGTGGTCCGGCGTCCGCGCGGTGCCGCTGCTGCTGTGCGCGGTCTCGGCGCTGTGCCTGCTGGCCACGCTGTGGCTGATCCGGGCGACCCGCCCCAATGCCCCTTCCGCGCACCCCGTCGAGTGATCGTCCCCGCTCGTCCCCGCTCGTCCCCTCTCACCCCCCTCGCCCGTACGCCCGAACCGAAGGGAACCCCCCTTGCATACCCCCGCTCTCGCCACCGCCTCCGACGGTTTCCTGCTCCACGGTGAGCCCTTCCGGATCATCTCCGGTGCCATGCACTACTTCCGGATCCACCCGGACCTGTGGGCCGACCGGCTGCGCAAGGCCCGGCTGATGGGCCTGAACACCGTGGAGACGTACGTCCCCTGGAACCTCCACCAGCCCGACCCGGACAGCCCCCTCGTCCTCGACGGCCTGCTCGACCTGCCCCGCTATCTGAGCCTCGCCCGGGACGAGGGCCTCCACGTGCTGCTGCGCCCCGGCCCGTACATCTGCGCCGAGTGGGACGGCGGCGGACTGCCCTCCTGGCTCACCACGGACCCCGACATCCGGCTCCGCTCCAGCGACCCCCGCTTCACCGCCGCCCTCGACCGCTACCTCGACATCCTGCTGCCCCCGCTGCTGCCGCACATGGCCGCGAACGGAGGCTCGGTCATCGCCGTGCAGGTGGAGAACGAGTACGGGGCGTACGGCGACGACACCGCGTACCTCAAGCATGTGCACCAGGCGCTGCGTTCGCGTGGCGTCGAGGAGTTGCTGTTCACCTGTGACCAGGCGGGGTCGGGCCACCATCTGGCGGCCGGGAGCCTGCCCGGAGTCCTGTCCACCGCCACTTTCGGCGGCAGGATCGAGGAATCCCTGGCGGCGCTGCGGGCCCACCAGCCCGAAGGGCCGCTGATGTGCTCGGAGTTCTGGATCGGCTGGTTCGACCACTGGGGCGAGGAGCACCACGTACGGGACGCGGCGAACGCCGCCGCCGATCTCGACAGGTTGCTGGCCGCGGGCGCCTCCGTCAACATCTACATGTTCCACGGCGGCACCAACTTCGGCTTCACCAACGGCGCCAACCACGACCAGTGCTACGCGCCCATCGTCACCTCCTACGACTACGACGCCGCCCTCACCGAGTCCGGCGACCCCGGCCCGAAGTACCACGCCTTCCGCGAGGTGATCGCCCGCCACGCCCCCGTACCGGAGGAGCCGGTCCCGGCGCCCGCACCCAAACTGTCGGGAATCACGGTCGAGTTGACGCGCAGGGCACCCCTCCTGCCGTACGCCACGAGCACCGCCGAGCCGGTCGCACGCACCGAACACCCGGTCACCATGGAGGAGTTGGGGCAGCGCTCCGGATACGTCCTCTACCGCACCACCCTTCCCGAAGCGGGCGACGGTCTGCTGCACTTCGCCGGCGGTGTCGGCGACCGTGCCCAGGTCTTCGTGGACGGCGCCCCCGCCGGCGTACTGGAACGCGAACGCCACGACGAGACCCTGCCCCTGCGCGTCCCGCAGCCCGGCGCCACGCTGGAGGTGCTGGTCGAGAACATGGGCGGCGTCAACTACGGCCCCCGCATCGGCGCACCCAAGGGCCTGCTCGGCCCGGTCACCTTCAACGGCACCGCCCTGCACGGCTGGGACACCCACCGGCTGCCCCTGACCGACCTGTCCGCCGTCCCCTTCGCCCCGGCCGAGGCGACCCCGGTCACCGTGCCCGCCTTCCACCACGGCACCTTCGACGTCGACACCCCCGCCGACACCTTCCTCTCCCTGCCCGGCTGGACCAAGGGCCAGGCCTGGATCAACGGCTTCCACCTCGGCCGCTACTGGAACCGGGGCCCGCAGCGCACCCTGTACGTCCCCGCCCCCGTTCTGCGCCCCGGCGCCAACGAGCTGGTCCTGCTGGAGCTCAACGCCACGACCAACGCCCGCGCCGAGCTCACGGACACGCCGGACCTGGGCCCGGTGAAGCCCTGACGGCGTCCCCGTCCCCGCACCGCTTGCGCGTCCCGGAACCCGCCGCCCTACCACTGCCGTCCGCCGGGTCCACCGTGATGGTGTAGTTCCCGTGCGGGGCCCCGGACTCGCCGTCAGCAGAGAGGAACAGCCCGGCCGCGTCCCACCGCTTGCGCCAGTGCTCGGCCGTGAGCTGGACGTCGGCCAGGTTGTGCCGTGTCTTCGCCGGACGGCGGCCGCCCACCACTACGGACGGCCGTCCTTCGGCGATGTGCTGCTCGACCACGGCAAGACGGGCTTTGAGTGCTCGGAGGCGGCGATGCTTCGAAGCGTTCGCCCGGTCCTGGTAGCCGCGTACCCGGCCGGTGTGCTGCCCCGCACGGCACCGCGAGGCGACGGGCGGTCTCCTCGAGGGCGCGGCGCTCGGCCCGCCGGTCGTCCTTCATCGGTACCCGGCCGATCGCAACGCGCTCAGCGAGATCCACCCGCTGATGACAGCCGAGGAGGTCATTGCAAACTCAGCTGCCATCACCGACCATGCGTTCCCGGCACGCGTCATGCGTTCTCGGCGCGCGTCATGCGTTCCCGGCACGCGCGGGATCCTGGGAACCCGCCCCCGACCGGTCAAGTGATGCTCGCCGAGCCCTCCCGCGCGGCCCGGCCTATCCTGTGGCCCTGCCAGGTGGAACAGGACCGCCGGGACGATTCCGAAGGAAGCAGCAGCCATGCCCGGAAGTGCCACGAACGGCACCACGGCCGGACGTACCGGAGGAAGCAGGTCGACCACCGGCAGCCGCAGCCGCCGGAACTTCGCCGGCTCCCGCCCGGTGATGGACGACGTCGCCCGCCTGGCCGGGGTGTCCAAACAGACTGTCTCCCGCGTGCTCAACGACAACCCGGCGGTGCGGGCGGAGACCCGGGAGGCCGTGTTGGAGGCGATGCGGACGCTCGGCTACCGGCCGAGCAGGAGCGCGCGGTCGCTGGCCAGTGGGCGGACGCGGATGCTCGGGGTGATCTCCTTCGACGCGGCGCGTTACGGCCCCGCCTCCACCCTCACCGCGATCAACACGGCGGCCCAGGAGGCGGGCTACCTGGTGAGTTCCATCGCCCTCGACACGGCGGACCGGGACACGGTCGTCCAGGCCGTGGACCGGCTGTCGGCCGAGGGCGCGGACGGGATCATCGCCATCGCCCCCCAGCGCCCGGTCGCCACCGCACTTGCCCAGGCCCGCCCCGACACCCCACTGGTGATGCTGGACAACGGCCTGGGCGACGGCACGCCCGTCGTCTCCTCGGACTTCCGGGCGGGGGCGCGGCTGGCCACGGAGCATCTGCTGGGTCTCGGGCATCCCACCGTCCGGCACATCGCCGGTCCCAGCGGCTGGACCTCCGCCGACCGCCGCGCCGCGAGCTGGCGCGAGACTCTCACCGATGTCGGCGCGCCCGTCCACGACCCCCTAGTCGGCGACTGGAGCGCCGACTCCGGCTACGAACTGGGCCGGCGGCTCGCGGCCGACCCTGACGTCACCGCCGTCTTCGTCTCCAACGACCAGATGGCCCTCGGTCTGCTGCGGGCCCTGCACGAGGCCGGTCGCCGGGTGCCGGACGACGTCAGCGTGGTCGGCTACGACGACATCCCGGAGGCCGCGCACCTGCTGCCGCCGCTGACGACGATCCGGACCGACTTCTCCTCGATCGGCACGAGGTCGCTGCGCTTGCTTGTGGCGCAGTTGGACGACCCGGGGGATACGGGTGGCTCTCTGGAGAAGGAACCGGTCATCCCTGTTGAGCTGATCATTCGTGACAGTACAGGGCCGGCGCGGTAGTTCGTGCGCCGCCCGGGGTGCCGGGGTGGGTGCTTGGGCGTCTGCGGGTGTGTGGGCTTGTCGCGCCCACGCGGCGGAGCCGCACATCGACACAGCCTCGCGCCCCTTTCGGGGCGCGAGGAACGTTCTGAGTCACGGCTTCCTGGCGATCGCCCCGTACATCGCGATGTCCTCGTCGCGGATGTTCTGCTCGCCGGTGCCGTCCGGGTGCCACTTGTGGACCTGGACGATGCCGGGCTCGACGAGTTCGAGGCCCTCGAAGAACTCGTGGGCCTCGTCGATCGTGCGCAGCCGCATCGGCATGTCGCGGGCCGCGTACTCGCGGGCGACCCTGCCCACCTCCTCCGGCGCGAACTCGGCGGTGCCGATGGTCATCGCCAGATAGCTGCCGGAGGGGAGGGGTTCGAGGAGGCGGCGGACGATGCCGACCGCGTCGTCCTCGTCCAGGACGAAGTGGACGATCGCGATCACGGTCAGCGCGACAGGCTTGTCCAGGTCGAGCGTCTCCCGGAACTCGGCCGAGTTGAGGACGGCGTCCGGGTCCTGGAAGTCGGCCTCGATGTACGCCGTCTTCCCTTCGGGCGTGCTGGCCAGCAGGCCCTGGGAGAGGGTGAGGACGATCGGGTCGTTGTCCACGTAGACGACCCGGGACTCCGGCGCCACCGACTGGGCGATCTCGTGGAGGTTGGGGGAGGTCGGGATCCCGGTGCCGATGTCCAGGAACTGGCGCATCCCGCCCTTCTCGGCGAGCCAGCGCACGGCGCGGTTCATCCAGTCGCGGTTGGCGCGCATGTGGATCGGCAGGGCCGGCCACTCCTGCGCCATCGCGTCACCGGCCTCCTTGTCGGCCGGGTAGTAGTCCTTGCCGCCGAGGATGTAGTCGTAGATGCGCGCGGAGTGCGCGTGCTCGGTGTCGATCCGGTCGGCCGGCCATCCGTTGTTCGGCAAAGCCGCCCCTCCCATCAAGTCGTCTGTCCAGGTGCACGGTCGGATAAAGCCAGGGGTTCAGAAATCAGGCAGCAGAAAGTCGGCCTCGCCCGCCTTCACCCCCGCCAGGAAGCTCGTCATCTCGTACGGGGTGAAGACCAGCGCGGGGCCGTCGGGGTCGGTGGACTGCCGTACGGCGACGCGGCCGTCGGCGAGCTTCTTCACCTCCACGCAGGCACCGCCCGCGTCGTCGCTCCAGGGCCGCTGCCAGTCCTGCGTGCCGAGGTCGCGGGCCGGCATCCCGTTGCGGACGCCCTTGCGGATGTCGTTGCGGATGTCGTTGCGGAGGTCGTTCCGGGTGTCGTGGTGAACGCTGTTGTGGACGTTGTTGTGTACTCCGTCGGATATGCGGTGGTGCACGTCAGAGCTCCTTGCGTATCGCACCGAGGAGAACCTCGGTCTTGCGGGCGGGCGCCGACTGCGCGCCCAACCGGTCCAGGGCCTCGCGGTAGACGAGGACGTCGTCTCCCTTGTCGAGGTACACGGCACCCACCAGACCATTGAGGTAGACGATGTCCGGCAATTCGGGTGCCCTGAACCGGAAGAGATGGAACGCACCGGCCCGCATCGCCGGATGCGGGCCGTTGTGGAAGGGCATGAGCTGGACCGTCACATGCGGCAGCCGGTTCAGCTCGATCAGATGGTCGATCTGGGCGCGCATCACGTCCGGCCCGCCCACCGGCCACCTGAGCACAGTCTCGTCCATGACGACCCACAGCCGTGGCGGTTGCTCACGGGTGAGGAGTTCCTGGCGCCGCATGCGCAGCGCCACCCGGCGTTCGGTGTCCTCGGGCGCCGCGTGCGGGTTGCCGGCGCCCAGCAGGGCGCGCGCGTACTCCTCCGTCTGGAGCAGGCCGTGCACGAACTGCGCCTCGTACGCGCGGATCTGGAGCGCCGCCTGCTCCAGGCTGAGGTATGCGGCGAACCAGTCGGGCAGTACGTCGCGGTAGGTGTGCCACCAGCCACGTTTGTTGGCCTCGCGGACCGACTTGAGGAAGGTCTCGATCTCCTGCTGGTCACGGACGCCGTAGACCTGGAGCAGTTTCTCGACATCCGGCAGGCGGAGCCGGGCGACCTTGGCGGCCTCCATCCGGCGGATCGTGGAGTGGCTCACCCCGATCGCCTCGCCCGCCTGCTCGAAGGTGAGCCCGGCGCGAGTGCGCAGTTCCTCCAGCTGTTTGCCGAGGATCATGCGCAGCACGGAGGGGGCACCGCCCCAGTCGGTCTCCGCGGCCACGCCCACCTCCTCTTCTCGCACGAGCCAGAGGTCCTGCTGAACGTCCTCGTGCCGCTTTGCGCGCTTTCCTGCACGGCTTGCGCGTTGTTGAGCGAGTCGCTTCGAGATCGCAGTCTCGCACGATCTTGGCGAGAACGGAGGCATCCTGCGACCGACGAATTGCAATTTTCAACTTGCTGGTTGCGAGGTGTTGCTGGCGGATGCCACAGTGGGCGTACCGTCACGGCTTCGGTGAACGCTGGGGCTGCGCGGCCAGGTTGGGGGAGATGTGGCCGCAACTCAACGCTGTTCGCAGCGGGTTGCACGACACTCGCGGCGAATGGCGAGACGGCCGGGGCACCGGTACCTCCCGGTGCTAAGAGCCCACGAAAGGCATACGGCGATGGCTCCGCCCACCCTCCCCCAGTCGTCGGCCCGGCTGACGCCGGCCGTGTGTCCACCCCTTGCCCGAGTGGCGTACGAACCGCACAGAGCGGGCGTGTTCGGGCTGCCCGCGGTGCTCGCGTCGGCGGGCGAGGCGCGCAGAACCGTGCGCGAGTTGCTCGGCGAGTGGGAGGTGGGCGCGGAGACCCGTGAGGACGCCCTCCTGATCACGTCCGAGCTGGTCACCAACGCGCTGACGCACACGACGAGCGAATGGATCGTGTGCCGGCTGCACATGACAGGGCAGCGGCTCCGCATCGAGGTCGAGGACCAGCACAGCGGCCACGAACTGCCCGCCCGGCGCCGACCGGGACCCGACGACCAGAACGGGCGAGGGCTCATGCTGGTCGGCGTGCTCAGCAGCGACTGGGGGGTCAGAGACACCCCACAACGGTCCGGTCGCGTCGTCTGGGCAGAACTGCCGTCGGAGGGCGGGAACTCCGCCGAACCCGTCCCTCCGACGGCCCGAACCAACACCGCCGAGGCCCAACTCGCCGACCCTTCTTGGACGTGAACGCTCCGCCGACGAGTCGTGCGAAGGCCGCGGGACCGTCCGTGGCCGGTCACGTCCACGCGGTGGGACCGTGCACCTGACGTCGGAAGAGCGGCGCAGGCCGCCGTGGAGTCGGGACCCACCGCCGAGGTCTTCGCCGCCCTGAGCCATCCGGCGACCCGGGATGTGCCCGCGCACCCGGCGGGCCTGCCCGAGCCCGGAGCGTGCCGATGCGCGCCGGGGCGCACACCGTGGAGCGTGGTCGCACAGCCGTCGCCTCCCGTGCCCCAGGCCGCTCCCCGCCCATCCCCGCTCGGGGCCCCCGCTCAGCCGCCCCAGACGTACGCTGCCTCCGCCATGAACCCGCCGTGATCGGAGGCACGTTGCGTACCGAGTCCGAGATCGACGTGCTTGTGCTGGGCGGGGCCGGCGTCCACACCATCGTGTACCCACCGCACCGCTGCGGCCTCTACGGCGTGATCGCCGGCGCCTACGCCTGCACGGTGCCCTCGACCCGCACGGACTCCATCAGCCGCACCGAACTCCTGGCCCGGGCAGCCGAGCTGAGCCCCTGACCGGTCAGCCCGGGCGCAGGCCCGCCGCCACCAGGCGGGCCTCCATCTTCCGGCGGGCCGCCCCGAGCACCGCCAGCAGGACCTCCTTGCTGGACTTGCTCTCGCGTACGTCGCAGAGGATCACCGGCGCGGCGGGGCCCAGGTCGAGCGCCTGGCGGACCTGCTCGGCGTCGACGTCCCGGCGGCCGTCGAAGCAGTTGACGCCCACGGCGAACGGGATGCCGCGGGACTCGAAGAAGTCGATCGAGGCGAACGACGCGTCGAGCCGCCGGGTGTCGGCGAGGACGACCGCGCCCAGCGCACCGGTGGCCAGGCCGTCCCACATGAACCAGAAGCGCTCCTGGCCCGGCGTACCGAAGAGATACAGCACCAGTTCGGGGGAGATGGTGATGCGGCCGAAGTCCAGGGCGACCGTCGTCGAGGTCTTCCGCTCGACGCCCGTGAGGTCGTCCACGCCCTCACTCGCCACGGTGAGCTGTTCCTCGGTCCGCAGCGGTGACACCTCGCTCACCGAGTTCACCATGGTCGTCTTGCCGACGCCGAAGCCGCCCGCGATGAGGATCTTCAGGGCGGTGGGCACCACGGGACCGCCCGCCGCCGCGCCGCCGCGGGTCATGCGTCCTGCACGTAACCGGTCGGAGTCTCCGAACGGGGCGCGGCGCTCAGGTACTTGCCGACCTGCTTGACCAGCGTGCCCATCTCGAACGCCATCATGCCGACGTCCACCTCCTCCGAGGCGATCGCGGCCAGCCGCGCGCCCCGCCCGGCGGCGGTCACGAAGAGGAACGCCCGCTCCATCTGGATGACCGTCTGCTGGACCTCACCGCCGTGGAAGTGACGTGCCACGCCCCGGGCCAGGCTGTGCATGCCCGAGCCGACCGCGGACAGGTGCTCCGCGTCGTCGAACCGGATGTCCTTCGACTTGCCGATGAGAAGGCCGTCCCCGGAGAGCACGATGGCGCAGCGGATCTCGGGTATCCGCTCCACGAGTCCGTCCAGCAGCCAGTCCAGTTGGGGACCCGGGGGTACCTGCTCACTCATTCCTGAATGTTCCTCACAGTCGGTCGGCGCCAGGGGGACACGCCGAGGCTTCGGGGGCCGCGACGGCGGCCGTCAGTCGGCGCCGTCCGGCTCGGCGAGCCTGGCCCGCATCGATCCCCGCTGGATCGCCGTCATGGCACGGGCCAGGGCGTCCGGGGAGAGGGTGTCTTCGGCGTCGTCATCCTGGGGGCCGCCCGCCGACGCGTCACGGGCCGGAGGCGCGGACGGCGCCGCTCGGGGCCGGGGCCGCCGGGGGAGGCCCTGAGGGCCGCCCGGGGCGGCCGCCTGGTTCTTCGCGTCCTCGGCTGAGGTTCCGGCGCTCATCGATGACATGCCCGGCCGTCGCGGGTATCTGACATCTGATTCCTCGTACGACAGCGAAAGTCCGATGGAGACAAAGTCCGATGGAGACAAGGGGTGTTGCGCTCGGCCGGAGGGAACGGTATCAGGCGCCGAGCCTCGTCGTCAGTAGTCCCCTGAGTAGCCTCAAGCAGTCCCCTGAACCGCAACCCGGGCACGACTGTCGAACGGCCGTCAAGAGGTGACTTGTCGACAGAGAGATACGTCACTATCGACGGGACCAAGCCAGTTCCGACGCCCATCGACGTGGCCGAAAGTCGATATCGTCCTGCTCAAACCTCCGCGGACAGCCCGTCAGTCTGGTATTTGGCCCCAACTGGGGAGTGAGGAAGGTGACTTCGAGGGTGTGGTGCCTGGTGGTCAGGGCGCGTCCAGCTGGCGCTGCGTCAGTGGAAACGCTCAACTTCGGTTAGGGAAGTATCAAAATGTGGACATCGAATAGCCCGTCTCCCACAGTTTGGCGCATATTTCAACAGCCCATGTTTCAGCCAAACCATCTAAACGATCTTGGCGTAACAGGTTGATTTGTAGACCATGTTGCACGTCGGCCAGGTCCCCCCTTGGAACCACAGCCTGACGTACAGCCTCCGCGTCTCCCGGCGCGGGGAAGCACGGAGAAGGGCTTGGCGTGGAACACGTCTTCACCACTCAGGACCACGAGGATCTGCGGCAGCGCGTACGCGAGTTCGCCGAGCGCGTCGTGCGGCCACTGATACCGGAGATGGAGGCATCCCGTACCGCACTGGTCGGGCTGTCCCGATTGATCGCCGAGCAGGGTTGGATCGGCGCCACGATCGACCCGGTGTACGGCGGAATGGGCGCGGGCCATCTGGCCAAAACCATCATCATCGAGGAACTCGCACGCGTCAGTGGCGCGATGGGCGCGATGGTCCAGGCATCGCAGCTGGGCGTCGCCAAGATCGTTCACTTCGGGGACGAGACGCAGAAGCGGACCTGGCTCCCGAGGATCGCCAGGGGGGAGGTGCTGCCCACCATCGCCGTGACCGAGCCGGGGTCGGGGGGCCACGTGGCGGGCATGGAGAGCAACGCCGTACGGGACGGGGACGACTACATCCTCAACGGCCGCAAGGTCTTCGTCGGCAACAGCCATGTGGGAGACCTGCACGGGGTCGTGGTCCGTACCGGGCCGGGCTCCAAAGGCATGACGGCGTTCCTCGTCGAGGCGGACCGGCCCGGCTTCTCCCTCGCGAAGCAGGTGCCGTCCATGGGCCTGCACGGGTTCAGCTTCGGGGAGCTCATCTTCGACAACTGCCGGGTACCGGCCGCGAACCGGCTCGGTGAGGAGGGTGACGGACTGGCCGTCGCGTACTCCTCGTCGGTGCTCTACGGCCGCCTCAATCTCATGGCGGTGTCCCTGGGGATCCATCAGGCGGTGTACGAGGAGACGGCCCGGTACTGCCGGGAAGTGCACCGCTACGGCAAGCCGCTCGGCCACCTGCCCAACATCAAGATCGAGCTGGGCCGGATCCTGCAACGGCTCACCCTCGCGCGGCAGAGCGCCTATCTCGCCGCACACCTGCTGGACAACGGGCGTCCCTGCGACGTCGAGCTCATGGCGGCCAAACTCTTCAACGTCGAGTCGTCCATCGAGTCGGCCCAGGCGGCCATGAAGATGCACGCGGCCTGCGGCCTGCTCACCGACCGCCCGCTGGAGCGCTATCTGCGCGACGCCTTCCACATCTACGCACCCGCCGGCACCTCCGAGATCCAGGCCCTCAGGCTCGGCGAATTCGCCCTGGGCGAGAACCGGGGCCAGTGGTCCGAGCGCCTCGCCGACCTGGTCCGCACCCCGCAGCCCAACCCCCAGCAGACGGAACTCGACCCCGTGGGCGAGCTGGTCTAGGCCTCCCTCCGGCCTGAGGGGTGTGGTGAAAAGAGCCGAGCGACCCCGGCCGAGCAGCGCAATCTGCGGAAATGCCGAGCCACCGCGACCGAGCGGAGCGACGTCGAAAAGCAGAGAAACCGCGGACACAGCGTCGTGTCCGCGGCTTTCGTGAGTCGTTGCCTGGCGGTGGGCTTCCGGCGCTCGGCTTCCGGAGGCCGGCCCCCGTCGGCCCGGCCCCGCCGTGGGCCAAGCCCGGCCCCTTGTCGCCCCGGCGACCGAGTGATGGTGCCCGGTCGGGGTCCCCCGTCGGCCCGGCAACGGGGCGGGTGATACCCCGTCGGGCCCCCTCGCCCCGGCGACCGAGCGATGGCGACCGGCCAGGCTCAGTTGCCGGTTGCCAGGGACTGGATCTGTTCGGACATCTCCTGGGCCATGTGCTTGATGATCTCCAGCCGCTGCCGCCCCCACGTCCGGGAGTCGGTGTCCACCACGCAGATCGTGCCGAGGTTGATGCCCGCGAGCGGGTCGATCAGCGGCGCGCCCATGTAGGAGCGGATGCCGATCTCGTCCACGACCGCGTTGCCCGCGAACCGCGGGTAGTCGCAGACGTCGTCGAGCACCAGCGCCGTGGTCCGCTTGACGGTGTGCGGGCAGAACCCGTGGTCCAGGCCCATCTCCCGGCCCACGGAGGGCGCCGCGCTTTCGTGCATCGGCCGCTGGGCCACGTTCACCGGACCGGCCTCCGGCGTGTACAGCCCGGCGAAGAACTGCCGCCGGTCGTCGATGAAGTTGACCATCGCGTACGGCGCGTCGAGCTCCAGGGCCAGTCGGCGCGCGAACTCGTCGAACTCGATCCGGGGGGTGTCGCGGAGCCCGAGCTGGGCCAGCCGGGCGGCCCGTTGCGGAGCGGCGGGGTCCTCGGGGGTCAGTAGCAGACGGTCGAGCGGTGGCTCGTAGGTGGAGTAGGGGCCAGGGCTGTTCATGAGAACTCCGTTCGATGTCGGCTGGGTTGAGTATGGTTCAACGGAGCGCGGGCGGCTGGTGCATCGCCACACCGGGTGTCATGCCGAGCAGGTGCTGGACGAGTTCGACGAGCACACCCGTGCCGGAACTGCAGTGCCGGGCGTCGCAGAACACGATCGGCGCGTTGGACTTCAGGCCGATGGCGTCGCGGACCTCTTCGATCGAGTACTGGTACGCGCCGTCGAACTCGTTCACGCCCACGACGAACGGGATGCCGCGGACCTCGAAGAAGTCCACCGCCGGGAAGCAGGCGTCGAGGCGCCGGGTGTCGGCGAGGACCACCGCGCCCAGCGCACCGTCGGACAGTTCGTCCCACATGAACCAGAACCGTTCCTGCCCCGGCGTGCCGAACAGGTAGAGGACATGGTTCGAGTCGAGGGTGATACGGCCGAAGTCCATGGCCACGGTGGTGGTGGACTTGTCCTCCACCCCGTCCAGGCTGTCCGTGCGCACACTGGCCGTGGTGATGACTTCCTCGGTGCTCAGGGGCGCGATCTCGCTGACCGCCCCCACGAAGGTGGTCTTGCCCACCCCGAATCCTCCGGCTACGAGGATCTTCAGCGCGGTCGGGAAGGGGTCAGAGCCGTGCGCGTAGGCCATCAAGCACCGCCTCCAAAACTTCTCGGTTGGCGGCGGAGGCCGCCTCAACGGCACGGGGCGCCCGTGCGGTGAGCGCCTCGTGCTGCACAAGGTCGGACAGTAGGACTTTGGTGACGGCGATCGGCAGGTTCATCCGGGCCGCCACCTCGACCACCGGCACCGGCCGGACGCACAGCCCGAGCACCATGTCGTGGTCGGGGCCGAGGTCGGTGGTCGGCTGGATGCCGGTGGCCATCACCAGGCTGAGTAGATCGAGAGGCGTCGAGGGTCGAGTGCGCCCGTTGCTGACGGTGAAGGGCCGGACTAAACGTCCGGCCTCCTCGTCCAGGAACAGCTCGTCCGTCATCGCGTCACATCCCCGCGCTGGAAGGCGCGGTGGTAGGACGGCGGGCCGGGGTGGCGAGGAACGGCTGTACGGCCCGGATCAGCATGCCCATCTCGTAGCCGAGGGTCTCGGTGTGCGTCGAGGCGTCGGCGGTGACCGCGAGCACGGCGCCGTGGCCGGCGGAGGCCACGATGAGGATGCCGTTGTGCAGTTCCACGATGACCTGACGGACCGTTCCGCCGTTGCCCAGAACCCTGTCGTGACCGAAGGAACGGCCCAGGGAGTTGAGCCCGGAGGCTATCGCCGCGAGCCGGTCGGCGTCGTCGGCGCCCAGGTCCACATGCGCCTTGCTCAACCCGTCGGAGGACAGCAACAGCACCTGCCGGGTGCCGGGCACGGTCTTCTTGAGGTTCTCCAGGAGCCAGTCGACGTTCTGACCGGTGGGGTGGCTATCGCTCACCATGGTGGGGTTCTTCTCCTTGCGGTTGAGACGAGGCCCAGCGCGAGTCGTCGACGGGGATCACGTCGGATGTCGCGCCGGCGAGACCGAAGCCTCGGTTGATTCCGGCCAGGAGGCCGGGGCTGAAGTTCAAGTCCTGTTCGTTGGTCTCGGGACGCGCGACGGGCCCGTGGCGGAGCTCGGGGGCCAGGTGCTCCATCGCACGACGCTTCGGCAGCACCGGCCTGGCGGACGATCCGGGCCCCTGCGGGGCGGCGGGGCGCTCATAGTCGGCGGGGCGGTACTCGGACCGGACGTCGGCGACCGGCTGCGCCATGTCGTGCCGGACGGGGGCGGCCAGGGAGGGCGAAGCCATCGGTGCCGGCCGCTGCGGTGCGGGGGCAGGGGAACCCCCGTACGACGCCACTGCGGCCGGGGGCCCCGGGTACGACCCTTCGTGAGCCGGGGAACCGGTGTAGGACGACGCCACGGCGATCGGCGGACCCGACTGCGGCGAGCCCTCCCACGAGGGTGCGGTCGGCTGCGCGGACGCCTGTGCCGGGCGGGGTGCGGCGGGCCGTGCCCGCTCCGGTGCCTGTGCCGGTGCCTGTGCCTGCCCCTCCTCGTCGCCGAGCAGGCCCTGCGGGAGCACCAGGACGGCCTGGACACCGCCGTAGATGTTGCCCTGCAGCTGGACCGCGATGCCGTGCCTGCGGGCCAGGGAGGAGACCACGAACAGACCGATCCGGCCGTCGGCGAGCAGCTTGGCGATGTCGATGCGGACCGGGTCGGCGAGCAGCGCGTTGATCCGGTCCTGGTCCTCCTGGGGGATGCCGAGCCCGCGGTCCTCGACCTCGATGGCGATGCCGGCGGTCACCCGGCGGGAGCGCAGGAGGATCTGGGTGTCGGGGTGGGAGAACATCGTGGCGTTCTCGACCAGCTCGGCCAGCAGGTGGATGACGTCGGCGACCGCGTGCCCGCGCAGCGTGCCCTCGATCGGCGGCACGAGCTTCACCCGGGAGTACTGCTCGACCTCGGCGATGGAGGACCGCAGCACCTCGGTCAGCGTCACCGGGTTGGTCCACTGGCGGCGGGAGACCGCGCCGCCGAGCACCGCGAGGTTCTCCGCGTGCCGCCGGATACGCGTGGCCAGGTGGTCGATGCCGAAGATGCGCCGGAGCAGGTCCGGGTCCTCGACCTGGTTCTCCAGGTCGTCGAGCTCCCGGATCGTGCGGTGGACGAGGGACTGCAGCCGGCGGGCCAGATTGACGAAGACCTCGACCTTGTCGCTGTTGTCGTCGGAGGCCGCCTGGAAGTAGCTCGCCGCCCAGACGAGGGCCTCCCGGGCCCGGTGCTGGGCCGACGCGAGCTCGTACTCCAGCTGCTGGTGGGCGTCCTCGGCGCGCGGTGCCTGGTACGCGAAACCCCGCGACGCGAGCTGCTCGCCCCGCTTGAGCCGGGTCAGGTCCTCGTCCAGCGCCCAGCTGCCGTTCGTGAGTGCCTGCCGCAGCGACTCGACGTGCCGTTCCTCGGTACGGGCCCGGTTCTTGGCCGCGAGTACGGCGCCGGCGAGGCAGCCGCAGCCGAGGACCGCGCCACCGGCGAGGACGCCCCAGGTGGCGGCGTCGGCGGTGCCCTCCTGCAGCCGCAGGACGGTGCCGGTGACGGCAGTGGATATTCCGGCCATGATCGCGGTCGGGAGGACGGCGAGGCGCGTCAGCTTCGGGCGTATCGCAGAGGTGTCCCCAGGAACCGAGGCCCCGGTCTTGCCGTGCCGGTGGCGAGGCGGAGGCGTCGTCGTGTCCGGCCGACCGTGATCCGGGGATGTTGCGAAGGGTGGGGGTTCAGGCATCGGAGTCCTCTCGATCAGCCAGTACGCGACAGAGTAGCGAAGAACGTCAACTATCTGACCAGCAGACCTAGTCGCTCAGGGAAGGGCATTCACCTAAGGTGCCGTCAATCGCGGCAAGGGGCTGCGACGCATTTCTACCGTCTGTCACCGGGGTGGCGCCGCAACAGTTCTTCACACCTCAGCCAGGGTGTGGGGCCGGTTGTGAAAGCAGGGGCCGCGTGCGGGGACGACCTGCGCGGGGCCGCCACCCGGCGGCCCGCTCGTTACCGATCGCCAACCGGGTCGATGCGCGGCGGAATTGACCAGAAGGCGACCCTGGTCACACAGGATGTTCACAGCTAATCCCAGTAATATTCACGCCATGAAGTCGCGAAACGCGCGGTGCGCCGCCTTGCGGCGGGCTCCCGCCCGAGTTGGGCCGGGGAGGCGGACCAGGGTCGATTTCCGGCTGGGCTTTGACTAAGCTTTAGACTTCAACGGAACGCCGTGAGGCGGAAAGAAGAGAGGGCGTGCACGAGGTCGGTACCCCACCCAACTCCCTTGCTTCCAGGACGAGTCAGCGGAGACTCTGTCGCATCTCCCGGGGACTCGCGCCGTAGCGCCGTCGGAAGGCCGTGCTGAGGGCGCTCGCGGAGGAGAAGCCGGCGGAGTACGCGAGGTCGGTGATCGTCATGTGCTCGCACTCCGCGCACAGCAGCCGATCCCGCACCAGGCGCAGCCGCTCCTCGCGGATCAGCTCGCGGGGTGTGGTCCCCGCGAGCTGCAGGGCGAGTTGGATCTGGCGCAACGACCAGCCGAGGGCACGTGCCACCGCTGTACCCGTGAGATTCGGGTCGGCCGCGTGGTCGCGTACATAGCGGCGGACCATCGCCTCCACCTCGGCCAGCTGTCCGGGGACGTCGGGGCGGTCGTCGCCGACGGTCAGCATGCAGATGAGTTCCACGATGCGGTCGGAGACGGAGTCGAACTGCGGGTCGGTCAGATGCTCCCGCTCCCCGTGCAGGCCGGTCAGCATGGAGCCGACGATCCGGCCGAGGCCGCGGGACAGGTCCAGCGCGGCGACGGGGGACTTGGCGTTGAGGCGGCCGTCCACCTCGCGGGCCGGGATGGTGAGGATGAACGCGTTGATGTCGTCGCTCTGTAAGCACTGAAAGGGCGCCCTGAACGTGACCAGCGCTCCGGTGCCCGGGGTGAGCCGTGCCTCCTCGCCCTCCTGGCGGAGCACGATTTCCCCGCTCAGGGGTAACAGCAGGCGGTAGTCCTCGTCGGGGTCCTGGCGGACCTGGCGCATCGTGCGGGTGTACTCGACCTCGCCCGACCGGTACTTCACCAGCTGGTAGTTGTCGGTGCGCTGGCGCACGGTCTGCCCGTGGAAGCGCTCCAGGTGAGGGTATCTGTAGCCCATCCGGGACTGGTACGTGTCTATCGCTTCGGTCCAGAAGTCGGCCCGCTCGCGCGGGTCCAGCTCCTCGGTGGACAGCGCGTCGACGACATAACTACCCGAGGGCAACGCCTTTCCCTTCCCGTGTCGGTCGGAACCCGAGAACCCGACAGCTTCCTTGTGGTCTCATACGACCCCGGACGCCAAAACCTTCAACTTGCCAGTGATCAAAGATGGTTACTGTCCGGTCAGTTGTGCTTCGCAGCCTAGCGCGGCAAGCGATTGCCATGTCGCCCGGTACGGGTGGCCGAATATGCCGGGGGAAGAATCGCGAGGCCGTCCACGTCCCTTGCGTCACTCGTGCGTCCCGTAACAACTTCCGTGCGCGTCACGAAAAGTGCCCGGGTGGTCGCACCACTATCGTCGGGCGCTCCGTCAACTCACGCCCGCCGTCCGGGACCTGAGCGCGTTCCGTGACGTTGAGGACGTAAGGACTCGTGGACTCTCATGACCGATCAGATACCGCAGGCGGTGACCTGGGCCCTCGCCTCAGGCCTGTTCGTCACCGCCGTACTCCTGTTGCGCCAGCACGGGATCACCAGGCGGCAGCGCAGGAAGAACGCCGACCTGGCGGATGAGGTGCGGGCCCGTGAGGAGGAGCTGCGCCATCTGGTCCTGGTCCGGCTGCCGGCCCTCGCGGACCACCCGGGTCAGGACCTACCCGGTGTCGGCCCGCTCGACACCCGGCTCGCCGGAACCGAGTTCGGCAAGGGCCTCGACGAGGTACTGACCCGCTTCTCCGGCGCCGTCGCCCACGCGCAGGCCCGCGCCGACCAGTCCGCCAAGGCCGCGCTCAAGGCGTCGATGCGCTCCATCCAGGCCCTCGCCAACGAGCAGCAGGTGTCCATCTCCGAGATGCAGGACCGGCACGACGACCCCGACGTGCTGCGCGACCTCCTCGAAGTCGACCACACCAACGCCCAGTTCGGCCGCCGCGCCCAGGCCATCGCCGTACTGTGCGGATCCTGGCCCGGCCGGCAGCGCTCGACCTCACCCCTGGTCGAGGTCGTCCGGGGCGCCACCTCCCGCATCCGCGACTACCGTCGCATCCGGATCAACGGCCAGGTCGACATCGCGGTGGAGAGCCGCGCGGTGGAGCCGGTCGTCCTCGCGGTGGCCGAGCTGCTCGACAACGCGGCCCGCCACTCGCAGCCCAACACCGCGGTCGAGGTGACGATCCAGTCCGTGCACAACGGCGCGTGCGTCATCATCGACGACGCCGGCGTCGGCATGGACGGTCAGGCAGTGGACCGCGCCACCCACCTGCTGAGTGGACGCGGCGAGGTGGACGTCACCCGCCTCGACGACCCGCCCCAGTTCGGCTTCGCCGTCATCGGGGTGCTCGCCCGGCGCTACGGGTTCAACATCTCCGTGGACACCCGCTCGCCGTACGGCGGTGTCCGCGCCGTCGCGTTCCTGCCCACCGCACTGCTGACCCAGCTGGAGCCCGCCGCCCCGGAGCCCGCGATCGACCTGACACCTGTACCGGACACCGCCGAACCCACCCCCCGCCGCACGGCCGCCGAGGCCACCACCGAGGCCACCACCGAGGGCGGACTGCCCAAGCGCCGCCGACGCACCCCGCGACGGACGGCCGCCCCCGGGCCGGAGCCCGTCGAGACCGCGGAGGTCTCCGGGCGCACTCCCGAGGAGAACGCCCGCATCATGGGCGCCTTCGCCCGCGGCACCCGCTTCGGCCGGGCGGCGGGACGCATCCTCGACGAGGACGAACACATCAACGCCGCCGCCGCCGACACCGCCGACGCCGCCGACGCCGCCAAGGCCGACGCGTCCGCCGCGAGCACCGACACCGCACCACCCACCCCCCACGAGAACGAAGGGACCCCCCACGCATGATCGAGCCCACGACCAACGAGCTGGGCTGGATGCTCGACGACGTGCTGAAGGTCCCCGAGGCGCGGCACGCCATCCTGCTCTCCGCCGACGGCATGCTCCGCGCCCACTCCGCAGACATCGACCGCGACGACGCCGAGCGTCTCGCCGCCGGACTTTCCGGGCTGCAGTCGATCAGCCGCAGCACCGCCGAGTTCTGCGGCTCCGCGAACAGCCCGTGGCGGCAGACCCTGATCGAGTTCGGGCACGGCTTCGTCTTCCTGGTCGCGGCCGGGGAAGGCGCCTATCTCGCGGTGTCCACCGGCGACGAGGTCGACATGGAGGCGGTGACGTACCGCATGCACAAGCTCGTCGACCGGCTCGGCAAGGAGCTGACCAGCCCGGCGCGGCTGGACACGGGCAGCAGCATATGACGCCCCGCCGCCGGCCCGAGGGGCGTCTGGTGCGGTCGTACGTCGTCACCGACGGCCGCGCCCACCCGACCCGCAACACCCTGGACCTGGTCACGCTGCTGATCGCCGCCACCGACCTGCCGCTGACCGGGCTCAACCCGGAGAAGCGCCGCGTGATGGAGCTGTGCCGGCCCGGCGCGCTCTCCCTCGCCGAGGTCGCGGGCCATCTCCAGCTGCCGGTCAGCGTGACCAAGGTGCTGGTCGCCGACCTCATGGACAGCGGCCACATCGTCACCCGCGCACCGATCCCGGCCGCCCGGCCGTCCGACGCCCGCATCCTCCAGGAGGTCCTCGATGGGCTCCGCGCCCGCCTCTGACGACGTCTATCTGCGGCCGACCGTGAAGACGGCCGTCAAGCTTCTCGTCGTCGGTCACTTCGCCGTCGGCAAGACCACTTTCGTCGGCACGCTCTCCGAGATCCGGCCGCTGCGCACCGAGGAGGTCATGACGCAGGCCGGCGCGGTGGTCGACGACCTCGCCGGCACCCGCGACAAGACCACCACCACGGTCGCCATGGACTTCGGCCGGCTCACCCTCAACGACTCCCTGGTGCTGTACCTGTTCGGCACGCCCGGACAGCAGCGCTTCACCAAGCTCTGGCAGGACATGACCCGCGGCGCCCTCGGCGCGCTGGTCCTCGCCGACACGCGGCGCCTGTCGCACTCCTTCGACGTGATGGGCGTCCTGGAGGAACTGGACCTGCCGTACGCCGTCGCCGTCAACGACTTCGACGGCGCCCCCGTGCACGGCCTGGACGAGGTGCGCGAGGCCCTCGACCTGCTGCCCGAGACCCCGCTCGTGCGCTGCGACGCCCGTGACCCGGAGTCGTCCACGCGGGCGCTGATCTCCCTCGTCGAGTATCTGCTGAGCCGCGAGAGCGAAAGCGAACTGGAGCACGCGTGAACGCCGTACCGCCGCCGGGCTGCCCGGCCCACCAGCCCATGTACGGACCGGAGTTCGCCGCCGACCCGGCCGCGTTCTACGAGCGGGCGCGCGCCACCGGGCCGACCACACCCGTCGAGCTCGCCGCCGGCGTCCGGGCCACCCTCGTCACCTCGTACGACGCCGCCCTGCACGTGCTGCGGAGCACGGAGACGTTCTCCAAGGACGCGCGCCGCTGGAACGACCTCAACGACGGCACCGTCCCCGCGGACAGCCCCGTCGTGCCGATGATGATGT
The DNA here is from genome assembly GCF_002214185.1 of Streptomyces capitiformicae. Lineage (NCBI taxonomy): Bacteria > Bacillati > Actinomycetota > Actinomycetes > Kitasatosporales > Streptomycetaceae > Streptomyces > Streptomyces capitiformicae. Next base: position 1,508,202 of record NZ_CP022161.1, on the reverse strand, counting down.
ACCGGCCCAACGCCCTGTTCTCCGACGGCGAGGACCACCGGCGACTGCGCGCCGCCATCACCGACAGCCTGGCCCGGGTCGAGCCCAACACCCTGCGCGGCTATGTCGAGCGCAGCGCCGACACGCTCATCGACCGGTTCGCGCCCACCGGCAAGGCGGACCTGCTCGGCGAGTACGCCCAGGTCCTGCCGCTGCTCGTCTTCAACCGTCTCTTCGGCTGCCCCGCCGAGTACGGGCTGAAGCTCGTCGAGGGCATGTCCGGCGTCTTCGACGGGGTAGACGCCGAGCGGGCCAACGAACTGCTCGTCACCACGCTCTTCGAGCTGGTCACGTTGAAGCGCAAGCAGCCCGGGCCGGACGTGACGTCCTGGCTCATCTCGCATCCGGCGGAGCTCACGGACGAGGAGATGATCCACACCCTCGTCGTCCTCATGGGCGCGGGCACCGAGCCCCAGCAGAACCTCATCGCCAACGCGCTGCGCCTGCTGCTGTCCGACGACCGTTTCGCGGGCGATTTGTCCGGCGGCAGCCTCCCCGTCGAGGACGCCCTCGACGAGGTGCTGTGGACCGACCCGCCGATGGCCAACTACGCCGTGCACTACCCGAAACGGGACGTCATGTACGAGGGCGCCCTGCTCAAGGCCGGCGACCCCGTCGTCGTCTCGCTGGCCGCCGCGAACACCGACCCGGCCCTGACGAACGACCAGCGCGCGGGCAACCGCGCCCACCTGGCCTGGAGCGCGGGCCCGCACAACTGCCCCGCCCAGAGCGAGGCCCGGCTGATCGCGTCGGTGGCGGTGGAGAAACTCCTCGATCGACTCCCGGACGTCGAACTCGCCATACCGGTAGGACAGTTGGAATGGCGCCCGGGCCCCTTCCACCGGGCGCTCGCGGCACTGCCGGTGACCTTCCCGCCGACCTGCGCGGTGGGCGCGACCGTGCCCGAGGAACCCACCGGGAGCCGACCCCAGCGACCGTACGGCAGCGCTTACGACGCGCCGGTCGCCGGGCCGGTGCCCGTGCGTTCGAGGAGTGGTTGGGTCCGGCTGTTGGCGTGGTGGCGCGGTGAGTAGCCGTGTCACCGGCGTGGTGTGTCAGGTGTTGCGGACGGGCAGGCGGCGGTGGCCGTTGGAGATGAACGATTCGACGTGGCCCAGTTCCGTGTCCGGGGCCTGGGCCTCCATCGGGGCCGGTCGGAGGGACGGTACGGCAGCGCTTACGACGCGCCGGTCGCCGGGCCGGTGCCCGTGCGTTCGAGGAGTGGTTGGGTCCGGCTGTTGGCGTGGTGGCGCGGTGAGTAGCCGTGTCACCGGCGTGGTGTGTCAGGTGTTGCGGACGGGCAGGCGGCGGTGGCCGTTGGAGATGAACGATTCGACGTGGCCCAGTTCCGTGTCCGTGCCGCCCAGGCGGAGCGACGGGAACCGGTCGAAGAGTGCCGGGAGCGCGATACGGGCCTCCATACGGCCGAGCGGGGCGCCCAGGCAGTAGTGCACCCCGTGGCCGAACGCGAGGTGCTCCTTGTCGGCGCGGGTGACGTCGAAGACGTCGGCGTCCTTCCCGTGCCGCTCGGGGTCGCGCCCGGCGGCCGCGTACGCGGCGAGGATCGGGTCACCCTTGGTGATCACCACGCCCTCGGGGCCCCCGAACTCGGCGAGGTCCAGGTCCTCCACGGCATAGCGCAGCGGCAGGCTCGCCACCGGCGCCTGCACCCGCAGCGTCTCCTCGACCACGTCGTCCCAGGTCGCCCGGCCCTCCCGGACGTGGGCGAGCTGCTCGGGGTGGGTCAGCAGGGCGTGCACGGCCTGGTCGAGGAGGTTGACCGTGGTCTCGTGCCCGGCGCTGACCACCAGCACCAGGGTGTCCAGCAGTTCCTGCTCGCTGAGCCGGGTGTCGTCCACGTCGCGGGCCGCGATCAGCCCGCTGGTGAGGTCGTCGCCCGGCGACTCCCGCTTGACGGCCACCAGTTCGCCGAGTACGCCGTACATCCGCTCATAGGCGGCGTTCATCTCACCCGGCCCGGCGGACGTGTCGAACAGCTTGTCCACCAACTCCTTCAGTACCTGCCCGCGTTCCTCGGGCAGCCCGAACAGCTCGCTGATCACCTGGATCGGCAGCGGATAGCAGAACGCCTTCCGCAGATCGACCGTCTCACCGCGCCTGAAGCCCTCCTCGACACGGTCGAGCAGCTCCTTGGTGATCTCCTCGATGCGCGGCTGCAGCGCGGCCGTCCGGCGCGCCGTGAACGCCTTGGAGACCAGGATGCGCAGTCGTTTGTGGTCACCGCCGTACGCCGTGAACATGTTCTGCACCGCGACCCAGGTGAACAGCGGCCACTCCGGCGTGATCTCACCGGCGGCGAACCTCGGCCAGTGCTGCCGCGCGTCCTTCGACACCCGGGGATCGGTCAGCAACCGCTTGAGCAGATCGGGGCTGCTCACCGCCCAGGCCTCGACGTCGTGCGGCCCCGGAAGCACGACCCGGGTCGCCGGACCCGTCTCGCGGATCCGGGCGGCCTCACCGTGGATGTCACGGCCGGTCGCGTCGATCACAATGGCGCTGGGGTTGCCCATGAGGGCCCTCCTGGCAGTCGTAGACAGTCGTAGACAGTCGTGAAGAGTCGTAAAGAGTCCAACAGCACTACGTACAAGCCCAGTTACGCTACGCCCCGGTAGCGTCGCCGGGCGAGAACGTGTGCCGCGCGCTGCGTACGACGGCAACTTCCCTGCGCGTACTCGCAAGTTGGGTGCGGAGCGCGCTCCTAGGATCGGGCTCCCCCCCATGAAGAGCCGGTGAGTGCCATGACTGTCAGCAGGGCTCCGCGCTGGATGTGTTCCTACAACCCCGAAGTACGTACGGTGCCGGCCGGGCGCTGGTGGAACGCCGTACGGGTGCCGGTCGCCCTCGGCACCCCCGCGCTGAAGTCCCTCGGGGACGCGAGCGGAGCCGTCATCAAGGACGGCTACGGCGGCATCATGTACTGGCTGGTCCCGCCCGGCGCCGCGACCGACTGGCGGCTCACCGACGTCCAGGTCCTCGGCCCCGGCAGCCATGTCGCCGTCCCACCCCTGCGCCGCACCACGGGCCCCGGCCTCTACTGGCGCGTCCCTCTCTCCCAGGACCGTTACTGGACGGACCCGGAGCGCCTGCGCGCGGCTTTGACGGACGCGGCGGTTGCCTCGGCGCTGTGATCAGCGGGGTGGACGACGAACCCGCGCCCCGTCGGGGCGCGGGGCTGCATCGATATGCGGCTCCGCCGCGTGGGCGCGAGCAACCACAAAATCGCCCGCACCCGCCGAACAACCTCGGCTACCCGAGCTCTGCGGCGTGCTTTTCCGGCCGCTCGGCGGAGCGCTTACGTCGGGGTTCCTGGTCCGGCAGCCACCCGAACGTCAGCGTGCTGCCCACCGCCCCCAACAGCAGCCCCACAACAAAGCCGCCGATGTTGGACGTGAGCCAGGTGCCGAGGGAGAGCATGATCCCGAGGATGGAGTAGAACAGGCGCTGCGCGGGGTTGAAAAGGATCAGCGCCCCGCACACGATCATCAGCGAGGGCAGGAGGTAGCCCGCCAGCCCCTGCATGCCGATCTTCAGGATGACCGGCAGCGGCGCCTTCATGGTCACCAGAATCTCCGCGCCGCCCAGCACCAGCAACAGCCCGCCGGCGAACGGCCGGTGGCCCCTCCATTCCCGGAATCGGCTCACTGCTCGCAGCCCTCGCTCTGGAATCTCATGTGCAGGTCGGGGAGCTTGAAGACGGCCGCGGTGGCGGCGTAGTTGTGCTGGTACAGGTCGGTGATGGTGACCGTGTCCGCCTGCTGACCGTAGACACCCGGCGGGCCCTGCCGGTCGACCTTGTCGAACGTGCTGGAGTCGCGGCCGATCTCGATGTTGTTGAACGAGGCGTCGCCCTTGATGTCATCGGAGTCGATCGCCAGGTTCTTCACGCTCACCGGCGTGGACTTGTCGCCCGCGGTGAGGACGAGCTGGATGCCGCCGAGGTCGACGCTCTGGCACAGGTTGGTCAGCTTGCCGCTCTTCACGACCGAGGTCACGACCAGCACCTGACCGCCGGTTTCACCCTCGTTGGGGCTGTTCTCGATCATGTGGTCGAGCGCGCCGAACTGGGCGAAGCCCGAGCCCTCCAGCTTGTCGGCGGTGACCACGAAGGGCATGCCGGAAATGGCGAACTGGACGCCCAGGGCGCCCTGGGCGGTGAGGATCATCAGACCGGCGGCGACCGCCGTGGCAGGCACCGCCATCACGGCGGCACGCTTCAGACGGACCCGCCCACGTCTTCCGGACGCTTCGGGACCCTCGGGTCTTTCATTGGTGGACGCCGTGGCGTCCGAGGACGAGGCCATGTGTGCTCCCTGGACTTACAAGCAAGAACAGTGAAGATGGGGCTGAGCGGGGCCGGGAAAGGCAGGCACGTTGTCCTGGCGCGGACACCGGTTGCGACGCACGCCTGAGCACACCTCCCGAGGGTGCAAGGGCTTACTTGCTACGCCGCAGTAGCCATTTGGGAAGTTACCCGTGGTTACATTCGAGGGTCAAGGCGCTTGTAACAAAAGGATGTTGGTTGTGCGACCTCTGTGAAATGTGAACGTCGCTCACCTTTGGCTTTGTCGATCGCGGCCCTCGACCGCACCACCGCAGGAGAAGCCCACGACGCCTCAACTTCCTTACTACTCCTTGACGTTGGCTCCTCCGCAGGTCTACAACTCTCCCGGGTTTCCCCCAACGGATCCGTGGCGCCGGATCCGACGCGCAGCGCTGGTCACCGTCCCGAGCTCCCCGTCGCCGGCGTGGAGTGTGTGACACACCTGAACGCGCTGCGCGGCCCAACGCAGCACCACCCTTCGCCGCGTGCCGGGCATGGTCGCCTTCCCCTCACTGGGCCGTGCCCGGCCCCGGCTGTCGCTGTCGATCCGTCACGTACGGAGAAGGCGTCACGGGTCGACAGCGACCGTTCCGTTCGGCGCCGTGCGGCACCGCCGCGTTACCCCGCGCGAACGATGTCGACGCGCGTGTTCACCCGCAGTTCTCACCTTCCGAAAGTCCTGAGAACATCCTGAGAAGAGGCACCCCCATGCGTACGCGATCCCTCCTTGCCCTCGTCGGAACCACCGCCGCCCTGATGGTGTCGGCCGTCAGCCCCGCCTCCGCCGCCGACACCGTGCTCACCACCGGCGGCCTCGCCGGTGACGCGGTCGCGGTCGGCGACACCCTCAACGCCTCGCTCGCGTCCGGCACGGCCGGCACGTTCTACTCCAGCGCCACCGGCACGAGCGGAATCTCCTGCGCCCAGTCGGCCTTCAACGCCACGGTCACCGACAACCCGGCGGCGCCCGGCACGGCCACCGAGTCCGTCACCGCCCACACCTTCGGCAGCTGCACCAGCAACGTCCTCGGCGTGCTCGGTGTCACCAGCATCACGGTCAACAACCTGCCCTACACGACCACCGTCACCTCGGGCGGTGTCGTCAAGGTCAGCCCCGCGGCCGGCTCGGTCCTGCAGACCACCGTCGTGCTGAGGACCCTGCTGGGCAGCATCAACTGCGTCTACCAGGCGCCCAGCATCACCGGCACCTCCAACAACGCCGACAACAGCATCAACTTCGTCTCGCAGCCGTTCACGCGGACGTCCGGCTCGTCCCTGTGCTTCAGCACCGGCTACTTCTCGGCGAAGTACGCGCCCGTCACGAACACCACCCAGGGCGGCGGCTCCGTCTTCACCAACTGACGAAGACCACGGCTCAGTCACGGATCCGAGAGCGGCGCCCCCGTCCGCGCAGGAGGAGGACGGCGACCACGGCGAGCACCGACGCCGTGGCGCCGCCCGCCACCAGCGGCACGAGGGCGCCGCTGTCGTCGCTGCTGTCACTCGCGGAGGCCACCGGGCTGTCGGCCACTTCCGCCTGTACGTCCCCGGGCGTCTCCGAGGGCTCCAGCGGCGACGGTGATCCTTCCGTGGGCGTGGACTCGGCGGACGCCTCCGGTGCGGGCTTCTCGGTCTTCGCCGGTGCCGTCTGCGAAGTCCCCTTCTTCTTCGCCGCCGGGAACACCACATCCGAGCACGAGTAGTACGTGTCCACGGTGCTCGTGTTCTGCCAGATCGTGTACAGCACATGACGCCCCGACCGGTCGGCCGGCAGCTTCGCCGAGAAGCGGTACGAGCCGTCCCGCAGCGTCGGATCCGTGATCGAGGCGAACGGCTCCTCGGGCAGATCCGACCACTCCAACGGCTCGGTGGGGTCGTATCCCGGTTTCGTCAGAAACAGCTTGAAGGTCCCGGTGTGGGGGATCGTCGTCCGGTACGTGAGATTCAGCGTGCTGCCGGGGGAGAGGCGGGCCGAGGGCCAGTCGGCACGGGCCAGATCGAGCCCCTTGTAGGGCGCGAGCCCTCCGCTGCACAGCTGCCCGTCCGGGACGACCTCCCGGTCGCGCCCGTTCACCCCGGCGATCCGCATGTTGTCCCACGCGGTGAAGGGCGCCCCGTTCGCGGCGATCGCCGCCTCGCACGCCGCCGATCCCTGACTGTCGCCCTCGGGCGAGCACGCCGACACCCGGCTCACCGGGTCGGTCGGTGCGCCGTGCGCCGCCGCAGGGCTGACGGCCACCGCCGTCAGAAGGAGGGGCGCCGCCATGACGAAGGCGGTGGTGCGGCAGGCGGACAAGCGGTACATCCGGAACGTCCGATCCATGGGGTGAGGGGCTGGGGTGAGGGGCTGGCGGTCCACCGTGTCGTACGGGACCCGGGAGCGCCGCGTTCAACGTGATCTAGCAAGGAATCCCGGCCCTTTAGGGCTCGGGAGGAATTGCTTCTTTCGGTTGCTCTGACCTGCGCGGGCGCACGGGTCTGCACTGTTGTCCTCAGCCGGGACGCACTGCTTTGTCTGCCGGGGGTGCGGGGTCGTTGCCCACGCCGACCGGAATGCTTCCCGCACCATCGCCCACCGCGGCGAGAACGCGTGGAATGCGGGGCGTGAGTCACGCGCCCCTGCCATCCCATAGTCGGGGTGTCTGGACGGAGGAGCCAACCCAGCAGCCAGTTGGGCACTACTTCCAAGCCCGGCCCTTCAGGGCTCGGGTGAAGTTGACAGGTCCGTGCCGCGGTCCGCGCGCCGCCGTTCGACCGGTCGAATCCGGCCGCTCCCGGTGCGGCGGCACGGCATCGGCAAGGTGTCGGCAAAACAGCCGAAGCGCGACATCCGGCCCGACTGCCGTACGGGATAGGGGAGTTCCCGAAGGGGCCGAGGGTTTTCCCCGTATCCCGATGACCAGCGCTTTGCCTAATGTGCTCGCACAGCTGAACCGCAGGTAACCCCTGACTCACAGCTCACGCCTGGCCGGCATTGGCGCCAACCCTTTCTGGACCCCACCGCTTCGATGAAGAAGCGTTTCACCGCCGCTCCTCCCCTGACATGAGCAGGCCACGAAAGGTGAAGACCTTGCGTACCTCCACCCCCCGCACCGCCGGACGGAAGCTCATATCCGTCGCCGCGGTCTCCGTCGCCCTGGTGGCCGGCATGACCTCCTCGGTCGCCGTCGCCCAGGCCCCGTCCGCCAAGGCCGACACCGCGCCCGCCGTCGCCGGTGCCACCGAGGCCGCTCCCGGCACGGTCGCCGAGCGCCTGATCGTCGGCTACAAGTCCGGTGCCGCCGAGGCCAAGTCGAACAAGGCCGCCGACGCCGACGCCGCGGCCAAGGGCAAGGAAGCCGGCGAGACCCTCGACTTCCAGCGCCGCCTCGGCAGCGGTGCCGCCCTGGTCGACCTGGGCGAGAACCTCACCAAGGCGGACGTCGCCGACGTCATCTCCGAGTACCAGGCCGACCCGCAGGTCGCCTACGTCGTACCGGACCGCCTGAACAAGCCGCTGGCCACGCCGAACGACACCGAGTACAGCAAGCAGTGGGACCTCTTCGAGTCCACCGCGGGCATGAACGTGCCGGGCGCCTGGGACAAGGTGACCGGCACCGGTGTGACGGTCGCCGTCATCGACACCGGTTACGTCACCCACTCGGACCTCGCCGCGAACATCGTCGGCGGCTACGACTTCATCGCCGACACCGCGGTCTCCGTCGACGGCAACGGCCGCGACAGCAACCCGGCCGACCCGGGCGACTCGTTCGCGGCCGGGGAGTGCGGTCAGACCGAGGGACAGTCTTCCTCGTGGCACGGCACGCACGTCGCCGGCACCATCGCCGCCGTCACCAACAACAGCAAGGGCATCGCGGGCATCGCCTACGGCGCCAAGGTCTCCCCGGTGCGTGTGCTCGGCAAGTGCGGCGGCTACGACTCCGACATCATCGACGCGATCACCTGGGCGTCCGGCGGCACCGTCTCCGGTGTTCCCGCCAACACCAACGTCGCCAAGGTCATCAACATGAGCCTCGGCGGTGGCGGCGCCTGCACCAGCGCGACCCAGAGCGCGATCAACGCCGCCGTGAACCGCGGCACCACGGTCGTCGTCGCGGCGGGCAACAGCAACGCCAACGCGGCCAACTACTCGCCGGCGAGCTGCAGCAACGTGATCTCGGTGGCGGCCACCAACCGCGCCGGCTCCCGGACCTACTACTCCAACTTCGGCTCGGTCGTCGACATCGCTGCCCCCGGCGGCGAGACCCGGACCACCACGTCGAACGGCATCCTCTCAACGCTGAACACCGGCACCGCCGGCCCGGCGAGCGAGACGTACACCTACTACCAGGGCACCAGCATGGCCGCCCCGCACATCGCGGGCCTCGCCGCGCTGCTGAAGTCGGCGAACTCCTCGCTGACCCCGGCCCAGATCGAGTCCGCGATCAAGACCAACTCGCGTGCTCTGCCGGGTACGTGCTCTGGTGGTTGCGGCGCCGGCCTCGCCGACGCGGCCAAGACGGTGCAGGCGGTGACCGGGGGCTCCGGCGGCTCCACGGGGGGCACCACCTTCACCAACACCACGGCCGTCTCCATCCCGGACAACGGCTCCGCGATCGAGTCCTCGATCTCCGTCACCGGCCGCACCGGCAACGCCCCGTCGGCCCTCCAGGTCGGCGTGGACATCACCCACACCTACCGCGGTGACCTGGTCATCGACCTGGTGGCTCCCGACGGCTCGACCTACCGTCTGAAGTCCTCCTCCTCGGACTCCGCCGACGACGTGAACACCACCTACTCGGTGAACGCGTCCAGCGAGACCGCGAACGGCACCTGGAAGCTCCGCGTCCAGGACGTGGCCTCCGCGGACACCGGCCGGCTCAACAGCTGGAAGCTGACCTTCTGAGCCACTGGGCTTCTGGGAAGACCTGCTGACCGCCACCCCCCACTGCCGGCGGCCGACCGATGCGAGCGGGCATCGGCCGGCCGCCGGCGCATGTGCGTCCGGCGGCCCGTTAGCGTAGGCGCATGTCGACAGAGAAGACGGCGAAGACGGGGAAGACGGAGGGGTACGGTCCGCCCCCGCCCCCGGTCGCGGCGGTGTGCCCCGGCTGCGGCGGTACGGCCCCGGCGGTGCGCACGGTCGCGGAGACCTGCGCCGACCCGGAGTCCCGGCGCGGCGGACTCACCGACAGGCTGCTCAAGTCCCCGGGTGCGCACGGACGTTCCGACAGCGTGCTGCACTTCCTCGAAGGCATGGTCCTGACCGGTATCGGCGTCGGCCTCGCCCACAGCGGCGTCCAGAACGACAAACCGCTCTACACGATCGGCGGTTCGCTTCTCGCCGTGCTGCTGTTCATCGGCACGATCGCGGTGGTCAACGGCGAGCGACGCGAACGCAAGCTCGTCGCGGCGGGCAAGGAACGCGCCGAACGGCTCTGGCGCCCCGCGCACCACTGCTCCGCGTGCGGGTCGGTGTTCTACCCCGGCGGCAGCCCCTGGGCGGGTCCGCTGACGCCGGAGCAGTTCAAGAAGTACGTGTGGACCGAGGCCGGCTACGACAAGCTGCTCGACAACAAGGCCAAGGACGCCTCCCTGCCGCCCGCCGGCCCCGGAGGAACCCCCGGCCATGCCTGACTCCGCCGCCCCGGTCATCCGCAGCGACGACCCGGCCTCCTTCCCGCACAGCGTCCTCGCCGAACGGCACCCCGCCCTCATCCGCAAGGTCCAGGACGCCACGCCCTACGACCCCCAACAGCGCCGCGCGCTCGACGAGTTGCTGAAGAACACGCTCGAAGGCGTCGTCGCACCCCCGGCCGACGACGCGTGGTGGGACACCTGGAACGTACGCCGCCACGCCGGCCGCTCCTGGTTCTCCCTGCCCTTCCTCGCCGCCGAGAGCTGCTTCTACCGCCAACTCCTCAACGCCGTCGGCTACTTCACCCCCGGCCCCTGGCAGGGCGTCGACCCGTTCCGCCCCTTCAAACTCGCCGAACTCGACACCCCCGAGGCGGCCGCGGAACTCACCGCCCTCGACACCCTCGCCGAACAGCCACTCCCCGAGCAGCTCAAGGCCCTGCTGCACGGTTCGCTCTGGGGCAACCGCGCGGACCTGGGCTTCCGTATCCAGACCGCCGAGGAGGGCGCGGCCGCCCACTCCCAACTGGTCGCGGACGACAGCGAGTTGCTGTCGACGCTGCTGACGGACGGCTCGGGCAGGGGCCTGCTCTGCCTGGTCGCCGACAACGCGGGCCGCGAACTGATCCCCGACCTCCTCCTCATCGACCACCTCCTCGCGCACGGCCACTTCGACCGCGCCGTACTGCACCTGAAGCCGTACCCGTACTTCGTCTCCGACGCCACCACCGCCGACACCCTCGACGCCGTACGCCACCTGGTCGCCGCGAAGACCGCCGCCGGGCAACGTCTGTGGTCGGCCCTGTCGGACGGGCGCCTCATCCTCCGCGCCCACCCCTTCTCCTGCGCCCCGCTGCCGTACGCGGACATGCCGGCCGACCTGCGCGACGAGTTCGCCTCCGCCGACCTGACCCTGCTGAAGGGCGACCTCAACTACCGCCGCCTGGTGGGCGACCGCCTCTGGCCACCCACCACCCCCTTCGCCGCGGCCACCGCGTACTTCCCCGGCCCGGTAGCCGCCCTGCGCACCCTCAAGTCCGACGTGATCGTGGGCCTGGACGCGGAGACGGAGGCCGCGCTGGTGGCGGCGGAGGGACAGCGGTGGCGCACGAGCGGGACCCGGGCGTTGATCCAGGTCAGGGTCTGACGAAGGTCTTTCTCTAGAGTATGGGCATGCGGTCGATCATGAGACGTTTCCTTGCGGTGCCCGGACTCCTCGCGCTGCTCACCGGCTGCACCGAAGACCCGGATACGCCCAACGAGGCGGAGAAGACGACGAGTTCGCGTGTCGGTACGTCCGGCGGATACGGCGACATCCTTGTCGCGGGCGAGCCCGTCACGGGATCGGAGCCGAGCGACAACGAGAAGGTCCCCTACCAACGCATCTACACGGACGGCGAGTTGTACGCGCCCGTCACCGGCTACCGCTCGCTCGCGTTCGGCAGCTCCGGGCTGGAGAGCATCTATGAGGACTCGCTGAAATACAGCAGGGGCGAGGACGTCGAGACGACCATCGACCCGGCGGTGCAGGAGGCCGCCTTCGCGGAACTCGGCGGAGAGCGCGGGGCGGCCATCGCGCTCAACGCGGAGACCGGCGACCTGCTCGCCGTCGTGAGCACACCCTCGTACGACCCGACGGCCTTCGCCGGCAACACCTCGAAGGACCAGGAAGCCTGGAAGAAGGCGAACGACGACCCGGACGAACCGATGCTCAACCGCCCGCTCCGGGAGGCCACCGCCCCCGGTGAGACGTTCAACATCGTGATCGCCGCAGCGGCCCTGGAGAACGGCCTGTACGACACGGTCGAGGAACCCACGACCGGCGGCACGGGCCAGTGTGCGAACGCGACCATACGACAGGCGCTCGCCCGGTCCTGTGACGCGGTCTTCGTGAAAATGGCCGACGACCTCGGCGAGGTGAAACTCCGCGAGACCGCCGAGAAGTTCGGCTTCAACGACGCCAATCAGGGTGCCCCTCAGCCTGTCTCGAAGAGCACCTACGACAGCTACCAGGACGGCGACATCACCGTCACCCCGCTCCAACTGGCCAGGGTAGCGGCGTCCCTCGCCGACCGAGGCGAGCTGGTGCGACCGCGGATGGCGGGCGTAAGGGAGCTACCGCTCGTGCGGAGTGTCTCGGCGGCCACGGCGGACCAGCTGTTCCCCGCGGTACGCGACAAGCGCCAGTGGGCCCCGACCGACACCGGCGACGGCGACTCCTCCTCCTGGTCCCTGGCCTACACCACCACCGCGCAGGGCGACCCCGTAGCCCTCGTCGCCCGAGTGACGGGCCCAGACACCGACGAAAAGGCGGCCATACGGGCCACCGAGGCGATGACCGAGGCCCTTTCCTGAGCGGCTGCGCCTCGGCGCGACCTTCCTGGGGGACTGGGCCTCGGCCTCGCCTGCGCGCTCGCGATCCCTCTGGGGCTAGAAGCTGTGTCAGAACCGGTGATATGTGACGTTCTGTAAGTAGGGTCGGGGACTGGCGCGGTGGCTTCCGCTCCGTTTCCAGCCCCCGCCGCTTCAAACCGTACGTGCGGTTCTCCCGCATACGGCTTTCCGACATCGTTCACCGACTGGCATGCTCCGTCGCCCTGCGTACGGTTCCGGTAAGGCGGTAGACCCCGAGCCGGGTGATCCACCCGTGGGTGAAACAGATGGCCCAGTTCCGACCCCGCAGGCCGTGTTTTCGGCTGGCGAGGATAGCCAGCCGCTCGTGGACGTAGCCGTCGACCGCGTTGAACTTCCGCCCGGAGTTCCCGTTACGGAAGTACGCTTCCCAGCCCCGCAGCACGGGGTTGAGCTCGGCGACCACAGCGGACAGCGGCCGTTCAGCCTTCGAAATGACGGTGGCCGCACGGACTTTGTCCCGCAGCACCCGCATCGCTCTGGCCGAGGGCCACCGCTGCAAGTAGTACTTGCCCCGCCACTTCACGACTCCACTTTCCGGTGGTGAAAGCCGAGGAATGCGAAACCCTGCCCGCCCCCGGTGAGACAGGTGATACCGGACTTCTCCGGGTGCAACCGCATCCCGAGCCGCTCCAGCACCCTCGCCGCCAGCAGCCGGGCCTGCCCGGCCCGCTGTCTGGTCGGCGACAGGACCACGAAGTCATCGCAGTACCTCACCAGCACCCCCCACCGGTGACCCTCGTCCTGCCACGCCTCGTCGAGGACATGCAAGGCGATGTTGGCCAGCAGCGGGGAGACCGGCGAGCCCTGCGGGGTTCCCGCCCCGGTCGGAGAGGTCACCCCGCCCTCCAGCACTCCCATCCGCAGCCAGGCCCGGATCAGCTTCAGCATCGGCCGACCCACCACGCCCTGGTTCACGGAAACGCGCACGGTTTCGCACGCGTCGATCGCGGACCGCTTGGGCTGAGCACCTGTGCTGGAGGTGCTCGACGTCGTCGAGCAGCTCGATCTTTCGGCCTTCGAGGACCGCTACCGTGCCGACCGGCAGGGAGGGGCGGCCTACCCGCCCGCGAGCCTGGTCGCCTTGCTCTTGTACTGCTACAGCAAAGGAGTCGCTCCTCCCGCCGTATCGAGCAGGCCTGCTGGGATGACGTGGGTTGCCGGTTGCCGGGTCATCACCGCGAACCGCAGAGTGGACCACTCCACCGTCGCACGGCCCTGCTACGGGTCGGACATGACGGATGCCGAGTGGGTGGTGGTGCGGGCCGCGTTGCCGGCGGAACCTATCGTCTGCTCACCACGCTGAGCGACCACCGCACCGACCCAGCAGACCGCCTGGTCGGTCTCTATCACGAGCGCTGGGAGATCGAGACCGCCTATCTGGCACTGCGTCACACCATGCTCAAAGGGCGCGTTCTACGGTCGAAGGACCCGGTGGGCCTCACCCAGGAGATGTGGGCACTCCTGACCATCTACCAGGCTCTGCGCTCGATGATGGTGACCGCAGTGGAGACAGTGCCTGGCTGCGATCCCGATCGGGCCGGCTTCACCGTGGCCCTGGAGGCCGCGCGCGACACGGTCGTTGGCGTCGCTGGGACGGCTGCGGCCGCAACTCCGAGCGGACGCCTTGACCTGGTAGGACACATTGGCACCCGCGTCCTGAAGGCGTTGCTGCCCAAGAGCCGAATGCGGCTGTCCGCTCGCATCGTCAAGTGCGGTACATCTCGCTACAACATCTGGAACCGCGACGGGCGGCCTCGCGACAGTACGCCGATCACCGCCATTGTGATCACCGTGCATCCACCGGCTCTCCCCACCACGCATGCCGCAGACCGGGCCGCTTCCGGCCGCTGGGGACAGGTCTGCCGGATCTTGGCGGAGAACTCCAACCAGGCCATGCACGCCCGCGACATCGCAGGGCATCTCGGCCTCATCGCCACCGGGCGTGTGCTGAGCGGCTTCAACGCGCAGCTCTGCTACTGGGCGCGCAACGGCCGACTCATCCGTACGGCACCGAGTACGTACAAGATCCCTCTTCCCGGAGCCTTGACACCGTCAACTGAGCCTTTACTTCGTGGCATTGGATGATCGACGCGATCCGCTACCTGGTCGGCAACGGCGTCAAGTGGCGGAACCTGCCCGCGGACTTCCCGCCCTGGAAGCGTGTCTACGCGTTCTTCCGCCGCTGGCGGGACAACGGCCTGATCCGCGATTTCCACGACCGTCTGCGCGACAGAGCAAGGAAGGCGGAAGGCCGTAGCGCCGAGCCCACCGCCGCCATCGCGGACTCGCAGTCGGTGAAGGCCGACGCAGTCGTCAAGAACGACTCACGCGGCTTCGACGGGGGCAAGAAGATCAAGCCGCGGAAGCGGCACGTGATCGTGGACTGCCTCGGGCTGCTGCTGATGGTGCTGGTCACGCCCGCTTCGACCCCCGATCGGGACGCCGCTCAGGAGATGCTGCCCACGCTGCGTGAGGGACTTCGCCGACTGCGGCTGCTCTGGGCTGACAGCGGCTACACCGGCCCCCTCGTCGACTGGGCCGCCCGCGAACTGGACCTCACCGTTGAGGTGGTCAAACGCAGCCCCTCCACCCGCGCCAGAGCAGCCTTCTCACGACTCTCCAGCACTGCCCGCATCGACGGCACCCGCGACCTCCACGCCCTCTCGAACGAATCGGATGTGCCCAGCCTGCCCGGCCAACGCGAAAGTCACGACTGACCTGCAGAAACCCGCACTTCAGGTCCGGAAAGAGGACTGCTTCTCAGCGGCCGGAGGCAGCGGCCCTGCGGCAGGGCATCATCCCCCGGAGGGGGGCGGGAGCTTCCGGGAGCAGGCCGCTCCTGGAACGGGGTGATGGATGAGACTGAAAGAAAGTGTGGTCCCCGGCTGAAGGACGAGTGGGGACCACACGTTCTCGGCGCGGGCGCGTTAGGAGACTTGCTGTCCGGTCGACCGGGCGGTGCTCCGGAAGTAGAACTTGAACAGGGTTCCGTTGCCTACGTCCGTGGCGATCGTCTTGAACCTGTTGGCTGTGGCCAGCTTGTAGCTGGACTGACAGTAGTTGTCGGCGTTCTGCGGGTAGAAGCAGACCTTGATGTACCGGTTCGTGTCGGGGGCAATCTTGATTTCGCCCGTGCAGTCACCGGTGCTGTACCACCCTGAGTAGTGGGTGCCCGCTACCTTGAGGTAGTCGTGGACGCCGTCAGGGTTGCACCTCTGAACGGTAACTCCGCCATTCGACGCCGCGCTGGCGGTGCTGGGCATGGCTGCTCCGCCGAGTGCCGCAACTGCGGTTGCCGCAATGAATGCTTTGCGTACGTTCATGTATCCCCCATGGTGTCGAACTCGGACCTCGCGTTGGTGAAGACGAGGGTGCTGCCGCATGCGTTTGACGCAGCGTCAAGATACCGGCAGCAAGAGCCTGATGGTCCTGAAACGTTCCAGGGTTTCTGGTCGCCTTACGCTGACACCCTTGGCCAACGTAGGCCACATCCTTTCCCGTGGGTGCAAAGGCCCAGCTCGGCCCGTACGTACCCGGGGTCTGGTCGGCGTCAGCTGGTCGGGATGCGATCTCGTCCTCTCCTTGTGAGGAGGACATGGCGCTGGCGGCCCCAGGCGACCAGCACCACTGCTTCCCCCTGCTCCAGATTGGGCTGTCGGTGGCTGGATCCGCGACCTGATTCGACTGGAACCGAACAACGCCACAGCGGAAAGATCATCAGGCCCGTGCCTCACAGCTTCGGGGGAGACCACGGTCTTTCGTGTCGGGCGTGCGCGCCGACCCCGACGCTCATGTGCGTCTCTCCGCGGGTCTCCTGGCCACCTTGTACGCATGCCACAGTTCGGTGGCCTTCCCGCACTGGACCTGCCCGTACCCGCAGTCCGCGCACCCCGTCAGGTGGGCCATGAAGACCCGGTACTCATCCTCGCCAGGAAGGTGATCCGGCAGCACGAACTGCTGCGGATGACTGGTCCTGCCGGACGTGCCGCGCTGCTTCCGTTCTCCGCGGTTCATGTCCGCCTCCGCTTACGGCGTGCCGGGTGGTGGTTGCGGATCTCGACGTTCAGGTCCGAGACTCGCGACAGATCACCCCGCGCTCGGGCCTCGGTCCGCTCGTTGGCCAACGCCGTGCACACCCCACAGTCGTCGGGCGGCGTCGGCTCGTCCAGCGGGAGGCCGAGGCTGACGGGCGGGTCCATCGTCGTCTTCTGTACGGTCATCAACCCAACTCCCCACTGAGCCAACCGGCCATGGAGCGGTCCGTCGTGTTCCGTGTACGTTCGGTGGTCACACGGGGATGATGGGTGAGTATGACAAGGCGCAACTAGGCCACACTGCGGCCATGCACGGCCACGTCCCGGCCATGGCCGGGAACGACGACCTTCCGTGGGGGAACGCGTGTCGTCGTACGCCCGGCTACCTCGAAGTGCAGCGCGCCACCTGCTACGGGAGGCTCGGCCTCGGCGTCGAGGCCGTCTCTCTGTGGTCGCAAGTCCTCGACGTCGTCCCCGAGACCGCGCGCCGTGACCGCGGCGTGTACCTCGCCCGGCACGCTACCGCAGCCGCCGGCGCGGGCGAGCCGGATCAGGCGCTGGAAATTGTTCGTACGGTGGCGGACATCGCCGTCGAGACCCGATCGGCCTGCTTGTGCCGCGAGTTGGTCACCCTTCAACGGGCGATGCTGCCATGGCAGGATGCCCCGGTCGGCCAGGACCTCGCCGAGGTCCTGGCGCCTGTGACGGAGGGGAGTTGAAGCGTGGCAGATACACCGGTGCCGTTGACCGAGGACGAGATCACGGCCGCTCTGGAGTCAGTGCCGGGGTGGCGGCGTGAAGGGGGATGAGATCACCCGCTCGTTCGGGATCCGGTATCACGGTGGCGTGGCGGTGATCGTGCACGTCGCGGATATCGAGCGGCTGATCAGCCACCACGCGGACATCGACCTGCGGTGGGGGGAGGTGCGGTTCTCGATCACCACGCACGACGCCGGCCGCAAACTGACCGAGGCGGACTTCGATCTCGCCCGGCGTATCGACGCCATCGCGCAGGCACATATGGCTGAGCCACTCGACAGCTGAGGGGTACGCGTCTGGTGTGTACCCCTCGCCCTTCTTCGCGCCGCGAAAAAAAGGGTCCTTGACAGGTGATGATCCCTGAGTGGTCCGGCGTTTGAGGACGAGCCCGAAGGGCGACAAAGGCGGCGAGGGCGAGGGAACTGCCTTGGATTCACGCGATGGTGTGACCATGTGCCCCCACCCGGATGCCCGCCCCAGGCGCCGGGTAGGGCCCGCCCATGACGCAGCCGTTCACCCTCCCCCACTTCTACATGCCGTACCCCGCCCGCCTGAACCCCCACCTGGAAGAGGCCCGAACCCACTCCACCCAATGGGCAAGGCGGATGGGCATGCTGGAGGGCTCCGGCGTATGGGACCAGGAGGACCTGGACGCCCACGACTACGGCCTGCTCTGCGCGTACACCCACCCCGACTGCGACGGCCCCGCACTCTCCCTCATCACGGACTGGTACGTGTGGGTGTTCTTCTTCGACGACCACTTCCTGGAACTGTTCAAACGTTCCCAGGACCGCCCCGGCGGCAAGGCGCACCTCGACCGACTCCCGCTCTTCATGCCGCTGGACCTCAACACGCCCGTACCGGAGCCGCAGAACCCGGTGGAGGCGGGCCTCGCCGACCTCTGGGCGCGCACGGTGCCGTCGATGTCGATGGACTGGCGCCGCCGCTTCGCCGTGGCGACCGAGCATCTGCTCAACGAGTCCCTGTGGGAGCTGTCCAACATCAACGAGGGCCGGATCGCCAACCCGGTCGAGTACATCGAGATGCGCCGCAAGGTCGGCGGCGCCCCCTGGTCCGCCGGTCTGGTCGAGTACGCGACCGCCGAAGTCCCCGCGTCCGTGGCCGACTCCCGCCCCCTGCGGGTCCTGATGGAGACGTTCTCCGATGCCGTCCACCTGCGCAACGACCTGTTCTCGTACCAGCGGGAGGTCGAGGACGAAGGGGAGAACAGCAATGGCGTACTCGTCCTGGAGACCTTTTTCGACTGCGGCACGCAGCGGGCCGCGGAGACGGTCAACGACATCCTCACCTCCCGTCTGCACCAGTTCGAGCACACCGCGCTCACCGAAGTGCCCGCGCTGGCCCTGGAGAAGGGCCTCTCCCCGGCCGAGGTCGCGGCCGTAGCGGCGTACACGAAGGGGCTGCAGGACTGGCAGTCCGGCGGCCACGAGTGGCACATGCGGTCCAGCCGCTACATGAACAAGGGGGCGGCGGGTGCGCGGGGCCCGCTCGACCTCGGCGGCGCGGTGCTGTCCGGCCCCGCGCTCGTCACCCGGGCCGGGTTCGGCACGTCCGCCGCCGACATGGGCGCGTTGCTCGCGTCGGCCGCCGCGGAGCGACTGCGTGCCCACAGTCATGTGCCGTACCAGAAGGTCGGACCGTCCCTGCTGCCCGACTTCTACATGCCCTTCCAGGTGGAGCTCTCCCCACACCTGGACGGTGCGCGCGACCGCCTCGTCGGCTGGACGCACGCGATGGGCATGCTGAGCGAGGGAGTCTGGGACGAGGAGAAGCTCGCCGCCGCTGACCTCCCGCTCTGTGCCGCCGGCATCGACCCGGACGCGACCCCCGAGGCGCTCGACCTGAGTTCGCGCTGGCTGGCCTGGGGCACCTACGGCGACGACTACTACCCCCTCGTCTTCGGCCAGCGCCGCGACCTCGCGGCCGCACGCCTGACCACGGCCCGGCTGTCGGACTGCATGCCCGTCGAGGGCGAGGCGGCCCCCGTTCCGGTCAACGGGATGGAACGGGGACTCATCGACCTGTGGGCACTGACGACGGCGCGGATGACCCCCGACGAACGACGCACGCTGAAGGCGTCCGTCGACAAGATGACCGAGAGCTGGGTGTGGGAGGTGATGAACCAGCTCCACCACCGCGTCCCCGACCCGGTCGACTACCTGGAGATGCGCCGCGCCACCTTCGGCTCCGACCTCACCCTGAGCATGTGCCGGATGGGCCACGGCCCGCAGATCCCGCCCGAGGTCTACCGCAGCGGACCCGTCCAGTCGCTGGAGAACGCCGCGATCGACTACGCGTGCCTCATCAACGACGTCTTCTCGTACCAGAAGGAGATCGAGTACGAGGGCGAGGTCCACAACGCGATCCTCGTCGTGCAGAACTTCTTCGGCTGCGACTACCCGACCGCGCTCCATGTGGTCCACGACCTGATGACCCAGCGCATGCGGCAGTTCGAGCACGTCGTCACCCATGAACTCCCCGTCGTCCACGACGACTTCGAGCTGTCCGAGGAGGCGCGCGAGATCATGGCCGGCTATGTGACCGACCTGCAGAACTGGATGGCCGGCATCCTGAACTGGCACCGCCGGGTCGACCGCTACAAGCCCGACTTCCTGGCCCGCCGCGCCCACGGTTTCGTCCCGGACGTGCCCCCGGCTCGCCCCTTCGTGCCGGCTCACGCCGGCTGACGTACCGCCCGGGCCGCGTGCTCGACCGCGGCCCGGGCGAGTGCCCGGACGAACGGGTGCGGGCGGCAGCCGTCGCCGGAGAGCTCGGGCTGGAAGAGAGTCGCGAGGAAGAAGGGATGGCCGGGCAGTTCGACGATCCGCACCTGCCCGCCCTCGTCGTGCCCGGAGAACCGCAGGCCGTGTGCCCGCAGGGTGTCGAGGTGGCGGGACGGGCCGTAGTGACATGAGTACCGCTCGACCGACCGCTCGGCGCCCAGCACGGACTGCGCGAGCGAGCCGGGCTCGACCTGGACCGTCGCCTCATGGCCGGCCAGGGAGCAGGCGAGCGGCTCGATGAGGAAGTCCCCGGCGTCGGGGTCGTTCTCGGCGTGCGCGACCTGGGTGAGACCGCACACGCCGCGGGCGTACTCCAGCAGCGCGTGCTGGAAGCCGCCGCACGTGCCGAGGAACGGGATGCCCCGCTCACGGGCGGTGCGGATCGCGGAGAGGACACCGGCCTCGCTGCGGTACGGGCTGCCCGGCACCACCCACACCGCGTCGAAACCGCGCACGGCTTCCGGGTCTGCCGCGGCGTCCTCGGAGTGGATCCAGTAGGCGTCGAGGACGAGCCGGTCACGCTCCGCGAGAGAGTCCAGGAAACGCGGGATCCGGGTGTGGGACACGACGTCGGGGGAGCGGTCGCCGACCAGGGCGAGCCGGGCGGTGCGGGAGGCGGGTTGGGCCGCGTTGTTCGTCATGTCCGTCATCCTGGGCTCGGACCCGCGATCACGTCCAACGATGATTTATGCACTATCGATAAGCGATGCTGATGGAGTACGCGATCCTGGGCACCATGGATCCGCATCTGCTGCGTACGTATGTCACCGTGGCCCGCCTCGCCTCCTTCTCCGAGGCCGCGCGCGAGCTGGGCTACACCCAGTCCGCGGTGTCCCAGCACATCGCCGCGCTCGAACAGGATCTCGGCGCCCCGCTGCTGACCCGCCGCCCGGTCGTCCCCACGGCCGCCGGCGAGCGGCTGCTCGAACATGCCGGGCCCCTGCTGCTGCGCCTCGACGCGGCCCGCGCCGACGTCGTCCGGATGGCGGCCGCACCCGAGCACGGGCTGACCCTCGCGGTGACCCCTACGGCGCTCGGTCCGCGTACGATCGCCGCGCTGCCCGCCGCCGGCGTGACCCTGCGGATCCTCGCCCGCGACGAGATCCCGGCGGCCGTCGCCACGGGCACCGCGGACCTGGGCCTCGTCGACGGACTCGCCGCCCCCAGCGATCCCCTCCGGCTCCCCGACGTGGCACCCCTGACCACCCGTGGCATCGGCGAGGAACCCGTCTGCGTGCTCCTCCCCGCCACCCACCCGCTCGCCCGCCGCCCGGGGCTCCGCCTCGCCGACCTCGTCGACGCCCGCTGGCTCGACGCCCCCGGCGCGGGCCTCCCGCTGGACCGGCTCCGCACCACGAGCGGCACCGGCGTCGTCCGTACCGCCCTCCGCTACGAGGGCACCGACCTGCGCACCCTCACGACGCTCGCCGCCGCCGGACACGGACTGACCGTCCTGCCCCGCGGCTTCGCCGCCGACGTTCCCGGCGCGGTCGCCGTCCCCCTCGTCGAGCCGCGCCTCGTGCACCGTACGGAACTCGTGTACGGCGGCACGCCGAGCGGCGCGGCGGCGGCACTGGTACGGGAGCTGACCTAGGGGTGTGGTGACACCGAGGCACTGGAGGCACATTGCGCCGAAGCCCTGCGAACCCTACGAAGCCCTGCGAACCCTACGAAGCCCTACGAGCCCTACGAAGCCCTACGAGGCCCTACGAAGGCCTACGAAGCCACCCTGAAGTGGCTCGTCAGCCGTCCCTCGTCGTCGAGCACATGGAACGCGAGTCCGGGCGGCGCCTCACGGTCGGCGATCTGCTCGCCCTCCCAGGGCAGTCGCAGCGTCCACGTCACCCCCGGCCCGACGACGAGCGGGCGTCCGGCGAAGGTGGTCGCGGCGGGTGTGTGCGCGTGTCCGGTGACGATGCCCGCGATCTCCGGTCGGCGCTCCAGCAGCCGGGCCAGTGCGGCGGGCCGGCCCAACCGGTACGCGTCCGGCTGGGGGCACCTCCCACGCCCTTTAGGCAGTGGGGGAGGGTGGTGCAGCGCCACCGGCGGATGGTGGAAGGCGAGCAGTGCGGGCCGGTCGCCGTCGAGGTCGTCGAGGGTCTCCTCGATCCAGGCGTACGTCTGGGCGTCCAACTCGCCCTCGTCCCGGCCGGGAATGCTGGAGTCGCACATCAGTACGGCAGCGTCCGTGAAGACATGCACGCTGTTGACCGGCCCGTCGGCGGCGGGCTCCGCGAGGAGCGCCTTGCGATAGGGCGCCCGGCTGTCGTGGTTGCCCGGGCAGGTGAGCACCGGGAAGGGGGCCCCGCCGTCCCGCAGGCCGAGGACGCGGGCCGCCTCCTCGTACTCGTCCTCCGTGCCGTGGTCGGCGATGTCCCCGGTCACCAGCAGCGCGTCCACCCGCCCCGGCAACCCCCACAGCAGATCCCGTACCCGCTCGGCCCGCCGTGTCGCCCGTTCGGTCCCGTCCAGATGCAGATCACTGATGTGCGCGAGTACGAGCATCGTCGTACGCCTCCTGTTGGCCCGCTGGGGCCGCTTGCCCGGCCTTACTCTAATGGAATGATCGAATCTAAGCATTAGGAATAACGGATGGGCAAGCTTCAACCATTAGGAGGTCGGCAGGTGTGCCGGGTGCGCGGCACACCGCAATCGGCTCGCGTGCGGTGCGGCGGAGGGGCAGGATGCTGCCCGTAGCCACTCCGAGCGCACGGAGGCATGGATGACCGGCACGTCCAGCACGAGGTCCGAGCCACTGGCCGACGGCTCGCCCACACCGCCGTTCACCGTCGACGACTACCGGGCCCGGATGCGGCGCGCGGCACGGGCGGCGACGGACGCCGGGCTCGACGGCCTGCTGGTCGCGCCCGGCCCGGACCTGGTGTGGCTGACGGGGTACCGGCCGCCGGAGACCGAGCGGCTCACCCTGCTGGTGCTGCGGGACGGCAGGGACCCGGTACTGGTCGTGCCCGCCCTGGAGGCCCCGGACGCCGAGGAGGCACCCGGCGGGCCCGCGCTGAGCCTGCGCGACTGGGCCGACGGCAAGGACCCGTACGAGGCGGCCGTCCCCCTCCTCGGCCCGCGCGGCCGCTTCGGCGTCAGCGACAACCTCTGGGCGCTGCATCTGCTGGGCCTGCGGAAACGGCTGCCGGAGACCGGGTACGTCGCGCTCACCGAGGCCCTGCCGATGCTGCGGGCCGTCAAGGACGCGGCGGAGCTGGCGCGGATGGCGGCCGCGGGCCGGGCCGCCGACGCCGCGTACGAGGAGATCCGCAAGGTGCGCTTCGGCGGCCGCCGGGAGACCGAGATCGCCGCCGATCTCGCCGCTCTGCTGCGACGGTTCGGGCACTCCCAGGTCGACTTCACCATCGTCGCCTCCGGCCCCAACGGCGCCAACCCGCACCACGAGGCGGGCGACCGCGTCGTCGAACGAGGCGACATGGTCGTCCTCGACTTCGGCGGCCTCAAGGACGGCTACGGCTCCGACACCTCCCGCACGGTCCACGTCGGCGAACCGACCGCCGAGGAGCGCGAGGTGCACGACATCGTCCGTGCCGCCCAGGAGGCGGGCGTCCGCGCGGTACGGCCGGGCGCCGCCTGCCAGGACGTGGACCGGGCGGCCCGCGCGGTCATCACCGAGGCCGGCTACGGTGACCGGTTCATCCACCGCACCGGGCACGGCATCGGCGTCACCACCCACGAACCGCCGTACATGGTCGAGGGCGAGGAGCGGCCCCTCGTGCCCGGCATGTGCTTCTCCGTCGAACCCGGGATCTACCTGCCGGGCCGCTTCGGGGTGCGGATCGAGGACATCGTGACGGTGACCGAGGACGGCGGCCGACGCCTCAACAACACGCCGCGCGAGATGGCGACAGTGGACTGAGGAGCAACGGCGCGACCATGACCCAGGCACCGACACCCACCGCGGACACCGTCCGCCGACTCGTGCGTTCCCTGCTGGAGAGCGGGAGTGGGGGCGGCGCCGGCCCGGAGGTGCGGCCCGTCACCGAGCAGGGTGGGCTGGACACCTGGTGGGTCGGCACCCGCCATGTGCTGCGCCTCGCCCCCGACCGGCACGCCGTCGTACGGCAGCGGCGCGAGCTGCGGCTGCGGGACCTGGTCCGGCCGCACGTCGGTGTCGCCGTCCCGGTGAGCGTCGCGCAGGGCGAGTGGTCCGGAAGGCTCACCTGCACGCTCGACACCAGGATTCCGGGGACGACCGCCGCGGTGCACGATGTGTCGGCCGTGGGCGAAGACGATCTCGCGGGGCTCCTCACGGGGCTGCGCGAGGTACCGCTGAGGCAGGCGGAGGCGCTCGGCGTGCCACGCCTGGCGGCGCGCTCGCTGGAGGCCCTGCGTGCGGCCGCGGGGCGGGCGGGGCGGCGGCTCGCCGAGGCGGACGAGTTCGACGCCGCGCGGCTCACGCAGCTCACCGCGGCGAATGCCGCGCAGCTGACCGCGCCCGTGGCGGTCCTCGTGCACCACGACCTCAGGGGCGAGCATCTCGTGGTCAGTGCCGACGGGCGGGTACGCGGGGTTCTCGGCTGGGCAGACGCGGCGATCGGTGACCCCGCGGAGGACATCGCCGGCCTCGCCACGGCGGTCGGTTCCCCCGCCGCCGTACGCGCCGCCACCCTCGCGGGCTACGGCGCCCGCCCCTGCCTGCGCGGCCTGTGGCTGGCCCGCGGTGACACTGTCGTTCGACTGGCCGAAGCCCTCGACCGCGGCGGGGCCGCGCCGCTACCGGTGCTGCGGGAACGGCTGCGGCGGGCTTGGGAGCCGATTCTGCTGGAGAGGGTGACGGACGCCTGACAGCTCGGGAGCGCGGGTCGTTCGGCGACTGCGGGTGGGTTGTTGGTTGCTCGCGCAGTTCCCCGCGCCCCTTACGGGGCCCGGCTCGCCGTACCCAGCTGCGGGCAGTCGTGCCGCTGGGGCGATGGGGGAGGGTGCGCACAGCGGCACCCTGCACGCGCCGGTAAGCGAAACCCACCCCCGGCCGGCCCCAGGCGCCGGGTGCCCGGGTCACGCCACCGTCAGCACCACGCACGACTCCCCGCCCAAGGTCAGCACTCCATCCGCCCCCGGCACCGGCACCGGCTCCCAAGCCGCCAGCACGCGCGCGTGGGGCACGCCCACCGGGATCGCGGCCGGCTCCTGGCCGAGGTTCACGGCCACCCGTACATCCCCCCGCCGGAAGCCGATCCACCGGGCCTCCTCGTCGAACGCGACCTTGACGTCGGAGAGGTCGGGGTCGGAGAGGTCGGGATGGGCTTGGCGCAGGGCGATGAGTTCGCGGTACCAGGCGAGCACGCGCGCGTGGGGGGCGCGTTCGGGCTCGGACCAGTCCAGGCAGGAGCGGTCGCGGGTCGCCGGGTCCTGCGGATCCGGTACGTCCTCCTCCGCCCAGCCGTGCGCCGCGAACTCCCGCCGCCTGCCCCGTCGTACGGCGTCCGCCAGCTCCGGATCGGTGTGGTCGGTGAAGAACTGCCAGGGCGTACCGGCCGCCCACTCCTCGCCCATGAACAGCATCGGCGTGAACGGCCCGGTGAGCACCAGCGCCGCCGCGCAGGCCAGCAGCCCGGGGGAGAGGGACGCGGAAAGGCGGTCGCCCTGGGCGCGGTTGCCGACCTGGTCGTGCGTCTGGGTGTAGCCCAGCAGCCGGTGTGCGGAGACGCTCGTACGGTCCAGGGGCCGGCCGTGGTGGCGGCCCCGGAACGACGAGTACGTGCCGTCGTGGAAGTAGCCGCCCGTCAGGGTCTTCGCCAGCCCGGCCAGCCCGGCCCGCGCGAAGTCCTCGTAGTAGCCCTGCGACTCGCCCGTCAGGGTCGTGTGCAGGGTGTGGTGGAAGTCGTCGTTCCACTGCGCGTGGAGTCCGAGGCCGCCCTGGGTACGCGGGGTGACCAGCCGCGGTTCGTTCAGATCCGACTCGGCGATCAGGAACAACGGCCGTTCCACCGCCTCGGAGAGCGCGTCCACGGCCGTCGACAGCTCCTCCAGGAAGTGGCACGCGCGCGTGTCCCGCAGCGCGTGCACCGCGTCCAGGCGGAGCCCGTCGAGCCGGTAGTCCCGCAGCCACGCGAGCGCGCTGCCGAGGAAGTACGCCCGCACCTCGTCCGAACCGGGCGCGTCCAGGTTCACGGCAGCGCCCCACGGGGTGTGGTGCGTCTCGGTGAAGTACGGCCCGAACACCGGCAGATAGTTGCCGGACGGCCCCAGATGGTTGTGCACCACGTCGAGCACGACCCCGAGGCCCAGCTCGTGCGCCGCGTCCACGAACCGTTTCAGCGCCTCGGGGCCGCCGTACGGTTCGTGCACGGCCCACGGCGAGACGCCCTCGTACCCCCAGCCGTGTGTGCCCGGGAACGGGCACAGCGGCATCAACTGCACGTGGGTGACGCCCAGTTCGGCGAGATGTCCGAGCCGCCCGGCGGCCGCGTCCAGCGTGCCCTCGGGGGTGTACGTGCCCACGTGCAGCTCGTACAGCACCGCGCCCGGCAGCCCGCGCCCCGCCCACGGCACGCGCCACGCGTACCGCTCGTGGTCGACGACCGCGCTCAGCCCGTCCGGACCGTCCGGCTGGCGGCGCGAGCGCGGATCGGGCCGTACCGGGCCGTCGTCGAGCGCGAAGCCGTAGCGCGTCCCGTCCGTCGCCTCCGCCTCGGCGATCCACCATCCCGCTCGCTCCGGATCGCGCCCCATCGTGTGCGTGACGCCCGCGCAGTGGAGCGTCACACGGTCGGCCTGCGGTGCCCACACCTCGAACTGCACGGAACGGTTCTCCCTCGGCTGTAGCCCGTCCATCCGGCCCGTCCATCGTGCGGCAAACGAGATCAATTCGCCTTCGGAACGGCGCTTTTGCCGCGCGAGTCGCACTGTTCCTCGGAGTGTCCGAGGATGGTCACCGTTTACGGGATTTCTGGACACCCCGGCCTCGCTGACCGACAATCACGTGCGTGACGTCGTCTTTCGAGTTCCACACATACCCCGCGCGGCTGTCGGACGCGGAGCGCGACCGCGCGCTGAGGGTGCTCCGTGACGGCGTCGCCCTGGGACGGCTGTCGCACGACACGTTCATCCGCCGCATGGAACTCGCGCTCATCGCCCGCCGCTCCGACGAACTCGCCGCGCTCACCGCCGACCTGACCACCGAGAACCGCTGGTCCCGGCTGGTGCTTCGCACCGTCGGCGCGATCTCCGGCTTCGGCCCGAAGCTGCGTCGGGCCTGGCAGGCCGAGCGGCTCCCCAAGCTCCAGCTGCCGCACCCGGCGAGCGGCCACTCACTGCGCATAGGGCGCGACCCGGCGAGCGGACTCCGGCTCACCCACGAGACGGTCTCCCGCGTCCATGCCGAGTTGACCCGGCAGGGCGGCATGTGGATCCTGCGCGACCTCGGCTCCACCAACGGCACCACCGTCAACGGACGGCGGGTGATCGGCGCGGCCGTCGTCCGTGACGGCGACCAGGTGAGTTTCGGCCGCATGGCGTTCCGGCTCTCCTCCGACTGAGCCGACACCGAACCCGCCGCAAAGCTCTGGCCTGGGATTTACGTAGCGAGTTTCTCAACGTCCCTTACCTTCCAAGGTGTTGACGTACATTCTCGGCCATGACTGACTGTGCGTACCGTATGCACAACAGGTGACCGACGGCACCACACAGGGGAGGTGTGCCCTGCCGCCACTTCTCCGCTACCCGACCGTGGACGAGCTGTCCGCCCGCGCCGCGACCCTCGTCGCCCGACATCCGCACCGCGCCCGACTGCGTCGCGTGGGCACCTCACGGGCGGGCACGCCGATGTGGCTGCTGTCCGTCGGTCACGGCAGCCGCCACGCCCTGATCGTCTCCGGTCCGCACGCCAACGAACCCGTGGGCGGCGCCACCGTCCTCCGCCTCGCCGAACGTGCCCTGGCCGACCCCCGGTTGAGTGACGGCGCCGACACCACCTGGAACCTGCTGCTCTGCCTCGACCCCGACGGCTCCCGCCGCAACGAGGGCTGGCTGTCCGGCCCGTACACGCTGCCGCACTACTTCCGTAACTTCTTCCGCCCCGGCTTCCTGGAACAGCCCGAGTGGCTGCCCGACGGCGCCGCCGGGGCCGTCCTGCCGGAGACCCGCGCCCTGCTCGACCTCCAGGACGAGCTGCGGCCCTTCTTCCAGTGCTCGCTGCACGGCGTCGACGTCGGCGGCGGCTTCGTCGAGCTGACCCGGGAACTGCCCGGCCTCGCCCAGCGCGTCGCCGACACCGCCGCCCGCCTCGGCATCCCGCGCGAGCTGAGCCCCTACGACGCCCTGTACTGGCCGCGCCTCGGCCCCGCCGTCTACCGCATACCGCCCCCGCGCCGGGCCGGCCTCGCCGCCGCCATCACCGAGGCCGCCGTCGAGTCCACCTGGTACCACCCGCATCGCCACGGCACGGTCACCGCCGTTGTCGAGGCCCCCATGTGGGGCGTGGCCGCCGTGGAGGACGCCTCCCCGGCCCCCGACGCCGACGCCGTACTGCGCACCATCAGCCGGACGCTGCGCCGCGAGACCCGGCTCCTCGCGGGCCTCGTCGCCCGTATCCGCCCCTCGGCGAGCACCGGCCCGGACGCCGCCCGACTGCTGGCCCCGGTCGACGACTACCTGATGGTCGGCCCCGGACTCGCCGACTCCTGGGACCCCGACGTCCACGACTCGGCCGCCCGGCCGCTGCCCCCGTTCGACACCGCCCGGCTCACCGCCCTCGGCATATCGGCCCGCCGGGTCACCCTGCGCACCGCCGGGCTGCTGCACCAGCTGGTGACCCGCGCCGGCCGCGACCCGGCGGGCGCGCTGCCCGAGTTGAACCGGCTCATGGGGGAGTGGTGTGCCGAGTACCGCGACGGCTACGGGGCACGCTGGATACCCGTCGCCCGGCAGGCGGAGTACCAGGCCCGCGTGGTGCTCACCGCCTTCGAACTGACATCGGCCCGGCACACATGCGACGAGGACTCCCATTCGGGTGAGCCGGAATGGAGTTCCGAGCCCGCCGTGCCGATGCACCGGGAATGACGAACACCACCCGAGCGGTACGAGGCGGTCTGCTGGCGGCGCTCGTACTCCTCCCCCTCGCCTCCTTTGCCCCCGCCCAGGCGACCTTTCCGGACAACTGGCTCTACGTCACCGTCGCCCGCGGCGACGCCCGCTTCGGCGACGCCCGCGGCTCCCTCCTCCTCTGCGACCCGCCCCAGGGCCACACCCGGGCCGCCGAGGCCTGCGCCGAGCTCCGCGCGGCCGGCGGGGACATCACCCGCATCCCCCACAAGGACGGCATGTGCGCGCAGGTCTACGCCCCGATCCGCGCCACGGCACGCGGCGAGTGGAACGGCAGACCGGTCGAGTACGAGCAGACGTTCGCGAACGGCTGCGTGATGACGGCGAGAACGGGAGCGGTGTTCGCCCTGCCGGACTGACGGCTCCCGGAGTCGCCACGCCACCGGAGTCGCTACGTCACCGGAGTCGCTACGCCACCACGTCGTCCCGCGCGTGCAGTGCCGCCGCCAGCACCGTACGGGCCTGGTGCTCGACCTGGTCCGCCAGCGGCACCCAGCGGGCCCGGAAACGGTCGGCGAAAGCCTCGCACCAGTCGGCGACCAGCCCTTCGAGATACGGCACCGCCGGGTCGCCGGCCTCCCGCAGAACCCGTAGCAACATCGCCGCGGCCCGCAGCGGGAGCCGGCGCCCGAAGGCGTCCACACTGGCCACGTACGCCATCGAGACATCCGGCGGCGGCCCCCCGGTCCAGTCCCGGGCGAGCCCCGGCACCAGGTCCAGCGCCCACCGGGCCGCCCGCAGCAGTGGTCCCCGAGGCCCCGGGAGCCGGGGCAGCGCCTCGGCGAAGACCCGCTCCACTTCGCCTGCCTGGACCAGCAGCCGCCGCGCCAGCTGCCGCAGCGCCGCCGCCGGGGCGGGGTGCGGGGCGGTGTCGTCGACGAGGTCGCTCGCCCACATCGGTACCTCGACGACCGCGGTGAGACCGCCGTACCGGTGGGCGTGGAACCAGGTGCTGTCGCGCGCGTCGTCCGGCATGCCGGGGTACGCCGTGCGGTGCTCGGGCCGTGGCATCACATACACGCCGGGTCCGGAGGCGGGCCAGCCCGCGGCGTCGGAGGGGCCCATCTCCACCGGTATGCCCAGCTCCGCCGCGGACTTGGTGAACGGCTCGGCGAGCCCCGGGACGTCCTCGGTGAGCTGCACCCAGCTGCCGCCGAGGTCCGTGCCGTGGAGGGTCACCTGGAGATAGGGCCGCAGCTCGTCGATGACCCGCAGGAGCGCGAGCGTCTCGGGCGGCAGACGGTCCGGCGGCAGCAGGGAGGGGGACCACTCCGGCTGCTCGGGACCGGCGGGCCGGAAGAACCCGAGGTGGTAGTCGAGCAGGGTGCGCGGCGCCGGCGCCGTGTGCAGGCTCGCCCCGTCCGGGTCCGCGCAGAGCAGGAAGTGCCACGAGGTGTCGGCCCGTAACTCCCGCTCCAGGACGACCCGTTCGGCCAGCGCCAGCACCGTCGAGCCGCCGTTCGGCTCGTTGGAGTGGGCGCCCGCGACGACGAGAACGGCACGTCTGGCGTGGCCCACGGACAGCAGGCGCAACGGCCGGCCCTCGCGCGAGACACCGATCCGCCTGAGCGTGCACAGGCGCGAGCCCGGGCCCACCAACGACCGCGCGTACGACTCCAGCTCCGCCACCGTGGGATACCCGAGCTCCATCAGGAGACCACCCGCCGTTCAGTCCGACAGTCCGACTGAATGCAGTGTCCGTCCCTGAAAGGGGCGGCTCCCAGGGGCGCCCAGTGGCATTCGCCGCCATCCCGGGACGGCAGCCGCCGCTACCCCTCGTCGACCCGCTCCAACAACGCCACCGGCAGCCCGTCGAACAGCTCCGCGACCCGCACCTGACCGTCGAACTCCCGCTCCCCACCGAGCACTTCGACCCATCGCCCCTCGGGCAGGACCAACCGCGTCTCCCCCCATCCCCCCGCCTCCGCGAGCCGCAGCGACAACCGCGTGACAGCCGTGACCACCGCCCCCGACCGCACGAACGCCACACAGTGCCCGGCCGCCGCCCCCTCGACCGCCAGCGGCGCATACGTCGCCGCGTCCCCGAAGACCTCGGGCCGCCGCCGGCGCAGCCGCAGCGCGCCCGCCGTGAGCCGGAACTTCTCCGACTCCGCCGCGCCCTCCTCCCGAGGCGCGAAGGGCAGCCGATTGTCCGGATCCACCAGCGCCCGGTACTCGCCTTCCGTCCCCTGGTAGACGTCCGGAACCCCCGGCATGGTCAGCTGCACCAGAGCAGCGCCCAGCGCGTTCGCCCGCACATGGGGCTCCAGCGCGGCCCGCAGCCCCTCCGCCACCCGAGCGTCCACCGCCGGCCCCCGACCGACGAAGTCGGCCACCGCACGCTCGTACGCCGGGTTCTGCTCGGTCCACGAGGTGTGCAGCCCCGCCTCCCGCACATGCTTCAACAGCGCCCCCTGGAGCCGCTCCTCCGCCGCGGGCCCGAGCCCGAACGCCGTCTGCCACGCCGCCCACGCCAACTGCGGATCCGGCACACCCGCACCGTCCCGCGTCACCTCCGCCAGCGCGTCCGCCCACCGCCCCGGGCACTCGCTGAGCACCGCGATCGCCGCCCGCACATCCGCGCTGCGCTTCGTGTCGTGCGTCGACAACACCGTCCCCGTCGCCGGCCAGTCCCGCTGCACACGCGCGCAGTACGCGTGGAAGTCCTCCGGTGACACGGCCGGACTCCCCGGATTCCCGCCCACCTCGTTCGCGCTCAGCAGCGGCACATAGCGGTAGAACGCCGTGTCCTCCACCGACTTGGCCCGCAACGCCGACGACGTCTGCGCGAACCGCGCCCGGAACTCCACCTGCTCGGCCCCGTCACCGAACCGCCCCAGCAGCAGATCCCGTACGGCATCCACCGACCGCGCCTCCTCGGGCACCACGAACGCCGTACGCGCCTCGGCAGCGGCCTCCTCGGTGACGACCAGGGAGGCGTCCTGTGAGGCGTACGGCCGATAGACCTCCATCCGTACGAGGAGCTCGCACAGCGCGGTGCGCAGCGCCCACGGCGCGTGATCGCGCAACGCGAGCTCGGCGGAGCGCTCGCACAACCGGTGCGCCACCCGGGTGAGCCGGTCCACCTCCGTGGCCAGCTCGTGCGTGAGCACCCGGTACGCGGCCCGCCGCACCGTCGACTCCCAGTGCCCGCCCCGGTCGCCCTGCGCGTCCGTGAACCGCCGATACTGCCCCAGCAGCCCCCCGGCCCCCGCCGGATCCACGAACAACCCGTCGACCTGCCGCAACGCGTCGTACCCGGTGGTCCCCGCGACCGGCCAGGCCGCCGGCAGCGGCTCGCCCTCCGCCAGGATCTTCTCGACGACCGTCCATCGCCCACCCGTGGCCTCATGCAGCCGCCGCAGATACGCATCAGGATCGGCGAGCCCATCAGGGTGATCGATCCGCAGCCCGTCGATCACTCCCTCGTCGACCAGTCGCAGAATCTTCGCGTGGGTGGCCTCGAACACCTCCGGCTCCTCCACCCGCACCCCGATCAACTCCGAGATGCTGAAGAACCGCCGGTAGTTCAACTCCGTACGCGCCAGCCGCCACCACACCGGCCGATACCACTGCGCGTCCAGCAGCTGCGGCAACGGCAGCCTCTCGGTGCCTTCCCGCAACGGGAACACATGCTCGTAGTACCGCAGCTCCCGCCCATCGACCACGAACTGCTCGACCTCGTCACCCAGCGGCCCTCCGAGCACCGGCAACAACACCCGCCCGCCCCCGGCCTCCCAGTCGATGTCGAACCACCGCGCGTACACCGACCCCGGCCCCTCCCGCAACACCTCCCACAGCGCCCGGTTGTGCCGGGGCGCCATGGCCATGTGATTGGGCACGATGTCCACGACGAGCCCAAGCCCGTGCTCCCGTGCGGTCCGGGCCAACCCTCGCAGCCCTTCCTCACCGCCGAGTTCGCCCCGCACCCGCCCGTGATCGACCACGTCGTATCCGTGCGCCGACCCGGGCACGGCCTCCAACACGGGGGAGAGATGGAGGTGCGAGACCCCGAGAGAGGCGATGTATGGCACGGCAGCCGCGGCGGCGGCGAAGGGAAAGGAGGGCTGAAGCTGAAGCCGATAGGTGGCGGTAGGCACGACAGGCGTCATGCAGACCTACGTACCCGCCGCACCGCGTTTCGTGCGCTGTGACACGCAAGGGCACCGCCCGCTCTTGAGGGGCGTGCTCATGCCGGCCGCTGCAATACCGCCAGACTCCGATCCACCAACCTCACCCGATCGCCGGCCTGCACCTTGGGCCCGTCATCAGGCACCGGATCCCTAGCCCCCGTATCCACCACGACCTGCCACTGCCGCCCATGGTTGACCGGAACCACGAACTCGAGCGGCAGCGCCGACGCGTTCACCATCAACAGAAACGAGTCATCGGTGATCCGCTCGCCGCGCGAACCCGGCTCGGAAATCGCGTTCCCGTTGAGAAACACACTCAACGCCCCCGCCTGCGCGGAATCCCAGTCCCGCTGAGTCATCTCCCGCCCCTCGGGCGTGAACCACGCGATGTCGGACAGCTCGTCATGCGTCCCCTCCACGGGCCGCCCATGAAAGAACCGCCGCCGCCGAAAAACGGGATGGTCCTTCCGCAGCCACACCATCGCGCGCGTGAACTCCAGCAGATCTCCGAAGGTCTCGCTGTCGTCGTCGGCGGCGGGCCAAGGAACCCAGGACACCTCGTTGTCCTGGCAGTACGCGTTGTTGTTGCCGCCCTGCGTCCGCGCGAACTCGTCCCCATGGCTGAGCATCGGCACACCCTGCGACAGCATCAACGTGGCGATGAAGTTCCGCATCTGCCGGACCCGCAGCGCCAGCACATCGGGGTCGTCGGTGTCGCCCTCGGCCCCACAGTTCCAGGACCGGTTGTGGCTCTCCCCGTCCCGGTTGTCCTCCCCGTTCGCGTGGTTGTGCTTGCCGTTGTAGGAGACGAGATCCCGCATCGTGAAGCCGTCGTGGCAGGTCACGAAGTTGATGGAGGCGAGCGGGCGCCGCCCGTCGTCCTGGTAGAGGTCGGACGAGCCGGTCAGCCGGGACGCGAACTCCGCGAGCGTACGCGGCTCGCCCCGCCACAGGTCCCGCACGGTGTCCCGGTACTTGCCGTTCCACTCGGTCCACAGCGGCGGGAAGTTGCCCACCTGGTAGCCGCCCTCGCCGACGTCCCAGGGCTCGGCGATCAGTTTCACCTGGGAGACCACCGGGTCCTGCTGGACGAGGTCGAAGAACGACGACAGCCGGTCCACCTCGTGGAACTGCCGGGCGAGGGTGGCGGCGAGGTCGAAGCGGAACCCGTCGACGTGCATCTCGGTGACCCAGTACCTGAGCGAGTCCATGATCAGTTGCAGGACGTGCGGAGACCGCATGAGCAGCGAGTTCCCGGTCCCGGTCGTGTCCATGTAGTAGCGGGGATCGTTCGTGAGCCGGTAGTACGAGGCGTTGTCGATGCCCTTGAACGACAGCGTCGGCCCCAGATGGTTGCCCTCGGCGGTGTGGTTGTAGACCACGTCGAGGATGACCTCGATCCCGGCCTCGTGCAGCGCCCGTACCGCCGACTTGAACTCCAGCACCTGCTGCCCGCGGTCGCCCCAGGAGGCGTACGCGTTGTGCGGGGCGAAGAAACCGATCGTGTTGTAGCCCCAGTAGTTGCTGAGGCCCATGTCGACCAGACGGTGGTCGTTCACGAACTGGTGAACCGGCATCAGCTCCAGCGCCGTGACGCCCAGCTCGGTCAGGTGTTCGATGATCGCCGGGTGGGCGAGCGCCGCGTACGTGCCGCGCAGTTCCTCGGGCAGGCCCGGGTGCCGCATGGTGAGGCCCTTCACGTGGGCCTCGTAGATGACGGTGTGGTGGTACTCGGTGCGCGGCCGCCGGTCGTCGCCCCAGTCGAAGTACGGGTTGACCACGACCGAGGTCATCATGTGCGGCGCCGAGTCCAGGTCGTTGCGCTGGTCGGGCGCCCCGAAGTGATAGCCGTACACCTCCTCGCCCCACTTCACGGAGCCGCTGATGGCACGCGCGTACGGGTCGAGGAGCAGCTTCGCCGAGTTGCAGCGCTGCCCCCGCTCCGGCGCGTACGGGCCGTGCGCGCGGAAGCCGTACCGCTGCCCGGGCATCACACCGGGCAGATACGCGTGCCGTACGAACGCGTCCGTCTCGCGCAGCTCCACCGCCGTCTCGGAGCCGTCGTCGTGCAGCAGACACAGCTCGACTCGGTCCGCGGCCTCCGAGAAGACCGCGAAGTTCGTGCCGGCGCCGTCGTACGTGGCACCGAGTGGATACGCCTGTCCAGGCCAGACCTGCATGGATACGACTCTTCCAGTTGTCGCGCGCCGCCGGGGCCCACTTCGCGGGGAGTCTCCCCCGAAAGTGATGGAACCACCACTCCCTTCTGCCCAGGGCCATGAACCAGCTCACCCCCGACGCGGTAGCAAACCGGAACGGCCGCGTCACGTGCGGTAGTTGAGAAACGACCTGTCCATCGGGCTGCACCGTCGGCCGCTCGCGGAGTACCCTTCCTTGATCGTTGAGTAGGGGTGAGCTCGGGGGAGCGGAAGGCGGTGCGTGGGTGGGCTCGGGAGGGCTGGAGTTGCCTCCTGGTGACGCGGGCGATGCGGGTCACGAGGGGAACTCCACAGATGTCCCACCCGGCGCGGTGTCCCTGGCACGGCCGATGGAGATGGGTTCCATCGGTCCGGAACTGGACTGGAACGCCGACGCCTGGCTCGAGGTGCGCACGCGCGCCCAGCGGGCCGGCCGCGCCTACATCTGGCTGAACCTGGTGGAGCAGCGGCTGCGCGCGGTGGTGGCCGCCGTACTGCGGCCCGTCTACGAGCCTGTCCACGGCGACGACTGGGTGGTCGCCGCCGCCGGTCCCGCCGGACAGGAGTGGGTGCAGCGCGCGGTCGCGGTACGCGAGGTCAGCCGCCGCAAGGGCTACCTCCTCGACCCGGCCGACGACAACGTCCTCAGCTTCCTCACCCTGCCCCAGCTGCGCGAGCTGATGGTGCAGCACTGGCCGTGCTTCGAGCCGTACGTCGACGAACGGCGCGATGTGGAGCTGGCGCTGGACGAACTGGAGGTCACCCGGAACGTCGTCTCCCGCAACCGGGCCCTGTCCGAGGCCGTCCTCGCGCAGGCCGAGCGGGCCGCGGCGAAGCTGCTGGAGATCCTCGGCGCGGGCAGTGACGTCCCCTCCGCGCGCCGGCTGCCCGTCGACGCGGTCGAGGACCTGGTGGGGGACCGGTACGCGGACGTCGTCGGCGTCCACCCCGACCGGGTACGGCTGCTGCGGCAGTTCCCCGCCGAGGACCTCTTCGGCGGCGCCCGCCGCCTCGACGCCATCGGCATAGGCCTGAACCTGCTGGTGCAGAACTTCTCCGGGCGACGGCTGGTACGCCTCGCCGAGTCCGGCTGCCGGGTACGGCTGCTCTTCCTCAACCCCGCGTCCAGCGCGGTGAAGCGACGCGAACGGGAACTCGGGATAAAGCGGGGCGAGTTGAGCCGGGCCGTCGAGATGAACATCCTGCACATGCGCCGGGTCCGCTCCCGGCTGCGCGACCCGGGCGCCTTCGAGATCCAGGTCTTCGACGAGACCCCTCGTTTCACCGCGTACTTGGTGGACGGCGACGGCTCGGACGGCGTCGCGGTCGTCCAGACCTATCTGCGGCGGACGCGGGGCATGGAGGCGCCGGTGCTGGTGCTGCGCGGCGGCCACCGGGTACTCAAGGCGGACGAGAACGGCGAAGTCGGGCTGTTCGATACATACCGCGAGGAGTTCGAGGTGGCGTGGGCGGACTCGAGGCCGGTGTCGTGATGGGTGTGGTGATGGGTGTGGTGACCTGGGCTGAGCCCGGTTGTGTGGCCACTAAGCGGAATGCAGTCCTCTGATTGTCAGTGGGGCATGGGAGGGTGGTGGTCACTGGGGGAACGCACCACCAAGAAGGGGGGCCAGCATGGGTTGGCACCGGCAGCTGCTGATCGGCTTCGACCTGGAGACGACCGGGACGGATCCGCGTGAGGCGCGCATCGTCACCGGGGCGGTGATCGAGGTCAGGGACGGGGAGCCGGTCGGACACCGGGAGTGGCTCGCCGACCCGGGCATGGAGATCCCGGCCGAGGCCGTCGCGGTCCACGGCATCACCAACGCCCGCGCGGCGGCCGAGGGCAGACCGGCCGACCAGGTCGCCGACGCGATCGCGAACGTCCTCGTCTCCTACTGGAAGACAGGCGTCCCGGTGGTGGCGTACAACGCGGCCTTCGACCTCACCCTGCTCTCCGCGGAGCTGCGCCGCCACGCTCTGCCGTCCCTGAGCGAGCGCCTCGGCGGCCTCGCCCCGGCCCCGGTCATCGACCCGTACACGATCGACCGCTCCGTCGACCGCTACCGCCGCGGCAAACGCAACCTCGAAGCGGTCTGCGCCGAGTACGGCGTCTCTTTGGACGCCGCCCACAACGCCTCGGCCGACGCCTTGGCCGCGGCCCGCCTCGCCCGCGCGATAGCCGAGCGCCACCCCAAGGTCGCCGCCCTCGGCCCGGCCGAACTCCACCGCCGCCAGATCGACTGGTACGCCGAATGGGCCGCCGACTTCCAGGCCTTCCTCCGCCGCAAGGGCAACCCGGACGCGGTGGTCGACACGATATGGCCACTCCGGGAGCTGGCAGACGCGGGCGCCTCATAGCTCGGGGGGACGCGTTGTGGGGCGACTGCGGGCGGTAGGTGGCTGATCGCGCAGTTCCCCGCGCCCCTTACGGGGCGCGGCCTGCCCGCATCCATAGCTGCGGGCCGTCGTGTCAGAACGGATACCACCGCACCGTCTCGTCGCCGCCCCGCAGCGAGGCGACCCGTCGCTCGAACTCCGCCAACGCTTTCGGGTTGCTCGGCGCATGCTGGGCGACCCACGCGCAGCTCGCCGTCTCCCGGGCGCCGCGCAGCACGCCGCACCCCTCCCACTCCCGCACATCCCACCCGTACGCATCGACGAACGCGCCGTACTCCTCGTCCGACAACCCGTACCGGTCATGGGACAGCGCCATCACCACCAGGTCGTGCTCCCGCAGATCGCCGGAGAAGGTCTCCAGGTCGACCAGGACGGGGCCATCCGGCCCGACGTGCACGTTACGGGGAAGGGCGTCCCCGTGGATCGCCCCGGCAGGCAAGCGCGGCGTCAACGCGGCCGCGGCCGCCGCGAACCCGTCCCGGCGCGCCCGCAGATACGCCGCGTCCGCCGGATCGATCGCGTCCCCGGCGAGCCGCAGCCACCGCTCGACACCACCCAGCAGTTCACGACGAGGGAGTTCGAAGGAGGGAGACGGCAGCGCATGGACCAGCCGCAGCAGTTCGGCCAAATCGCGAGCCCCGGCGGTACGTACGGGATCGGCCAGCCGGTGCCACACGGTCACCGGGTGCCCCTCCACGAGCAGCGCCTCGGCCCGGGCGGCCCGCACCGCCGGCACACCCGCCTCGGCGAGCCAGACCGCGATGCGCAGTTCACGCCGGGCCCGGTCGAGGAGCTCGGCGTCGCGCCCCACCTTGACGACCAGGTCACCGGCGGCGAACACCGCGTTCTCACCCAGGGCGAGCAGCCGCGCGTCCCCGGCCGCACCGGGCAGCACATCGGCCGCGGCCAGTACGTTCCGCGCCCGTGCCTCGTCCATCCTTCGCCTCCGAGTCCGTACGACCGACCCCCCTCACCGGAGCGTCAGGTTCACGCCATACACCGGCCAGTCTCGCATTCGCACAGGTCGGACGGTGTGCGCGGTGCCTTGACGACCCGTCTTGCCCTCAGCACCATGACGGAGGCCGCATGGGGCGACCACACCGTCACAAGCCACACATCGCACGTCACACGTCACGCAAGCACTGCCGAAGGAGCGGATTGCATGACTTTGGTGACCGCGACGCCCCGGCGGCGCCTCGTCGACCACGGTGCCTGGTTCCTGGTGCTGCCCGCGCTGATCCCGATACTCGTTCTGAGCGTCGGACCGCTGCTCTACGGGATCGCGCTGGCGTTCACCGACGCCCAGTCGGGACGGACCGAACCCACCCAGTGGATCGGCACCCTCAACTTCCGGGACCTGCTGCACGACACCCTGTTCTGGGACTCGTTCCGGATCGGCCTGCTGTGGGCGGTCGGCGTGACCGTGCCGCAGTTCCTCCTCGCACTCGGCCTCGCCCTCCTCCTCAACCAGCGGTTACGACTGCGTTGGCTGGCCCGCGCCCTCGCCATCGTCCCGTGGGCGATGCCCGAGGTGGTGGTCGGCATCATGTGGCGGCTGGTCTACAACCCGGACGCGGGCATCCTCAACGAGACCATCCGCGACCTGGGCCTCGGCGACGGCCGCGACTGGCTGAGCGGGCTGGCGACCGCCCTGCCCGCCGTCGTCGTGGTCGGAGTCTGGGCGGGCATGCCCCAGACCACGGTCGCCCTGCTCGCCGGTCTGCAGAACACGCCGCGCGAACTGCACGAGGCCGCCGCGATGGACGGCGCGGGCGCCTGGCGGCGCTTCCGCACGGTCACCTGGCCCGCCATCAGACCCATCGCCCTCGCGATCACCGCCCTCAACTTCATCTGGAACTTCAACTCCTTCGCCCTGGTGTACGTCCTGACCAACGGCGGCCCGGGCGGCCGCACCCGCCTGCCGATGCTCTTCGCGTACGAGGAGGCCTTCCGCTACGGGCAGTTCGGATACGCGGCGGCGATGGGCTGTGCGATGGTCGCGGTGATCTCGATCATCCTCGCGTTCCATCTGGCCGGCCGGCTGAGGCGGGGCGGTGATGAGACATGAGGACCAGCAGGGCGGCCCGCGTCGGCCAGTACGCGGCCCTGCTCGCCTATCTCGTCTTCCTCGCCTTCCCCTTCCTCTGGCTGATCTCCACCGCCTTCAAACCGGCCCGCGAGCTGGGCAGTCTCCACCCGACCTGGATCCCGGAGAACCCGACCCTCGCCAACTTCCGGCAGGCCTTCGACGAGCAGCCCTTGTGGGACGCCGCGCTCAACTCGCTGGTCGCGGCGCTCGGCGCGGCCGTCGTCGCCGTACTGATCGCGACCCCGATGGCGTACGTCATGGCCCGGCGCCGTACGACGCTGTCGCGGATGGCGACCGGGTGGGTCGTGGTCAGCCAGGCGTTCCCGTTCGTGCTGGTGATCATCCCGCTGTTCCTGGTGCTCAAGAACCTCCGGCTCATCAACTCCGTGCCCGGCTTGATCATGGTGTACGTGGTGTGGGCGCTGCCGTTCGCGCTGTGGATGCTCGTCGGCTACGTACGGGCCGTGCCGGCCGAGTTGGAGGAGGCGGCGGCGGTCGACGGGGCCGGGAAGGTGCGGACGCTGGTGTCGGTGACGGCGCCGCTGCTGGCGCCGGGCATCGTGGCGACGGCGCTGTTCGCGTTCATCACCGCGTGGAACGAGTTCTTCTTCGCACTCGTGCTGCTCAAGACCCCGGAGAAACAGACCCTGCCGGTCGTCCTCACCCACTTCATCGGCGCGGAGGGCGTGGCCGACCTCGGCCCGCTGGCCGCGGCGGCGTTCCTCGCGACGCTGCCCTCGCTGGTCGTCTTCGCGATCATCCAGAAACGGATCACGGGCGGCATGCTCGCCGGGGCGGTGAAGAGCTGATGCGCACACGATGGCTGATCGCGGCCCTGCTGCTGTGCCTCCTCGCCACCGGCTGTACGGGCGACGGCGGCGGCTCCGACGACGGCCGTATCACTCTCCGCTTCCAGTCCCTCGCCTGGCAGGAGGAGTCCGTCGAGGCCAACAAGGATCTGGTCGAGGAGTGGAACGCCACCCACCCGGACATCGAGGTCGAGTACGTACAGGGGAGTTGGGACAGCGTCCACGACCAGCTGCTCACCTCCTTCGAGGGCGGCGAGGCGCCGGACATCATCCACGACGCCTCCGACGACCTCGCGGACTTCGCCTACGGTGGCTACCTCGCCGATCTGCGCGAGCTGCTGCCCGAGCGGCTCAAGTCGGACATCCCGCGGCGCAGCTGGGAGACGACGACCTTCGGGGACGGCATCTACGGGGTGCCGTTCCTCCAGGAGCCGCGGGTCCTGATCGCCAACGCCACATGGCTCCGCGAGTCCGGTGTGCGCATCCCGACCCCCGAGGACCCGTGGACGTGGGAGGAGTTCCGGGACGCGGCCGAGGAGTTGAGCGGCGACGGCAGGTACGGCGTCGCCTGGCCGCTGAAGGAACCGGTGTCGGCCACGCTCAACCTGTCGCTGTCGGCGGGCGGGCAGCTGTTCCACCGGGACGCGGACGGCAAGGTCGAGGTCCGCTTCGAGGCCGCCGACGCGGTCGTACCGAAG
This sequence comes from Streptomyces capitiformicae, assembly GCF_002214185.1. Classification (NCBI taxonomy): domain Bacteria; kingdom Bacillati; phylum Actinomycetota; class Actinomycetes; order Kitasatosporales; family Streptomycetaceae; genus Streptomyces; species Streptomyces capitiformicae. The sequence continues at coordinate 1,466,800 of NZ_CP022161.1, read as the reverse complement.
ACCGTGCACGACGAGGTGAACACCGACGAGAGCGCGCCCGGCACCACGCTCGGCATGGGCGGCTCCGACACGCTGCCCGGCTTCTTCGGCGGCAGGTACGCGATGGTCCCGCTCGGCTTCTCCTACCGTCAGCAGATCGTCCAGCAGGCCCCCGAGGGCTTCGACTGGCAGGTGCTGCCCGCCCCGGCCGGCGCCGAAGGACTCACCCAGGGCGTCAGCCCGCAGACCCTCTCCATCGCCGAGGACAGCCCGCACAAGGAGGAGGCCGCCGCGTTCGTCGACTTCCTCCTCCGCCCCGAGAACATGGTCCGCCTCGCCCTCGGCGACTGGATGCTCCCCACCGGCACTGAGGCCCTCAAGGACCCCGACCTGCGCACCACCGAGCACGACTGGGCGACCGGCACGGCCCTCGCCGAACACCTCCGCTCCGCCCCCGCCCAGTCCGTACGCGGCTACCCCGAGTGGAAGGACAAGGTTGCCACCCCCGCCTTCCAGGAGTACTACAGCGGCGCCATCGACCTGGACGAACTGCGCGAACGGCTGGAGGAGGACGGCAATCTCGTGCTGGCCCGCTATCAGCGCTGAGCGGCACGCAGAGCCAGAGCCTCCTGGAAGTCGGGGTGCGCCTCGGCGAACCGCTGACCCGCCGTCAGGGCGCTCGCCCGGTCGAACAGCGCTCGGGCGAGCGGTGCGCTGCCGGCCGCCGCGTCCTCGGCGTACAGCCTGCGGGCCAGCGCCACACCCTCCTCGAACAGCGGCAGCACGGGCTCCAGGAAGAGATAGCCGCGCCGGTGCACGGCGTGCAGTGCGGACCGGACCGTCAGCCGACGGTGCGCCAGGACGCGCTCGGCGAGATCCGCGTCCAGAGCCGGCGCGTCCACGGCGGCACGCAGCGCGGGCAGTTCGGCGAAGTAGCGCTCCCGGACATCGGGCGTCGTCTTCCCGATCTCCGCGCCGAAAGCCGGGGCCGAACGGCCAGGCGCCGGCAGTTCCGGGGCGCGGCCGGACAGCCCGAACAGGACCGCCCAGTACGGGAACAGATACGCACCTGGGCTGAGGTCACCGCTCGCGGCGAACCCGGCCAGCAGTTCCCCGGCCTCGTCGTACGCGGCGGAGGCGGCCTCGAACTCCCCGTATCCGTCCAGCAGTTCCGCGAGCCGGAGCAGGGCGAAGAGCAACAGCGACCGGGATGTCCGCCGGTCGGAGGAGAGTACGCTCCGCTCCATCTCGACCAGCTCCCGCGTGGCGGCCTCGGCCCTGTCCCGCAGCCCGGCCGCCTCCGCCTCGGCCATCCATTCGAGCACGGCCCAGGCGGCGCCTCCGCTCTGCGGCCCGTACGGCCGGGCATGGCGGACGATCTCCTCGTGCAGCGCGGCGGCCTCACGGTGCCGGCCCTCCTCGGCCAGGGCCCGCGCCCACAGTTCGAGCGCGGACCACGCCGGACCTCCCCGACCGTCCTCCAGGTCGCCACGGCCGATCTCCGCCATCTCCTCGCGCAGCGCCAGCCCCTCAGCACGCCGACCGATGACGAACAGGTGGTTCTGGAGGCTGTCCAGTGCCTTGAGCAGCACCTCCGTACGCATCGGATCGGACGCGTCCAACGCGTACGCGGCCTCCGCCGCCTCCTCGAACAACGCCAGCCGGGCCTGTGGCAGTTCGTCGAAGACGTCGCCGTAGCCGAGATGCACCAGGGCCCGCGACAGCCGGGGCAGATAGGCCGCCGGGCTCACCCGGGCCAGCACCCGGCATGCCTCGACCTCCTCCCGCGGTGTCGGTCTGCCGGAGCCCAGCAGCACGTTCCTGGCCCGCAGCACCGCGTCCTGATCCACGTCGCCGGTCATCGTCCCCCCGTCTGTTGTCACCCTGCGCGTCTGTCACCCGATCGCGCCCGAACGTTTATATGGCATCCGGTGCTCGCGGAAGCGAAAGCGGGTTGCACGAGACGTCTCGTCTCGCGTATGGTCTCGCCCATGACCTCCCACATCGCCATGTTCTCCATCGCCGCCCACGGCCACGTGAACCCGAGCCTCGAAGTGATCCGGGAACTGGTCGCCCGCGGGCATCGCGTCACCTACGCGATTCCGCCGGCCTTCGCCGAGAAGGTGGCGGAGACCGGTGCCGAGCCGAAGCTCTGGCGCTCGACGCTGCCCGGCCCTGACGCCGACCCCGAGGCATGGGGGAGCACGCTCCTCGACAACGTGGAGCCGTTCCTCGACGACGCGATCCAGGCCCTGCCGCAGCTCATCGAGGCGTACGAGGGTGACGAGCCGGACCTCGTGCTGCACGACACCGCCTCCTACCCGGCCCGTGTCCTCGCCCACCGCTGGGGCGTCAAGGCGGTCACGCTCTCCCCGCACATGGTCGCCTGGGACGGCTACGAGGAGGAGGTCGCCGAACCCATGTGGGCCGAGCCGAAGAAGACCGAGCGCGGCAAGGCGTACTACGCCCGCTTCCAGGCCTGGCTGGACGAGAACGGGATCGACCTGGACCCCGACTCCTTCGGCGGCCGACCCGACCGCTCGCTCGTCCTCATCCCCAAGGCGCTCCAGTGGAACGCCGACCGGGTCGACGAGAACCGCTACACCTTCGTCGGGGCCTGCCAGGGCGACCGCGCGGCCCAGGGCGACTGGCACCGGCCGGCCGACGCGGAAAAGGTCCTGCTCGTCTCCCTCGGCTCCGCGTTCACCAAGCAGCCCGACTTCTACCGCGAGTGCGTCAAGGCCTTCGGTGACCTGCCCGGCTGGCACATGGTGCTCCAGGTCGGCCGGCACGTCGACGCGGCCGAGCTGGGCGAGATCCCCGCCAACGTGGAAGTGCGGGACTGGGTACCGCAGCTGGCCATCCTCAAGCAGGCCGACGCCTTCATCACCCACGCGGGCGCCGGCGGCAGTCAGGAGGGGCTCGCGACCGCCACACCGATGGTCGCCGTACCGCAGGCCGCCGACCAGTTCGGCAACGCCGACGTGCTCCAGACCCTCGGCGTCGCCCGCCACGTCCCCATGGACGAGGCGACGGCCGAGACCCTGCGCGAGGCGGTGCTCTCCCTCGTCGACGACCCCGAAGTGGCGCGCCGCCTCAAGGAGATCCAGGAGGGAATGGCGGGCGAGGGCGGCACCCGACGGGCCGCCGACCTGATCGAGGCGGAACTTCAGTAACGGCCCCATAACGGCAGGGGGGCGCGGGAAGGTCATCGACTTGGTTGCATGGTTCGACCGTCACCCCCTGTGAAAGGTTGCGTCGGCCGCTTCTTGTGCCTTGGGTGAACGGCTCTCAAGCTGAGTATGAACTCAATTCGAACGCCAGGAAGTTGAGTCATGCGCCGAGACATACCCGACCTCGCAGAGGTGCGCCGCGTCACGCAGAAGAAGCGCGACGCGTGGTGGACCGTGCTGCTCGTCGACCCGGTCGCCACACCGCTGGTGCGGCTGACCGCGAAGTACACGAGGATCACGCCCAACCAGCTGACCTGGGGCGCCTTTCTGCTGGGCCTGGTCTCGGCCGCCTGCTTCGCGCTGGGCGACTGGCGCTGGCTGATCGCCGGCGCGGTCGTCTACCACCTGAGCTTCGTCCTCGACTGCATGGACGGCAAGGTCGCCCGGCTCACCGGCCAGGGCTCGTTGTTCGGCGCCTGGCTCGACTTCGTCTTCGACCGTATCCGGGTGGCGGCGTGTGCGGTGGCCCTGATGGCCGGGCAGTACTACCGCACGGGCGAGACCCTCTACATCTGGCTCGCCGCCGCCGTCATCGGCTTCGACGCGCTTTGCTACATCAACTCCCTGGAGACCTTCAAGGTCCGCCACACCATGCGCAAGCAGATCAAGGCCCGGCTGCGGGCGGCCCGCCGCGCCGAGAACGAACGCGAACTCACCTTCATGGAAGACCTGCTGCGCGACAACCCCGAGGCGGACATCGAACAGGATCTGCGCACGGTCGCCGCCGAGGTCACCGAGGCAGCGCCGCAGGCCCAGGTCGTCGACCTGCACCAGGAGTTCCGCCGCCGCTTCCCCCTGTATCTGCGGGCCCGGTCCTTCCTGCTGCGCCACCGCGTCCGCCCTCATCTGATCAGCGGTATCGAGTTCCAGATGGGCGTCTTCATGATCGGCCCGTTCCTCGACTCGGTACTGGCCGCGACCGTCGTCTCCGGCGCCCTGCTGCTCGTCTTGGAGCTGACCATCATCTACAAACTGCTGCTGTCGACCCGCGACTTCACCCGCACTCTCGACTCCTTCGACCGCGAGACGGTCGCCAAGGCGGCCTGAGCCCGCACACACGACCGTGGCCGGAGCGGACAACCACCCCCGGCCACGCCCGAATCGGTCCACCCGATGACCCCGCCAAAGCGGGGCTCCCCTCGCCGGATGTCGGATGATGTCGCCATGACGACGTACGCGGCGCTGTTGCGCGGAATCAACGTGGGCGGCAGCAAGAAGGTCCCGATGGCGGACCTCCGCGCCCTGCTGAACGACCTCGGCCACGACGCGGTGGCCACCTACCTCCAGAGCGGCAACGCGGTCTTCATCGCCGACCACGGGGACGAGGACTCCCTGGCGGCGGAGATCACGGCGGCCATCGAGAACCGCTTCGGGTTCACCGTCGACGTCCTGGTCCGCGACCACGCCTACCTGGAAGCGGTACGCGAGGCCTGCCCGTTCCCGGCGGCGGAGCTGGAGGGCAAGCAGCTGCACGTCACGTACTTCTCGGCGGCCGTGACCCCCGACCGCTTCTCCGCGATCGACCAACAGGCCTTCCTGCCCGAGGAGTTCCGGCTGGGCGACCGCGCCCTCTACCTCTACGCCCCCGAGGGCCTGGGCCGTTCCAAGCTCGCGGAGGCCCTGGCCAGGCCGCGCCTGACGAAGGGCCTGATCGCCACCACCCGCAACTGGAACACGGTGGTGAAGCTGGCCGAGCTGACCCGGCCCCACTGAGGCGCGCCTCCGAGGGGCGTCGCGTTTGTTCAAGAACCCGGCGCGCGCCGTCCCTAGCGTGAGGCGCATGAAGAACCACGACTCGTACCCGTACATGGTCGAATGCGCCGCGGAGGCGGCCCGCGTCGCCCGCGGCGTCACGGCGGCCCACCTTCCCCTCCCCACCCACTGCGGCGACTGGGACGTCCGAGCCCTGGTCAACCACTGGGTCCTCTACACCTCGCACGGCCTCGAACACCGAGCCCTGCGCAAGCCCCTCCCCGAGGAACTGGCGAAGCGCGACTTCACCGCCGACCCGGACTGGGCCGAGGCCTACGCAACCCAACTGGACCGCGCGGTCGCCGCCTGGGCCGACCCCGCGCTGTGGGAAGGCGAGATCGACCTCGGCATGGGCTTGCTCCCGGCCGCCGATCTCGCCGGCATGATCATCAAGGAGATGGCCGTCCACGGCTGGGACGTCGCCACCACCACCGGCCAGGATTTCCGTGTCTCGGAGGAAGCCGCCCGCTTCGTCCTCGGCGTCGTCGAAACCCACGCCGACCTCTACCGCCAGTACGACGGCTTCGCCGACCCGGTACCGGTACCGGCCGACGCGCCGACGTTCGACCGGGCGCTGGCATCGAGCGGCCGGGACCCGCGACAGCGCGCGTCGCACTGAGGGCGAGGGGGTGTGGTGAAAGTCCCGCACAGCACCCACGGCGCCCGGCACGCTGGGGGCACGCACCGGCTGTGACATCCGCCGCTGTCGCGGCGGGCGCGGGCACCGCACAGGACTTTCACCACACCCCCCAGGCTTCAGGCCCCCACCACCGCCCGCACCGGAACCGACGCCTCGTCGTACCGCCGGAGCAGGACTCGTGCCACCTCCGGTGCCGGGCCCAGTACGTCGGCGAGGATGTCTGCCCGCGCCGCGCCCCGGGCGATGCGGTCCGGGAGGAAGCCGGGGGCGAGGACGTACGGGGCCACGGCGACGCGTTCGCAGCCGAGGGCTCGCAGTTCGCGGACGGCGTCCTCGGTGCGCGGAAGGGATGCGGAGGCGAACGCGGGTCGCACGGCGCACCAACCGGTGTGCCACCACTCCCGCGCGATGTCGGCGATCACCGCGATCGCCTCCGGGTCGGTGGACCCCGCCGAGGCCAGCACGACCCCGGTCGAGGACTTGTCGGCGGGGCTCAACCCCGCCTCGTACAGACGGCGTTCGAGGGCGGCGAGCAGCAGCGGGGAGGGGCCGAGGACCTCCGCCTGGCGGATGCGCAGCTGCGGCGGAGCGTCCCGCAGGACCGCCGGGATGTCCGCCTTGGCGTGGAAGGCCCGGGTCAGCAGCAGGGGCAGGGCCACGACGTCCCGTACGCCCTCCGCCGCCAGGTTCTCCAGCACGCCCTGCACGGACGGGATGTTGAAGTCCAGGAAGCCGGTCTCCACGCGCAACCCGGGGCGCATCGCCCGTACCCGCCGTACGAGGGCGTGCACGGTCGCGGCGTGCCGCGGGTCGCGGCTGCCGTGGGCGATGACGAGGAGGACGGGGCTGCGCATGGGGTCGACTCTCTCCCAGCTCTCTCAGCGGTACGAGCTCAGCGGGTCACGAACTCAGCGGTTCACCAGCAGACCGCGGCTGCGCAGGACCCACCGCTCCAGCGGGCTGAAGATCAGCAGGTCGATGGCGATACCGACGATCAGGATGAGGATGATGGCGAAGAAGACCTGGGACATGCTGCTGTTGGTGCGGCCCGCCTCCAGCAGCTGGCCGAGGCCCGTGCCCATGTCCGGTGCCTGCGCGATGATCTCCGCGGCCATCAGTGAGCGCCACGAGAACGCCCAGCCCTGCTTCAGACCGGCGACGTAGCCGGGCAGCGAGGCGGGCATCACGATGTGCCAGGTGCCCTTCAGCCCGGTCGCGCCCAGGGTGCGGCCGGCCCGCAGGAACAGCGGGGGCACCTGGTCGATGCCGGAGACCAGGCCGTTGGCGATGGAGGGGACCGCGCCGAGCAGGATCACCGCGTACATCACCGAGGGTTCCAGGCCCAGCCAGATCACCGCGGGCGGCACCCACGCCACCGACGGCAGCGACTGCAGACCGGAGAGGATCGGGCCGAGCGCCGCGCGGACGATCCGCACCCGGGCCACCAGCAGACCCAGCGGCGTGCCGATCACCAGGGCCAGCAGGAAGCCGAGCAGACCGCGCGAGACGGACGTCCAGATGTACTCGTGGAGCGTGCCCTGCAGCCAGGACTGCCGCAGCTCCTCCCACACCGCGGACGGCGCGGGCAGCTTGTAGCTCTCGGTGACCTCCGCCGAGACCAGCAGCTGCCAGACCACCAGCACCAGGGCGACGGCGATGACCGGTGGCAGCACCTTCTCGACGAGGACCTGCCTGAGCGGCGGGCGCCCGGTCTGCACCGACTCCAGCGCGTCGAGGCCCGCCTCCAGGCCGGCGAGGTCGTCGGAATCCTTCCCGGGACCGGGACCCGGAGCGGCGTCGGCCGTGGTCTCAGTGCTGGCCATGGCGGCGGATCTCCTTGCGCAGTTCTTCGGTGATCTCGACGGAGAGCTCCGCCACGGCCGTGTCCTCGATACGGCGCGGCTGCGGAATGCCCACCGTCCACTCGCGGGCCACCCGGCCGGGGCGCGAGGACAGCAGTACGACGCGCTCGGCGAGCCGTACCGCCTCGCGCACGTTGTGCGTCACGAACAGCACCGACAGCCTCGTCTCGCTCCAGATGCGGGTCAGCTCGTCGTGCAGCACGTCACGGGTGATGGCGTCGAGCGCGGCGAACGGCTCGTCCATCAGCAGCAGCTTGCTCTCCTGGGCCAGCGCGCGGGCCATGGCGACCCGCTGGCGCATACCGCCGGACAGCTCGTGGACGCGCTTGCCGTACGCGCCCTTGAGCCGGACCAGCTCCAGCAGCTCCTCGGCCCGCTCGCGCCGCTCGTTCTTCGGAACCCCCCTGAGCTTCAGGGCGAGTTCGACGTTCTTGCCCGCGGTCAGCCACGGGAACAGAGCGTGCTCCTGGAACATCAGGGCCGGACGTCCATCGGTCGTGATGCTGCCCGAGGTCGGCCTGTCCAGCCCTGCGACCAGGTTGAGCAGCGTCGACTTGCCACAGCCCGAGGCACCCAGGAGGGTGACGAACTCGCCCGGAGCGACATCGAGGCTGATGTCGTCCAGGACGAGCTGCTGCCCGGCAGGCCCGGGGAAGGACTTCGAGACATGCTCGATACGGGCGGCGTGCTCGACCGCGAGAACGCTGTCGGCGGCCTTGGCGAGGGCGGTTGCCATGGTCGTCACCTCCTGGGAATCACTGGGAACTCATCGGACTCATCAGACTTCTCTGGCTTCTCGGTCACTTGACGCCGAGCCCGGCGTCGTCGACCTCGGGTTCACCCGCGGCCTTGAGGACCTTGTTGAGCGGCCTCACGTCGTAGATGCCGTCCAGCTTCGGCTGCTCCAGCAGCCCGGCCTTGACCGCGTGGTCCGCCTCGGTCCGCAGGGTGGACGCCAGCGGGTCGTCGACGAACTGGATGGACTCCCACGCCGGGCCGAGCACGTTCGCCGGGAGTTCCTTGCCGGAGTCGGCCTTGAGCTGGGCGTTCGCCGACGCCTTCGCCTTGTCGGGGTTGGCGGCGATCCACGCGTTGGTCTCCACCGAGCCCCGCAGCACGGCCTCGACGACCTTCGGGTACTTCTTCAGGAAGTCCTGCCGCACGATGATGTTCGTGATCACGAACTTCTTGTCCGGCCACAGGTCCGCCTCGTCCAGCAGCACCTTCGCGCCCTCGGCGACCAGCTTGGACGCGGTCGGCTCCGGCACCCACGCGCCGTCGATGGAGCCGGACTTGTAGGCGTTCGGCGCGATGGCGTTGTCCGTGCGGACCACCGACACATCGCCCTGGCCGCTCTGCGCGTCGACCTTCCAGCCCTGCTCCGCGATCCAGTTGAGGAAGGCCACGTCCTGCGTGTTGCCGAGCTGCGGGGTGGCGATCTTCTTGCCCTTGACGTCCTTCAGGGTCTTGATCCGGTCCGGGTTCACCACGAGCTTGACCCCGCCGGACGCCGCACCGCCGATGATGCGCAGGTTCGTGCCGTCCGCCTTGGTGTAGCCGTTGATCGCCGGAGACGGGCCGATCCAGCCGATGTCGATGGACCCGGCGTTGAGCGCCTCGATCTCCGAGGGCCCCGCGTTGAAGGCCGTGTACTCGGCCTTCGTGGCGCCGAGCTCCTTCTGGAAGAACCCCTGGTCCTGCCCGACCAACGCGGTCGCGTGCGTCAGATTGCCGAAGTAGCCGATCTGCACGGCGTCGAGACCGTCGATCTTCTCGGCGCCGGCGGCGATCCGCTGCCTGCCGTCGCTCTTGGCCTGGGAGCCGTAGCCGCAGGCGGCGAGCGTGAGCAGGGGGAGCGCGGCGAGGACCGCGAGGGTACGGCGTACGGCGGGTGCGACAGGCACGGGAGGGGTTCCTCTCGTAGGCCCGGCGGTCACGGTCTTTCAGGTCGTGGCCGGGAGATCGGCAGGTCGTCGTCTACGGCGGGCATGTGGGCCGGGCCCGTACGGCATCACGCACATCGGGCGACTCCGCCCTGCCCTCCCCCAAACTCCGTTCGGGGGCACCCCCAGCCAAGGGCGCCGCTGCCGACCCGGCCGCCCTCCTTCGCGAACGTCGCGTAGTAGTCCAGGGAGTTCATGTCAGAAGTCCCACCCGTCGTCCTCGGCCTCGTCCTTGACGGGCTCGGGCGAGGCGAACGACTCGCCGACCATGCCGGCGGTCAGCGTCGTACCGTCGGCCGGGTCGATCAGGATGAACGAACCGGTGCGGCGGGAGTCGGCGTACGAGTCGACCGGCAGCGCCTCAGCGGCGCGGATCTTCACCCGGCCGATGTCGTTGGCGACGAGCTGCCCGGGGTGCGGGTGCAGGGACAGGTCGTCGAGCGTGAGCCGCGACGGGATGTCCTTGACGATCGCCTTGACCGTACGGGTGCCGTGCTTGAGCAGCACCCGGTGGCCCACGGTGAGCGGCTGGTCGGCGACATGGCAGACGGTCGCCTCGATGTCCTGCGTGGTCGAGGGCGCGTCCTTGCTCGGCACGATCAGGTCACCGCGCGAGATGTCGATGTCGTCCTCCAGCAGGAGCGTCACCGACTGCGGGGTGTAGGCCGCCTCGACCGGCTTGCCGAGCAGGTCGATGCCCGAGACCTTCGTCGTACGGCCGGAGGGGAGCACCGTCACCGGGTCGCCGACCCGGAACGTACCGGCCGCGATCTGACCCGCGTACCCCCGGTAGTCCGGGTGCTCGGCCGTCTGCGGACGGATCACGAACTGCACGGGCAGCCGGGCGTGGCAGTGCGCCATGTCGTGGCTGACCGGCACGGTCTCCAGGTGCTCCAGGAACGTCGGCCCGCCGTACCAGTCCATGTTCGCGGACGGCTCCACCACGTTGTCACCGGCCAGTGCCGAGATCGGGATGGAGGTGACCTCGGGGACGCCCAGCTCGGTCGCGTACGCCGTGAACTTCTCGGCGATCGACGCGAAGACCTGCTCCTCGTAGCCGACGAGGTCCATCTTGTTGACGGCGAGGACCACGTGCGGGACGCGCAGCAGCGCGGCGATCGCGGCGTGCCGGCGGGTCTGCTCGACGACACCGTTGCGGGCGTCGACGAGGATCACCGTCAGCTCGGCGGTGGAGGCGCCCGTCACCATGTTGCGGGTGTACTGCACATGGCCGGGCGTGTCGGCGAGGATGAACCGGCGGCGGGCGGTGGCGAAGTAGCGGTACGCCACGTCGATGGTGATGCCCTGCTCCCGCTCGGCCCGCAGACCGTCGGTGAGGAGCGCCAGGTCCGGGCCCTCCTGGCCACGGCTCGCCGAGGCGCGCTCCACGGCCTCCAGCTGGTCGGTGAGGATCGACTTGGAGTCGTGCAGCAGCCGGCCGACGAGCGTGGACTTGCCGTCGTCGACCGAACCGGCGGTCGCGAAACGCAGAAGGGTCGTCTCGGTGAGTTCCGTGGTCGTGCTCATGCTTAGAAGTACCCCTCGCGCTTACGGTCTTCCATCGCGGCCTCGGACAGCTTGTCGTCGGCGCGGGTCGCGCCCCGCTCGGTGAGCCGGGACGCGGCGATCTCGGCGATGACCTGATCGAGGGTCACCGCGTCGGAGTCGACGGCCCCGGTACAGGACATGTCACCCACGGTCCGGTAACGGATGAGGCGCTTCTCGACGGCCTCGCCGTCCTTGGGGCCACCCCACTCGCCGGCCGTCAGCCACATACCGGCCCGCATGAACACCTCACGCTCGTGCGCGAAGTAGATCTCCGGCAGCTCGATGCCCTCACGGGCGATGTACTGCCAGACGTCCAGCTCGGTCCAGTTGGAGAGCGGGAAGACGCGGACGTGCTCGCCCGGCGCGTGGCGGCCGTTGTAGAGCTGCCACAGCTCGGGCCGCTGCCGGCGCGGGTCCCACTGCGAGAACTCGTCCCGCAGCGAGAACACCCGCTCCTTGGCGCGGGCCTTCTCCTCGTCCCGACGGCCACCACCGAAGACGGCGTCGAACTTCTCCGTCTGGATCTTCTCCGTCAGCGGCACCGTCTGGAGCGGGTTGCGGGTGCCGTCGGGGCGCTCCTTGAGGACTCCGCGGTCGATGTAGTCCTGCACGGAGGCCACATGCAGCCTGAGGCCGTGCTTCTCGACGGTCCGGTCGCGGTAGTCGATGACCTCGGGGAAGTTGTGCCCGGTGTCCACGTGCAGCAGCGAGAAGGGGATCGCCGCCGGGGCGAACGCCTTCAGCGCCAGGTGGAGCATGACGATGGAGTCCTTGCCGCCGGAGAAGAGGATCACCGGCCGCTCGAACTCGCCCGCCACCTCGCGGAAGATGTGGACGGCCTCCGACTCCAGGGCGTCCAGGTGCGAGAGGACGTACGGGGTGCCGGTCTCCTCGGAGACGGTGGCGACGGTCGTCGTCATGCCAGACCCCTCTCGGTGAGCAGCTTGTGGACCAGCGCCGCGGACTCCCGCACCGTCTGGTCCTGCGACTCGATACGCAGATCGGGGTTCTCGGGCGCCTCGTACGGGTCGTCGACCCCGGTCAGCCCGGAGATCTCACCGGCGGCCTGCTTGGCGTACAGCCCCTTCACATCGCGTACGGAGCACACCTCGACCGGCGTGGCCACATGCACCTCGAGGTAGGCGGCGCCGCTCGCGTCGTGCCGCTTGCGGACGGCCTCGCGGCTGTCGGCGTACGGCGCGATGACCGGCACCAGTGCCTTGACGCCGTTACGGGCGAGCATGTCGGCGAGGAAGCCGATGCGCTGCACGTTGGTGTGCCGGTCGGCGCGGCTGAAGCCGAGGTCGGCGGTGAGGAACTCACGGATCTCGTCGCCGTCGAGCACCTCGACGAGGTGGCCCTCCTCGCGCAGCCGGCCCGCGAGCTCGTACGCGATGGTGGTCTTGCCGGCGCTCGGCAGACCCGTGAGCCAGACGGTGGCTCCGGTCGTCACTTGGTTCTCCTGGTTCGTCACAGGCACAGTGATGGCGGTCACAGGTGCAGTCCGCACTCGGTCTTGGCGCTGCCTGCCCAACGGCCGGCACGCGCGTCCTCGCCGTCGGCGACACGGCGGGTGCAGGGGGCACAGCCCACGGATGTGTAACCGTCCATGAGCAGGGGGTTGGTGAGCACACCGTGCTCAACGACGTAGGCGTCCACGTCGTCCTGGGTCCAGCGCGCGATCGGGGAGATCTTGACCTTGCCGCGCTTCTCGTCCCAGCCGACGACCGGGGTGTTCGCCCGGGTCTCGGACTCGTCGCGGCGCAGACCCGTCGCCCACGCGTCGAACCGGGTCAGGCCCTCTTCGAGCGGCTTGACCTTGCGCAGGAAGCAGCACAGGTCCGGGTCGCGGTCGTGCAGCCTGGGCCCGTACTCGGCGTCCTGCTCGGCGACCGTCTGACGCGGGGTGATCGTGAGGACGTTCACATCCATCACGGCCTCGACCGCGTCCCGGGTGCCGATCGTCTCCGGGAAGTGGTAGCCGGTGTCGAGGAACACCACGTCCACACCGGGCCGGGCCCGGGAGGCGAGGTGCGCGACCACGGCGTCCTCCATCGAGGAGGTCACACAGAAACGCTTGCCGAAGGTGTCCACGGCCCACTGGAGGATCTCGAGCGCCGAGGAGTCCTCCAGATCACGGCCGGCCTGCTCGGCGAGCGCCTTGAGCTCCGCGCGCTTCGCCGCCTCGGGGTCGGCCGGGTTCTCGTCCTCCAGGGATGTATCCGAATCCGCCTGAACGGTCGTCATATGTGATCCCCTCCGCTGTCGGCTCGTTGCAGCCCTCGGGCCAGCAGCCCGAGGAACTTCAACTGGAAGGCTCGATTGCAGGCTCCGCATTCCCACGCGCCATGACTCTCTTCGCTCGGGCGCAGGTCTTCGTCACCGCAGTAGGGGCAGTAGAAGGGGGCGGCCCGCTCGCTCACGACAGTGCCTCCTCGCTGGCCCGGGTGACCCAGGTGGCGAACCGCTCGCCGTCCTCGCGCTCCTCCTGGAACCGCTTCAGGACGCGCTCGACGTAGTCGGGCAGCTCCTCGGAGGTGACCTTCAGGCCGCGCACCTTGCGGCCGAACCCGGCCTCCAGGCCGAGCGCGCCGCCCAGGTGCACCTGGAAGCCCTCGACCTGCTCGCCCTGGTCGTTGAGGACGAGCTGGCCCTTGAGACCGATGTCCGCCACCTGGATACGGGCACAGGCGTTCGGGCAGCCGTTGATGTTGATGGTGATCGGCTCGTCGAAGTCCGGGATACGGCGCTCCAGTTCGTCGATCAGCGAGGCGCCGCGCGCCTTCGTCTCGACGATCGCGAGCTTGCAGTACTCGATGCCGGTGCAGGCCATCGTGCCCCGCCGGAACGGGGACGGGTGCACCGTGAGGTCCAGGGCCTCAAGACCCGCGACGAGCGAGTCGACCTGGTCCTCGGTGACGTCCAGCACGATCATCTTCTGCTCGACGGTCGTACGGACCCGGCCCGAGCCGTGCGCCTCCGCGAGGTCGGCGATCTTCGTGAGCGTGGTCCCGTCGACACGGCCGACCCGCGGGGCGAACCCGACGTAGAACCGGCCGTCGTTCTGCTGGTGCACACCGACGTGGTCGCGCCAGCGCGCCACCGGCTGGTCCGGGGCGGGGCCGTCGATCAGCTTGCGCTTGAGGTACTCGTCCTCCAGCACCTGACGGAACTTCTCCGTGCCCCAGTCGGCGAGCAGGAACTTCAGGCGAGCGCGCGTACGAAGGCGCCGGTAACCGTAGTCACGGAAGATCGAGATGACGCCCTCGTAGACGTCCGGGACCTCGTCCAGCGGCACCCAGGTGCCGAGCCGCTGCCCGATCTTGGGGTTGGTGGACAGACCGCCGCCGACCCAGACGTCGAAGCCGGGGCCGTGCTCGGGGTGGCGGACACCGACGAAGGCGATGTCGTTGATCTCGTGCGCCACGTCGAGCAGCGGGGAGCCGGAGATGGCGGACTTGAACTTGCGGGGCAGGTTCGAGAAGTCCTTGTTGCCGACGATCCGCCGGTGGATCTCGTCCATGGCCGGGGTGCCGTCGATGATCTCGTCCGCGGCGATCCCCGCGACGGGCGAACCGATGATCACACGCGGCGTGTCACCGCAGGCCTCGGTCGTGGACAGCCCCACGGCCTCCAGCCGCTCCCAGATCTCGGGCACGTCCTCGACCCGGATCCAGTGGTACTGCACGTTCTGCCGGTCGGTGATGTCGGCCGTGCCCCGCGCGAACTCCTGCGAGATCTCACCGATCACCCGCAGCTGCCGTGTGGTCAGCCGACCGCCGTCGATGCGCACCCGCAGCATGAAGTACTTGTCGTCCAGCTCCTCCGGCTCCAGGATGGCGGTCTTACCGCCGTCGATCCCGGGCTTGCGCTGGGTGTACAGCCCCCACCAGCGCATCCGGCCGCGCAGGTCGTTGGGGTCGATCGAGTCGAAGCCGCGCTTCGAGTAGATGGTCTCAATGCGTGTCCGCACATTGAGACCGTCGTCGTCCTTCTTGAACTGCTCGTTGCCGTTCAGCGGGGTGAAGTGTCCCGCGGCCCACTGTCCTTCGCCACGGTGACGGCTCACCTTGCGGCGGGGCGTGGCGGAGTTCTGCGGGGTGGCGGCCATGGTTTGTACGTCCTTCGGGACAGCGACGGGAGGGGTCGGCGCCCAGCGCCGTCGATGAGGGGCGGTGGTCGGGTGGCGGGCGGGAGGCTCTTACCTGCGCGTGCACGTGGGCATACGTGCGCGGCGTTGCGCGGCAGAGGAGATGCGAGGAACAGGAAGCGGCTGTGCTGCAGGTCTCAGCTCGCCGGACACATGGCGCTGGAGACGCGGCCGAGGTCGACGTGCCGCCGACTCACCAAGGCAATTCCAGTTCCAGACATGACGGAAGCGTGGCACGGCTCTTTAGACTCAGTCCACCATCATCCACATTCCGGACAGGGTTGTCTCGCATCGCGAGACGATGTGATGTGGGTCATGGCGACTCCGGGAATGATTCCCGATCCGGACGACGGGACTTCCGCAACACGCCCTAGGCCCCGGGCCAAGGTCCGGGCGCGGCCACGTCCGCCTCCTCGGTCACCTTGGTGTCGAACAGCTTGAACCCCCGCCGCAGGTAGTTGCCCATGGCGTGCTCCCCGTCCCGGGTGCAGGTGCGCAGCCAGACCCGCTTGGTGGGCGGCAGCCCCGGCCAGCGGTCGGCGAGGTCCCAGGCCCGGGCGGTCGCGTACGACAGCAGATGCCCGCCGATGCGCCGGCCCCGGAAGGCCGGGATCAGCCCGAAGTACCCGATCTCCACCGCCCCGGCGTCCTGCGGCTCGAACTCCACATACCCCGCGGGCGTGCCCCGGTCGTACGCGACCCACGTCTCCACGCCGGGCCGGTCCAGGTACTCCTGCCAGCGGGCGTACGACCACGGCAGCCGGTCGATCCAGCGGATGTCGCCGCCGACAGAGGCGTAGAGGAACCGGCTGAACTCGGGGGAGGGGACCTCGGAGCGGACGATACGGACGCCGTCGCCGTCGGGGGCGGCGGCGGGGAGGAGGTCGCACGGGGACGTCTGCTCCAGGGACCACGTGGTGACCGTACTGCTGCTCATGAGGTCAGAAAATCATCAGCCCAGCGCGCTGTCGACCTTCGACAGCCTCACCGCGTACAGCACGCGCGCGGGGATCGGATCGGTGAGCGTCCACACTTCGCCGGTCACCGGCGAGTACGAGAGGGAGGCGGTGTGCCGCCCCCAGCAGGCGTACGCCTTGCTCCCCGCGACGTCGCCCGCGCACTTGGCGGCCCGCGCGCCGTCCTCGTCCTGACGCCACAACGTGCCGCGCACCTCGCGGTCCCGGCCGGCCTGACCGACGTACCAGTCGCCCTTGTGGGAGAGGACACCCTGGACACCCGCGGCCCCGGTCTCGTACGCCTGAACCGCGTCGACGTCGGCCCGGGCGCCGGAGGCGGTGAGCAGGCCGACGCGCTCGGGGGTGATGTCGAGGGCGTAGCGCCAGACGCGGGCAGGCTCCTCACTGCTCGGCCGGAACCACTCGTTCGCGACGACGCTGGGCGGGGTCGATGTCCGGTCGAGCGAGAGGGAGCCGAAGCAGGGCACCCCGTCGTTGTCACGCGCGTCACAGCCGCCGCCGGACGACGGGCTGTACGAGGCGACCGCCGGTAGCACGTACCGGTAGTGATGGGCCGACCAGCCGTCGCCGACCTTGCCGATGACATCACTGCCGGTCACATCGGCGCGGAGGAACCGGCGGAGGTCGAAGACATAGAGGGAGTCGTCCTGCCGTCCGGTGCTCTCGGGGCTCCGCGCGGTGACGATCAGCTTGTCCTCGTACCAGGCCATACCGCCGAGCCCGGAGCGCACGGCCTCGAATCCGTCGCCGTCGGCCTTCGGGACGACGAGAAGGGTCCACCGGTACGTGAGGTTCGCCGGATCACTCGCGTCGACGAAGGCGACCCTGGCGAGCCCCTCGTCGTCCGCGCCGCCGGTGCGCGCCGTGTGCGTCCATCCGGAGACGATGACCCGGTTGTCGCGGGAGGTGGTGACGGACTGGGGAAGCCAGTTGTCGTTGACGGCGTCGCCGGACTCCCAGCAGTACGCCCGGGCGACCGCCGGCTCGACGGGCAGGGCGGCCTTTTCGGTGTCGTAGCAGTCGGCCTCGGTGCGCATCGTGTGATTGGCGCTGCCCAGCACCTCGTCGACACCGACACCGCCGCCCATCTCCGAGGTCAGCGCGTCGAGGGCGGTCTCGTCGACGAGGCTCTCACGCAGCTGGAACTCACGCAGTTGGGAGGAGGAGCCGATCGAGGACAGGGCGCCCGGCGTGCCGCTCCCCGTCGCCTGGGACGTACTGATCAACGTGGCCGCCGCCGTGAGCGCCAGCGCGGTCCCCGCCAGAGACGCGCGCAGCGCACGCCCTCTCCTGCGCCGACGGTGCCTGCCGCGGTGCTTCATACAACCAACCTCCCGGGGTGGCGCGGGCCAACTGCTTCCCGTCATCAGGATCTTGACGGAGGGGCAGGTGGGGTGGCCTGGAAGGGATGCTACGTCAGTGGGCCACGGGTCACCCCGTTGACGCGGGAAATACAGGGAGATCCCTCACCTCCGTTCCAGCCACGGCTGACCGCCCGAGGCCGCTCGGGCGCGTACCACCCCCGGTGCCAGCGAGTGCGGCAGCAGGTCCAACGGGCTTTCGGGGAGGCGGACTTCGACCTTGGCGCGTTCGGTGAAACGGTACGGCCGGTGGTCGAGGAAGGCGCCGAGGTAGCGGCGTACGCGGGACATCTCGGCGCGGACGGTGACGGTACGGGTGGGGTCGCCGAACATGTCGTCGGCCAGGGCGGAAGCACTGCGGCCGCCGCGATGGAGGGCGAGGAGGTAGAGGAGTTCGGCGTGGCGGGGGGTGAGGTCATGGGTCCAGGAGCCGGTGCAGCTGGTGACGGTGACTGTCGAGCGGCGCGGGTGCGCGAGGTCGAGGGTGATGTGGGTGGCGGTGGAGGCGGGGGGCGGGTCCGCCGTGGGGCGTATCAACCAGCCGGAGGGGAGGGGTTCGACCCAGCAGAGGCCGAGCGTGGGCAGCCAGCAGCGGCCCGGCGAGACGGGGTCGGGCAGGGCCAGACGGTTGGTGTACGGCATGCCGGTGACCGCGGCCGTCCAGCCGTCCCTGTCGACGGCGATCGCGCGGCCGTCGATACGGGCCAGCACCGGGGCCGCCACCGCCCGCAGTTGCTCCAGCGAGGTCAGGTGGAGGTCACGCAGACGGGCCTGGGCGAGTTTGGCGACCGAGTCCACCAGCGCGAGGGTGAAGGGGTGCAGAGTCTCCAGAGGGCCGCTGATGTCCACCGCGCCGAGGAGCCGGCCGTCGCGCGGGTCGGTGATGGGGGCTCCGGTGCAGGTCCAGGAGTGCAGGGCGTGCACGAAGTGCTCGGCGGAGAAGACCTGTACGGGGCGGCGGGACACGAGGGGAGTGCCCACGCCGTTGGTGCCCACCGTCTCCTCCCGCCAGTCCGCGCCGATCCCGAGTCCCTGCCCGTCGGCCTTGCGGAGCACCGCCGTGCTGCCCTCCCGCCACAGCACCCGGGCGTCGGCGTCCGCGACCATCATGATGTGCTGCGAGGTGTCCGCGAGGGCCAGCAGGCCTTCGCGCAGCACCGGCAGTACATGGCGCAGTGGTGACGTCTGGCGGCGGCGCTCCACCTCGTCGCGGCTGAGCAGGTCCACCCGGAAGTCGTGGTCGGGGTCGATCCCGCTGTGCAGCATGCGGTTCCAGGACTCCCGGATCGCCGGGCGCGGGACGGGTCTGGGACGTCTGCCGGATTCGGAGTCGGAGTCCGGGCCGGAGCCGGAGAGGGCGGAGGCGCGTATGCCGCCGAGCACCCGTGACGCCCGGGCGGCGTCCGTGGCGATGAGCCGCGTGACATCCATCGGCGAGTGCGCCACTCGTTCCTCCCCTTGACGCGGGTTTCATAGTCTGCCGTTCCTCGGCCACGGAGGGGCACACTTCGGCCACAGAGCGCAGACGACTTGCAACCCCCTGCAACCCTGGCGAACGGCCGTGTGGTCCTTGACACTTGTCCAACGTCGCCCCAGTGCGGCGTGCGCTCCGATCATCGGGGCCGGACAGGACGGGGGTGGTGCCGTGTCGGCGCAGCACCACTCCCGTGCCGCACCACTCGAAAGAGGTCAGTTCACCGGGCGTGCCCGTTCCACCACCGACGCCAGGTCCAGGGTGTGCGGCAGGGTTCCGAAGGCCGAGCCCCAGTCGCCGCCCAGCCGGGAGGCGCAGAACGCGTCGGCGACGGCCGGGGGCGCGTACTGGACGAGGAGGGCGCCCTGGAGGACGAGGGCGAGGCGTTCCACGAGGCGGCGGGCGCGGGCCTCGATGCCGTCGAGGTCGGCGAGTTCGGTCAGCAGGTTCTTGATGGCGCCGTCGAGGCGGTGATCGGCGCCACGGGCGCGGCCGACCTCCCTCAAGTAGGCGTCGAGCGCGCGCGGTTCGCGCTGGAGGGCGCGCAGCACGTCGAGGGCCTGGACGTTTCCGGCGCCCTCCCAGATCGAGTTGAGCGGCGACTCGCGCAGGAGACGCGGCATGCCGGACTCCTCGACATAGCCGTTGCCGCCGAGGCATTCGGAGGCCTCCACGACCGTCGGGGTGCAGCGCTTGGTCACCCAGTACTTGGTGATCGGCACCGCCAGCCGCAAGAACGAGCGTTCGTTCTCGTCGCCCGCCCCAGCCGCAGCCCCTTCTCCTGCTCCCGCCTCAGCCGCGTCGTACGCCGCCGCCAGCCGCATCGCCAGCGTCGTCGCCGCCTCCGACTCCAGCGCCAGATCCGCGAGGACATTGCGCATCAGCGGTTTGTCGATCAGCTTCCCGCCGAACGCCTCCCGGTGCGCGCAGTGGTGCGCCGCCTGCGCCACCGCCTGCCGCATCAGCGCGGCGGCGCCCAGCGCGCAGTCCACCCGGGTCGCGGCCACCATCTCGATGATCGTCCGCACGCCCCGGCCCTCGTCGCCGACCCGCTGCGCCCAGGTCCCCGCGAACTCGACCTCGGCGGAGGCGTTCGACCGGTTGCCCAGCTTGTCCTTGAGCCGCTGGATCCGGAACACGTTGCGCGTGCCGTCCGCCAGCACCCGCGGCACCAGGAAGCACGTCAACCCGCCGGGTGCCTGGGCCAGTACCAGGAAAGCGTCCGACATCGGTGCCGAGCAGAACCACTTGTGCCCCGTCAGCTCGTACGTCCCGTCCTCCGCGAGCGGCCGTGCCGCCGTCGTGTTGGCGCGTACGTCGCTGCCGCCCTGCTTCTCCGTCATGCCCATCCCGAAGAGCACACCGGCCTTCCGCGCCGGGGGCCGCAGGTCCTCGTCGTAGACCATGGCCGTCAGCCGTGGCTCCCACTCGGCGGCGAGCGCCGGGTCGGTGCGCAGGGCGGGCACCGCCGCGTGGGTCATCGACAGGGGGCAGCCGTTGCCCGCTTCGGCCTGGCTCCAGAGGAGGAACCCGGCGGCGCGTCGCACATGCCCGCCGGGCCGACCCCAGGCCGCCGTGAGCCCTGCCGACACACCCTTGCCGAGGAGCCGGTGCCAGGACGGGTGGAACTCGACCTCGTCGATCCGGTTGCCGTACCGGTCGTGCGTGCGCAGCTTCGGGGGGTTGTCGTTGGCCAGCCTGGCCCACTCCTGCACCTGCGCGGAGCCCGTCGCGCGCCCGAGCCCTGACAGCTCCGCGCGCGCCTCGTCGACGAGATCGGCGGCCAGGTGCCGCTCGACCGCCTCGACCAGGACCCGGTCGGTGGTGAAGACGTCGTAGCCCACCAGCGGCGGAGCCTGATTGGTCACTTCGTGGGTGCTGGGTGCCATGTCTGGAACCTACCCGCGCACGGCCTGCCACGCGCGGGCGGGACCGGCCGGGTGTGACGGTGTTCAGCAGGCCTTGGTTCCGTCAAAATGGGGCGACCCGTGCGCGCCGTTGCACGGGGGAACGGGGAGCACGGGGAGCACGGGGAGGTGCGGCGATGCCGCGCAAGGAACGCCCGCTGGATGCGGGGAACGGCCCCTTACTGGAGTTCGCCGCGGGTTTGCGGCGGTTACGGAAGCAAGCCGGAAATCCGCCGTACCGGAAACTGGCGGAGCAGGCGCACTACTCGATCTCCACCCTCTCGTCCGCCGCCTCGGGGCAACGGCTTCCGACGCTCGCGGTGACACTCGCGTACGTACGCGCCTGCGATGGCGATGTGCGGGAGTGGCAGCGGCGTTGGCGGGAGACGGCGGAGGGCCTCGGTGAGGGGGAGGCCGGTCCGGGGCCGGGGGAGGACAACGGCGTACCCGCGCCGTACGCGGGTCTGCGGCCGTTCCGTGAGCAGGACGCGGAGTGGTTCTTCGGCCGGGAACAGCTGGTGGAGGACCTGACCGAGCGGCTGGAGCGACAGCGGTTCGTGGTGGTGATCGGGGCCTCCGGCTCGGGCAAGTCGTCGCTGTTGCGGGCGGGGCTCGTGCCACGCCTGCGGGCCGCCGCGACGACCGTCGTGCTGACGCCGGGGCCACGGCCGCTGGAGGAGTGCGCGGTGCGGCTGGCGGCACTGGCGGGGGTCACGCCCGGCGGGCTGTACGGCGAGCTGCGGGAGGACCCGGGGAACCTGGGACGGGTGGCACGCCAGATCACCGCAGGCTCTTCTTCGGAGCACGGCGAACTGGTGCTGGTGGTCGACCAGTTCGAGGAGAGCTTCACGCTCTGCCGGGACGAGGCGGAACGGGACCGCTTCATCGAGGCCCTGGTCACCGCCGCCACGGCCGAGACCGGCGGCTGCCGCGTGGCCTTGGGAATACGGGCCGACTTCTACGCCCACTGCACCCGCCATCCCCTTCTCGTGACGGCGATGCGCGACGCACAGGTCCCGGTCGGGCCGATGAGCGTGGACGCGCTGCGCCAGGTGGTCGTAGGGCCCGCCCAGCGCGCCGGACTGACCGTCGAGGGCGCCCTGCTGGCGACGCTCACGGCACAGGCGCACGGCCAGGCCGGCGTCCTTCCCCTGCTGTCGCACGCCCTGCTGCAGACCTGGCACAGGCGGCGGGGCAACGCGCTGACGCTGGAGGCCTTCGAGGCGCTCGGCGGCATCGAGGGCGGCCTGGCGCGCACGGCGGAGGAGTTCTACCAGCGGCTGGACGAGGAGCAGCGCAAGCTGGCCCGGCGGGTGTTCGTGCGGCTGACCGCGCTGGGCGACGGCACGGAGGACACCCGCCGGCCGGCGCCACTGGCGGAGCTGGAAGGCCTGGCGGGGGTCGACGGCGCCCCCCTCGACACCGTACTCGAACGAGCGGTCGAGGCACGGCTGTTGATCCGGGACCGGGAGCGGGTGGAGCTGGCCCATGAGGCGCTGATCCGCTGCTGGCCCCGGTTGCACGGCTGGCTGACCGAGGACCGCGAGGCCGCGCGGACCCTGCGCCGGCTCACCGACGCGGCCGAGGCCTGGGCGGCGCTGGGCCGGGATCCCGGCGCCCTGTATCGGGGCACCCGCCTCGACATGGCCGCCGGCCTCGCCCGTACGACCCTGTCCGGCAGGGAGCGGGAGTTCCTCGACGCGAGCCTGGCCGCGCGTACGGCCGAACACATGGCGGCGCGGCGTCGCTCCCGGTTCCGCAACCAGATGGTGGCGCTGCTGAGCGTCCTGCTCGTCCTGGCGAGTACGACCGCTGTCGTCGCCGTGCGCGCGCAGCGGGCCGCCGACCGACAGCGGGACGTCGTCAGCTCCCAGCGGGCCGCCGAACGCGCCGCCGCGCTACGCCCCGTCACCCCCGCGCTGGCCGCCCAGCTGAGCCTGGCCGCCTACCGCCTCTCCCCGACCCCCGAGGCACGCGGCAGTCTGCTCAGCACCTTCGCCACGCCGTACGCCACCCAACTGCCCATCCGGCCGGGCGCGGTCACGGCGCTGGCGTTCGGCGCCGACGGCCGCGTCCTCGCCACGGGCGACACCGACGGGGCCGTACGGCTGTGGCGGGTCACCGATCCCCACCGGCCCCGCGAGCTGAGCGCACCGGCCGGCCTGGACGGCCCCGTTCGCACGGTCGCCATCGCCCCGGACGGCCGGCTGCTGGCCGCGGGGGACGACGGCGGCGCGGTGGCGGTCTGGGACATCGACGACGTACGACGGCCCCGGCTCCTGGCCCGTCTGCCCGCCGGTACCGGTCCGGTCGTCGGAGTCGGGTTCGGACCCGGCGGGCACACGCTCACGACGGCCGTCCGTGACGCGATCCGGGTGTGGGCGCTGCCGGACTCCGCCCGGCCGCACGCCCTCTCCGTGCTGAAGGTACGGGAGACGGTGACGGCGGCGGCGTTCACCCGGGACGGGCGGACGCTGGCCACGGGCCACACCGACGGCACCGCCCGGCTCTGGGAGTTGACCGCCGAGGGAGGGCGGCCGCACGAGCGGTCCACCGCGGTCGGGCATGACGGCACGGTGAACGCGATGGCGTTCACCCCGGACGGACGTGGCCTGGCGACCGGCGGCGCCGACCACACGGTCCGCCTGTGGGACGCGGCCACGCCGCACGACCTCCGTCCCGGTCGGGTGCTCGGCGGCCCCACCGACGAGGTCGACGCCGTGGGCTTCGGCCCGGACGGCCGCACCCTGGCCGCCGCCGGAATGGACGCCAACGTACGCCTGTGGGAGGTGGCCGGTCCCGGGGCGGCCCGCGAACCGGCGGTGCTGGCCGGCCACACCAACAGCATCGGAGCGCTCGCGCTCAGCCCCGACGGCCGTACGCTCGCCACCGGCAGCCTCGACGAGACCACACGGCTGTGGGACCTTCCCGGCCCGGCCCTGACCGGCCACAGCAGTTCGGTCTACTCCGTCGCCATCAGCCCCGGCGGACGGCTGCTGGCCACCGGCAGCTACGACCGCACGGTACGGCTGTGGCGGCTCACGGACCCCCGCCGACCCCGGGCCCTGCCCCCGCTCACCGGCCACACCGGACCGGTCAACTCCGTGGCCTTCCGCCCGGACGGCCGCGCCCTGGCCAGCGCCAGCGCCGACGGAACCGTACGGCTCTGGGATCCGGCTGTCACGCGCCACCCCCGGTTACTGGATGCCCTCCCCGCCCGCGTCGGCAACGTCAACACGGTCGCCTTCAGCCCCGACGGCCACACCCTTGCCACCGGCGGCGAGCAGGGCACCGTACGACTGTGGGACGCGACGGACGTACGGCGGCCGCGCCCGCTGGCCGCGCTGGAGGCGGCCGGCGCGGTGGACTCCGTGACGTTCGCCCACGACGGCCGCACCCTGGCCGTGGCCGACCGCGGCCGTACGGCCACCTTGTGGAACGTGGCCGTACGGCGTCACCCCACCCGCCTGGCGGTGCTCACCGGCCATGCGGGCGCGGTGAAGTCCGTGGCGTTCGGCCCGGACGACCGGGTCCTGGCCACCGGCGGCGAGGACCGCACCGTACGGCTGTGGGACATCGGCGACCGGCACCACCCGGTGCCGCGCGAGCGGCTCGCGGGCTACACCGACGGTGTCATGTCGGTCGCCTTCGCCCCGGACGGCCGGAGCCTGGCCGCCGCGAGCTCCGACCACACCGTACGGTTGTACGAGCTGAGCGAGCGCGGCGACGCCGGGGAGCCGGCCCTGCTGACCGGCCACACCAAGGCGGTCGACGCGCTCGCGTTCAGCCCGGACGGCCACACGCTGGCCACCGGCGGCGAGGACTGGACGGTGCTGCTGTGGGACCCCGACGTCGGGCGGGTCGCGTCCCGGATCTGTGAGACGGCCTCTCCATCCCTGACCCGCGCCGAATGGCGGGAGTACTTCTCGCAGCGGACCTATCGGCCGCCCTGCCGGAGGGCCGACAGGTGACCGGGAGGGTCGGGAACGGGGTCAGACCGGCGCCGCCAGCTCCCCCGTCCCCAGTTCCCCCGTGCCCCACCCGTCCGCCCCCAGGAAGGCCTCCCCGTACTGCTCCAGCGGCCAGCCCGGCCGGTAGATGGTGTCGAGGTAGCGCTCGCCGAGGTCGGGCGCGATGGCCACGGCGGTGAGGTCGGGCGTGCCGTGCCGGTCGAGCCAGTCGGTGGCGCCGCTGACGACCGTCCCCGTGGAGCCGCCGAACAGGAAGCCGCGCCGGGCCAGGCGGTGGCAGGCCCGTACGGTGTCGGCCTCCTCCACGCGGACGACGTCGTCCACACAGGACGGGTCGAGCAGCGCCGGTGTCACACTGGTGCCGAGGCCCGGGATCATCCGGCGGCCGGGCGCCCCGCCGAAGGCGACCGAGCCCACGCTGTCCACCGCCACGATCCGCACCCGGCGCCGCCGTTCCCAGAACCAGTGCGCGCAGCCCATCAGCGTCCCGGAGGTGCCGACCCCCACGAACAGCACGTCCAGGCGCGGGAACTGCCGGGCGATGGCGGGCGCGGTGGTGCGGTAGTGCGCCCGCCAGTTCGCCTGGTTGGAGTACTGGTCGAGCCACACGTACCGCTCGTCGGCGGCGCACAGCGCGCGTACGTACGCGATCCGGGCGCCCAGGAAACCGCCGGTCGGGTCCGGTTCGGTGATGACGTGCACCCGGCTGCCGAGGGCTTCGATGAGCCGGCGGGTCTGCGGATTGACGCGGGAATCGGTCACACACAGAAACCGATAGCCCCGGCTCGCCGCGATCATGCTCAGCGCGACGCCCAGATTGCCGGACGAGGACTCGACGAGGGTCGAGCCCGGCCTGAGCCGTCCGTCCCGTTCGGCGGCGCGCACCATCTCGGTGGCCGCCTTGAGCTTGATCGAGCCGGCGAAGTTGAATCCCTCGCACTTCAGGAAGAGCTTGTGTCCGACGACCTGTCGCAGATCGACGTACAGCTCCTCCTCGTTGAAGTCCGTGGGCACGGATATGACTGGCACTGCGGCCCCCCTGGTTGTGCAATGTGCGCAATGTCGTGCGACGTGCGTCCGGCCGGTCAGCCGTACCGGCGCAGTTCGTGGAAGAAGTCGTCCACGATCCGCAGCCCGCCCGTGCGGGCGACCTCGTCGTGGACATAACCGCCGACCGCGAGGTCGAGGACGCCGAGGCCGAAGGGCGAGAACACCACCGGACGGTCCGCCGGCACGGTGGCCCGGCCGGTGAGCACGTCGTGGAGCGTTCCGTCGAGGAAGTCCCGGGCTCCGGTGAGCTGTTCGGTCAGATGCGGGGATGTGCCGGCCTTCAGGCAGTGCTCGACGTCGTCGACGAAGTTCGCCGACGCGAGCAGCACCTCCGGCGCGAGGTCGCGCAACGACACGTGCAGTACCAGCGGGTTGTGAGCGAACCACTTGGGTTCGTGGATGTGCGGCTCGCCCGCGATCGTCGCGAAGACCACCAGGTCGCTCGCCCGGATCACGTCCTCCGCGTTGTCGGACACGGTCACCCGCCCGCTCGCGTCGGACCGCTCCAGGTATCCCCGGAACCCGGCCGCGCTGTCGGCGGACAGGTCGTGCACGCCGATCTCCTCGAACGAGAAGCCGGTCGCGGCGAGGAAGGTGTGGAGGTAGCGGGCGATCAGGCCCGTGCCGAGGAAGCCGACCCGCACCGGGCGTGGCGCTTCCCGGCCCGCGCTCAGCCGGTCCGCTGCCAGCGCCGCCGACGCGGCCGTCCGCGTCGCGCTGATGATCGAGGCCTCCAGACAGGCGAACGGATACCCGGTGGCGTGATCGTTGAGGATCAGCACGGCGGAGGCGCGCGGAAGCCCGCTCGCAGTGTTCTCCGGGAAACTGGAGACCCACTTCAGGCCGTCCACCCGGAACTCCCCGCCCAGCGAGGCGGGCAGCGCGATGATCCGCGAGGACGGACGGTCAGGGAAGCGCAGGAAGTACGACGGCGGGTTGACGGTGTCACCCGTGTCACCGGCGCCGTGCAACAGATAGGCCGATTCGACCAGTTCGACGATCTCCCGTTCGCGGCCCCGCAGGGCCTCTTGGACCTGGGCGCCGGTGATCACGGCGAAACCCGGAACCTCGGTCATACGAAATGCACCTCGTCCTTCGTGTCGCGGCCGGTCCGCCGTACCGGGTCCGCCAGGCCCACCACCACCTCGCGCGCCCCCTCGAAGGGCTCGCGGCTGTGGGCGGAGCGGATGTTGTCGACGAGCAGGAGGTCACCCGGCCGCCATGGTTCTCGGACGGTGTGCGCCTCGTAGACCTCGTTGAGGGTCTGGACGACGTCCTCGCCGATCGGATCGCCGTCGCCGTAACGGGTGGTGAAGGGCAGCCTGTCGACATCGCCGCCGTACATGTCCACCAGGTACTCGCGCACCTCGGGGTCCATGGTCCACTCGCTGAGGAACGCGATCTGGTTGAACCAGCAGCGGCGGCCGGTCACCGGATGACGCAGTACGGCGGAGCGCCGCTGCCGGGTGTGCAGGGAGCCGTCGGGCCGCCAGGCGAAGTCGATGGCGTGCGCGCGGCAGTAGGCCTCGACGACGGTCCGGTCGTCGGTGCCGAACGCCTCGCCGATCGACGCGCCGATCTCGTCGCTGTACGAGCGGGTCAGCAGCCAGCCGTCCCGCTCGAACCGCTTGGTCAACTCGGGCGGCAGCGCGGCGAGTACGGCCTCGGCGTCGGCGACCCCCGTCGCCCCGCCCTCCTCGGCGGCCCGCAGACAGGCGAAGAGCATCAGGCCGGGGAACTCCAGCGTGTAGCTCGACTCGTGGTGCATGCACATCGGTTGGTTCGGCGGCCAGGCCGTCGAGGAGTACACGCCGTTCGCGTACGTCCGCCGGGGCGCGAAGACCTCCCTCTCGGTCATCAGGGTGTCGGTCAACTGGCGGAAAACCGCGCCGACCCGGTCCGGATCCCGCAGTCCGAGCCCGCGCACGAGGACCGCCCCGTGCTCGGCGATGACGGCCCGCAGGGCGTCCCGGTGTCCGGCCGCCCAGCGGACCGGATCGGCGCCGGGGGAGACGGACAGCAGGGGAGGCCTGCCGGGCGAGAGGTCTGTCGCCGGTATCGGTACGGGAGTCGGGGCGGACTGCGGCATCTCGACGTCCTTTCGGTGGCGGTTCCCGAAGCCGCGGCGGCCGAGGAAGCTCATGACGACGTCCTCCGTTCGTCGATCAGCGCGGCCAGGTCCGACAGGACCGGATGCCGGGCCACGTCCTTGAGGGACACCGCCCGGTCCAGGGCGATGGCGAGCTTCACCGCGGACAGCGAGGTGCCGCCCCGGTCGAAGAAGTGGTCGTGACGGCCGACCCGCGCCCGTGGCACACCGAGCACCTCGGCCCACGAGGCGGCCAGCCGCTGCTCGGTCGGAGTGACCGGCCGTGCCCCCGACTCGCCCTCCGCGGCGTCGAGCTGCCCGGCCAGCGCCGTGAGCGTGCGCCGGTCGGTCTTTCCGTTGGCGGTCAGCGGCAGGCTCTCGCGCCAGTGGAACACCGACGGCACCATGTACGCCGGCAGCGAGGCCGCCAGCCGCTCCCGCAGCACCTCACCGGCGAGCGGCCGCCCGGAGTGGAACGCCACCAGGTGCGTCGCGCCGTCGGCGACCACGACCGCGCCGTCGCGCACGCCCTCGAGCCGCAGCAGCGCGTTCTCCACCTCGCCGATCTCGATGCGGAAACCGCGCACCTTGACCTGCGTGTCCCGGCGGCCGAGGAACTCCAGCTTGCCGTCGGGCCGCCAGCGCCCGTGGTCCCCGCTGCGATAGAGCCGCTCGCCGGGGTGGTACGGGTCGGTGGTGAAGGCCCGCCGGGTCCGCTCGGGATCGTTGACGTACCCCCGGCCGACACAGACCCCGGAGAAGACGATCTCCCCCGGGGCGCCGAGCGGCACGAGGGAGAGGTGTTCGTCGACGACGTACACCCGTACGTTGCCGACCGGACGGCCGAGCGGCACCCGGTCCCCCTCCGGAGCCCGGTGCATCACCTCGTGGTTGGTGTCGTCCGACGTCTCCGTCAGCCCATAGGCGTTGACCAGCGGTATCCCCGGCTCGGTGGCGAACCAGCGCTCAGCCAGCTCCCGCTTCAGCGCCTCCCCGGTGACGGACACCCGGCGCAGGTCGGGCAGCTCGCGCGGGCGCTGCTCCAGCTGGGCGAGGACGGCTTCGAGGTACGACGGCACCACCTGGAGCACGTTCACCCGGCCCTCGGCGATCCGGTCGACGAACCGCTCGACGTCCAGGATCACCTCCTGCTCCACAAGGAGGGTCCGGCCACCGGCCAAGGGTCCGGCGAGCAGCTGCCACAGCGAGATGTCGAAGCACTGGGGCGCGGTCTGCGCGACCACGTCCCCCTCGCCGATGCCGAGGTCGTCGAGCTTGGCGTAGAGGTGGTTCACCATGCCCGCGTGCTCGCACATCGCGCCCTTGGGCTCGCCCGTGGACCCGGAGGTGAAGTAGATGTACGCGAGCCGCTCCGGGGCGATCTCCATGCCGAGGTCGGAGTCGGCGTGGGCCTCGTCGTACGCGTCCTCGACGAGCAGCCGCTGCACCCCGGACAGTGGGGGCGAGGACAGGGCCTCGTCCAGCGTGGCCGTGCCGCCCCGCTCGGTGAGGACCAGCTCGCATCCGGCGCGGGCGAGGGTGCGGGCGATGCGCTCGGCCGGGAAGCGCGGCTCGATCGGCAGGTACACCCCGCCGGCCTTGAACACCGCGAGGACGGCGGCCATCCAGTCGAGGTTCCGCTCGGTCACCACGGCGACGACGCCCTCACGGCCGAGGCCGCGCACCAGCAGCGCTCGACTGAGCTGGTTGGCACGGGAGTTGAGCTCACGGTACGTCCACCGCCGGTCGCCGTACACGGCCGCGACCGCGTCCGGGTGCGCCACGACCCGCTGCTCGAACAGCTCATGCACCCGGCTGTCGGGCAGTTCGCGCCGCGGCCCCGCCAACCCGTCGAGTTGGAAGCGGAGTTCGGTGCACGACAGCAGACTCTGCCGCCCGTACTCGGCGTCCGGATCGACGGCGAGCGAGGTGAGCGCGGTGATGTGGTACCCGGCGATCCGCGCCGCGCCGGACTCGTCCAGGACGTCGGTGCGGTACCGCAGCCGCAGCGCCGGCCCGTCGACGCCGTGCACCAGCCCCACCCGCAGGACCACGTCCTCGTCGAGGTCGCCGTCCGCCCCGGTCGTGTCGAGCACGGTCTCGAACGGCGGCTCGTCGAGGCCGAGTTCGCGCCGCAGGGCGTCGACCGGGAAGTCGGCGTACGCGAGCGAGTCCGAGGTGACGCGGTGCGCCTGCGCGAGCAGGTCCCGCCAGGTGTCGCCGGGCGCGGTCGTGATCCGGCACGGCAGCAGCCGTCCGTCCTCCCGCCGGCCGGTGGTGACCTCGTGCTCGCCCGACAGCGCGGCGAGCACCTTCGCATGTGCGGCGAGCAGCACCCGCGTCGTGTCCGAGGCCGTCAACTCCGAGGCCGCCAACAGCCCGTCCGGCAACGCCACTTCGTACGCGGCGACCCCCTTCACCGGATCGGCGCTCCACCGGGGTATCGCGGTCCGCCCTCCGGCGGTCAGCACCCCGTGCCAGTACTTCCGGGCAGCGGCGCCCTTCGCGGCTTCCATCTGATCCATCTGATCCAACTGATCCATCGTTTCCCCCGATTCACCGTTCTCCGGTGGTCTCCGTCGCCGGATTCCCGCCCCACCGCGCGTACGGCGGCACCTCCTCGCCCTTCATCAGGAAGGAGTCGGGGGCGAGCTGGGCGCCGTCGCCCATGGTCACGCCGTAGTGGACGAGCGCCCCGACGCCGAGCGTGCAGCCCGCGCCGATCGTGATGAGGTCGGACTTGAACGTGCCGTCCTCCTGCGAATGGCTCTGGATCTTGCTCCCCGCCGCCAGCGTGCAGTCGTCCCCGACGGCCGCCAGCGTCCGCTCGGTGATGGTCACCCCGTCGTCGAAGACCCGCCGTCCGATCCGCACTCCCATCAGCCGCCAGACGACGTTCTTGAACGGGGTGCCGTTCAGCAGCTGCAGATACCGGTCCGGCAGCTTCCACAGCCGCTCCTGCCGCCAGAAGACCGGGTCGTAGATCGAGCACAGCTGCGGCTGAAGCGGCCGGAAACGGGTGAGACACCGCTCCACCAGCACGTAGAACAGCACCGAGAAGACGAGTCCGACGAGCGGGGCCGCGGCGAGCGCGAGCAGCCCGGCGGTGCCGTACTGCCCGTACAGGTCGTAGGCCGCGAAGCCGAGCACGGTGAGCCCGAACGCGTGCAGCCAGCGCAGGAACAGGAACAGCCCCATCGAGCGCAGGTTGTAGTGGTTCTTCGCGACCAGCCGGCGCTGGAACTCCTCGCCCTCGCGCAGATGGTCGAAGCGGCTGTCGCGCTCCACCGAGCGGGGGATCTCGAAGGGCGGTGAGCCGAGCAGTCCGACCCCTTCGCGGATCTCGCCGTCGAGCGGGACCAGCACCTTCGTGGCCAGCAGACAGTTCTCGCCGGTGCGGCCGCCGACCGGGTAGGCGATGAAGTTGCCGAGGAAGTTGTGCCCGCCGATCGAGGTGTGGGACACCCGGAACGACGTCCCCGAGTAGTCGGCGTTCATGACCGACAGCCCGTCCGCGACCATCGTGCCGCTGCCGACCTCGGTGAGGTACGGCGTCTCGTGCTGCACGGCCGTACCGAAGTTCGACCCACTCTGCTCGACGCGGCACAGGTCGTACCCGAGGGCCTTCAGATACGGAACGATGTACGAACTGTCGCCGCACAGCCACGTGAAGAACTTGATGTTGGTGAACCGGGCGATCGCGCGGTGCACCGAGTAGTGGAAGCCGTACAGCGGATACGTCCGGTCCGGCGCGATCAGCGGGCGCAGCAGACGCGGCACGACGAACACGGACACGGCGCCTACGACGATCGCGCCGAGGAACAGCACCACCGACAGCACCAGCGCCGCCAGGTAGAAACGCACCGAGTCGAGGTGCCGCGACGCGGGGTCGAGGAGTACGTCCAGCGAGGGCGCCGCGGTGAGCAGAAGATACGCGCCGCCGACCGTCAGCGGCACATGCAGCAGGAACACCTGGAGCAGGGTGGCGATCCCGTATCCGGCCCGCCGGATCGTGCCGCAGGGGGCCGGGCCGACCCGGATGTGGTCCACCTCCGTGCGGCGGGCCGGGGAGCCGTGCCAGCTCTGCCCGGCCGGGACCGACTCGCCGGTGCGCAGCCCGGAGGAGTGGCCGAGCTGGGAGCCGTCGCCCAGGGCGGTGCCGATGTCGAGCACGGTGTGCTCGCCGACGAACACGTCCCGGCCGAGGGTCACCGGACCGGTCCGGATCCGCCCGGCGGTCGCCGTGTAGCAGAGGAAGAAGGAGTCCTTGCGGATCACCGTGCCCGCGCCGATCGTCAGCAGGTCGGTGCAGACCGGGACGCTACGGCTCAGGATCGTGACGCTCGGCCCGATCCGGGCGCCGAGGGCCCGCAGATACAGCACATACAGCGGGTTGCCGACGAAGAGGATCATCGGGCTGGTGTGCAGCAGCGCCTTGACGACCCAGAACCGCAGATACGTCAGGCCCCACACGGGGAACTCCGCCGGCTTCCACCGCCCGATCAGCAGCCACTTGGCGGCGACCGGCACCAGGCACAGCGCGACGAGGCCGAGCCCGCCGAAGACCGCCGAGCGCAGATAGACCTCGACGAGGCCCGACCCGTCCGCGACCCACTCGTACCCCTGTACGGAGGCGAACACGGTCAGCAGACAGTGCGCGGCGGACAGGAGCGACTGCAGCGACCCGCACAGGACGTACCGGGACGTACTGCCCGGTGGTGTGACCTCGGCGGGGGGTACCGGAGCGGCGGCCGGCGGCTCGGGGGCCCGGGCCAGCGCGGTCGCCAGGCTCCGGATGGTCGGGTGGCCGTAGACGTCCCGAATGGACACCGACGGCAGATCCGGATGCTTCCTGACGCGGGCGCAGAAATGAGCCATCGTCAGTGAGTTGGCGCCGAGATCGTCGAAGAAGTGGCTGTCGGCGGGCACGTGTTCGAGGTGTGCGACGCCGGCCAGGACTTCGGTGAGAAGTTGCTCGGTGGCGGTGTACGATTCCGCCGCGTCCGGCACTGGCAATGTCATTGAATTTCTCCGCGACAGGTATTGCGATGGAAGGCGCCCGGGGGTGAACGGACGGCGCGCGGAATGACGGAAGAAAAGAGAACGTAGAGCGGTGACGGATGTGGCGGAATTGGTCGGGTCTTGGTCGGAGCCCCGGTGAATCCCCCGATGTGCGCTGTGCCGGAGCCTGATCCAGGTCGGCCCAACGGAATGCAATCCGGATTCTTTCGGTACATTCGGGAACAGGTCAAGGGAGGTCGGGTAATTGACGCTTTCCCGCCTCTTTTCCGATCTCTTCCGATCTGTCGGACCTCGCCCCGTCAAGGGCGTCAGCGGGGAACTTTCCAAAGGGCGGGTACAAACATGCCCGCGCGTTCCGCTTCCGACCCCTCAATGATTCGGCCAGCACGCTCATGACAGAAAAGGCGATTCGGAATCACCTTTGTTTTCTGCTGGGTTTCCCTTCGATTTCTGCCCCGTGACGCGACCGGAGGGAAGGGAGCGGCGCACGTGGACCCTGCCGCGGTCAGCGGCGCCAGGAGGTGAGGACGGCACGCGCGGACGGATACCTTTAGGGCGTGCAGCCAGCAAGTCAGTCACCCCAACGACCCGAGAGCCCCCATGGGCGTCTCCATCGCGCGCGTGTCCTCTACCGGAACGTCTCCAAGCGCAGGACCGCCTGGCTGCTCCTGAAGGACACCGTCAACTCCTGCATCGAGTACCGCATCCTGGGTCTGGCCGCGGAGGCGGCCTTCTTCACCCTGCTCTCCGTGCCCCCGCTGCTGCTCAGCATGATCGGCCTGCTCGGCTACGTCGACGACTGGACCGGCGCCGACACCATCGCCAGCCTGGAGCTCAACCTCCTGGAGGCCTCGCGCACCGTCCTGTCCGACAAGGGCGTCGCCCAGATCGCGCAGCCGATCCTGGACGACGTGATGAAGGGCGGCCGACCCGACGTCATCTCCATAGGGTTTCTGTTCGCCCTGTGGTCCGGCTCCCGCGCGGTGAACGTCTTCATCGACACCATCACCGTCATGTACGGCCTCGACGGCGTCCGCGGCATCGTCAAGACCCGCCTCATGGCCTTCCTGCTCTTCATCGTGGCCCTGCTCATCGGCTCGATCGCCCTGCCGCTGATGGTCGCGGGCCCCGACGCGGTCGTCCGGATCGTCCCCTGGTCCGCGACGGTCGTCCAGGTCCTCTACTGGCCGGTCGTCATCGTCCTCTCCATCGTCTTCCTCACGACGCTGTACCACGTGTCAGTCCCCGTCCGTTCCCCGTGGGTCGAGGACGTCCCGGGCTCCCTCGTCGCCCTCGGCATGTGGGTCCTCGGCAGCTTCCTGCTCCGCATCTACCTCACCAACACGGTCGAGGGCGCTACGATCTACGGCTCCCTCGCCGCAGCCGTGGCGGTCCTGCTCTGGATCGGTGTCTCCGCCTTCGCGGTCCTGGTCGGCGCGGCCGTCAACGCCGCGATCGACCGCGTCTGGCCGGCCGCCGCGACCGCCGCGGCCCGCGCCGCGAACGAGCGCCTCCGTGAGGAACAGGCCGCCGAGTACGTGGCCCGCGCGGCCGCGGCGCGCTCCTACGATCCCGAGGACCCGGACATGCCGTCCGAGTTCCCGGAGCGGTGGTCGCGCTTCCTGCCGCCGGAGGATGTGACGTCGAGACTGCGGTCGCCTGTGAAGAAGGGGGACGAGTAGACACAGGCCCTGGGGCGTAGCCTCGTCCATGTGTACGTCGAAAGGGCCTCCCGGTTGGACGGGGCGGTGGTGTGGACCAACGCGTCGTCCGGGGGCGGCACCGGGCTCGTGTTGCCCGACGGGTGCATGGATCTGCTCTGGAACGACGGCAGGCTGTTGATCGCCGGGCCCGATACACGCGCGCAGGAACCCGTGGGTTCGCCCAGCTGCTGGGCAGGACTCCGCTTCTACCCGGGTACAGCGCCCGCCTTCCTCGGAGTCCCCGCCCACGAGTTGCGGGACCGGCGTGTGGAGCTGGCGGATCTGTGGCCCGTCTCGCTCGTGCGGCGGCTCACCGCCCGTGTGAACGCGGCCGTCGACCCGGCGAGCGGTCTCGAAGAAGTGGCGCTGGAACGGGCGGACGAGGTCGACGGCCCTGATCCGCTGCTACGGCAGGTCGTCGCCGCCCTCGACGCCGGCCGCCCGGTGGCTGCCACCGCCGATGAACTCGGCCTCGGCGCCCGGCAGTTGCACCGCAGGTCGCTCGCCGCATTCGGGTACGGGCCCAAGACGCTGGCCCGGGTGCTGCGGATGCAGCGGGCGCTCGCCCTGGCCCGTGGCGGTGTGCCGTTCGCCGAGACGGCCGTCCGGGCCGGGTACGCCGACCAGGCCCATCTGGCGCGTGACGTGCGGGAGTTGGCGGGACTGCCGCTCGGTGAGCTACTCGGTGGCGGACGGTAGCGGCGCGAAGAGGTCCACGCCGTTGCCGTCGGGGTCGTGCACCACGGCGTACCGCTGGCCCCACACCGCGTCCCATGGCTTGAGCTCACCGTGGTACCCGGCGGCGACCAACTCCTCGTACACCGCGTCGACTTCGGCGGGACCGTCGCACCGCAGGGCCAGCGAGGCGCCACCGCCCTTCCCCGGCTGGTACTCAGGGAAGAAGGAACGCACGGTCTCCTCGGTGTCGAGCATCAGCCGCAGCCCGCCGGGCAACTCGGCCTCGGCGTGCGGCAGGCTCTCGGCGCCCTCCGGGAAGGCGAAGCCGAGACGGCGGTAGAAGGTGACGGAGGCGGCCATGTCCGAGGCCACCATGCCTATCGCATCGAGTCGTGGAGTCATGCGGCCACCGTAGGCAGGCCCGCGGCGGCCCGTCTTGAAAGAATCGGACACCTCCCTGCCTTGCCCTCTCGTGAAGTGGGAACTCTCGGGAGAACGGACTCTTGGCCTCAGCTGTGGAACAACTGTGCGGCAGGATGGGGGGCATGTTCCGTACCACGCGCGCTCTGCTGCCCCTGGCGCTGCTGCCGCTGCTGCCGCTGCTGCTCACGGCCTGCGGGACCGAGAAGGTCGCGGGCCGTGAGCCCCTGGCACCGCCGCCGGACCGGGCCGAGCTCCAGGCCCGTGCCGAGGCGATGGGCTTCGCCCCCGGGCTCGTCTATGTCACCGAGGCCCCCGGCTTCACGCTCGCCCGGCAGTCGGTCGGCGTGTACGGCGGCGACGGGTTCTCCGCCGCCTACTGGTCCCGGCGGAACAGCGCCCAGCTCCTGCTCCTCGTCGACCGTGGCGTGATGACCGCCGAGAGCTGCCCCGAGCAGCCGCTCGGACAGGGCACGGGCGGCACGGTCACGTGTCAGCGGGACGGGGACGTCTGGTACCGCACCTCGGCGGGGCAGCACGAGTACGCCGTGCCGGAGAAGGACCACGTCGTACGGGTCAGCGCCGTCGCGACCGCCGTCGACCGTGCCGTGCTGCGCTCCGCCGCCCTGGCCGCCCACCGCCCGACCGACGCCGAACTCGCCTACCTCCTCCCACCCCCACACCACGGCAAGCCCTCACCCCCACCCCACGGCATCCCGATCGAACGCGGCGACCTGCCACCGGTGGGGGACGGAGCACCCCGCAACGAGGTGGGAGCCTCGGGCTGAGCCCCTGAGCCCCTGAGCCCCTGAGTCCCTGAGCCCCTGAGTCCCTGAGCCCCTGAGTCCCTGAGTCCCTGAGTCCCTGAGCCCTTGAGCCCTTGAGTCCTGATATCCGAAATTTTCGGTCCTTGGGGTCGGCCCGCTCCCGGAAATAGGCTCGGATCATGCCATCGGCCCGCATCCTCGTGTACTCCCGCACGACCGCCTACCGCCACGACTCCATCCCGGCCGCCGTCGCCGCCGTACGCGCTCTCGACTTCGACGTCGACGCCACCGAGGACCCGGCGGCCTTCGAGGTCCCCCTCGACCCGTACGCGGCGGTCGTCTTCCTCTCCACCAGCGGGGAGGTCCTCACCGACGCCGGGCGCGCCCGGCTGCGGGCGTACGTCGAGGCGGGCGGCGGTTTCGCCGGGGTGCACGCGGCCGCCTGCACCGAGTACGACTGGCCCTACTACGGCGAACTGCTGGGCGCCCGCTTCGCCCGCCACCCCGAGTACCAGCCGGGCAAGGCGATCGTCGAGGACCGCGACCATCTGGCCGTACACCACCTGCCGCCCGTCTGGGAGTTCACCGACGAGTGGTACGACTTCCGCGCCAGCCCTCGCGGTTCGGTGCGCGTGCTAGCCCGCGCCGACGAATCCTCGTACGAGGGCGGCGAGATGGGTGACGACCACCCCCTGGTGTGGTGCAAGGAGCAGGGCGCCGGCCGGGTCTTCTACACCGCCCTCGGACACGCGGCGGAGGCGTACGAGGACCCGGACTTTCTGGCGCACCTGCGGGGCGGGATCAGCTGGACGGCCCGAACGCCGTCATGAAGCGGTCGCGGAACTTGTCCATCCGCCAGACCGGGGTGTCGGCGGCGGGCTTGAGGCCGTCCACCCAGCCCCAGTCGGAGATCTTCTCCAGCACCTCCGGGTCCTGGGCGACGATCGAGATCGGCACGTCGTGGCTCGGGTTGTCGCCGGTGACCGTCTTGTTGGGCTGGTGGTCGCCGAGGAAGATCAGGACGGTGTCCTTCGAACCGTACTTCGCGACGTAGTCGACGAGGCTGGTCACCGAGTACTGGATGGTCTTGCGGTACTCGTCGCGGACGTCCGAGGGGTTCTTCCAGACCTCCTTGGGGTCCTTGCCCTCGGCCTTCTGGAGGGAGTGGTAGACCGAGCCGTCGCCGATCTGCTCCTCGGGGATCGTCCGGGGGATGGGCGCCCACGGGTTGTGGCTGGAGGTCAGGATGATCTCCGCCATCATCGGCCCGCGGCCCTCCTTGCCGTGCTCCAGCTCCTCGAAGGCCTTCAGGGTGTACTGGTCGGGCATCGTCGACCAGCTGAACTTCGGTCCCTGGTAGCCGAGTTCGTCGGAGTCGTAGATGTGGTCCAGGCCGAAGTACTTGCCCTCCGGCCACGCCATCTGGGTGCCCGGCACGATGCCGACCGTGCGCCAGGCCCCGGTACGGCGGAACGCCTCCGTGAGGGTGAGGCGGTCGCTCGCGACGAGGTTGTTGTAACGCGACTGGTTCTTTATCCACAGGCCGGACAGGAACGTGGAGTGCCCGAGCCAGCTGCCGGCGCCGGTGATGGGGGAGCGCAGCCAGCCACTCCGAGCCGCGTACCCGGCCTGCTTCAGCTCCTCCGTCTTCTGGGCGAGCGTCTCGCCCAGCGGCTCACCCAGTTGCGGGTCGTCGATCGCGGAGCGGCCGTAGCTCTCGATGAACGTGATCAGGACGTCCTTGCCCCGCAGTCCCGTCAGCAGCTGGTCCGGCGGTACGTCGGCGAAGGCGTCGACCGCCGACTGCTTCTCGAACGCCTCCTCGTCCTTGAGCCCCGCACGCACCGCCTCGACCCGGTTCTCCACCAGGGTCGCCGCGCTGTGCGAGGCCAGCGGTACGCCGCCGATCTCCAGGGTCAGCGTCGAGCAGGTGATCCAGGCGGTGCCCAGCACCAGCAGCGTACGGCTGGCGGTGTGCCGGTTGCGCACCATCAACCGACTGAGCCGTACGACCGCCAGCGTCATCAGAACCGGCAGGGCGAGCGCCAGCGCGACCACCCCGACCGTGGCGGCCTGCGCGACCGCACCGCCGAGCGAGTCCTTCATGAACGACTGGGCGTCGTCCAGCAGGATCCAGTCCAGCACCAGGTCGAACGGCCGGTCGAGGGTCCAGTACGACCCCATGTCCAGCACCTTGACGATCACCAGCAGCCCGAGCACCACCCCGACCACCACCACCGCCACGCGCCGCGCCCTCGGCGGCAGCACGAGCAGTAGCGCAGCCACGAGGATCCCCTCCGCCGGGATCCGCAGAAAACGACCGAACGTGATCTCGGTGATGTCGCCCGGCACGAGCAACGCGAAGAGGACGAGGAGGAGGGAGAGCCCGGTGACGCTCCAGGCCACCGCCCGCGCGGCCTTGGGGCGCCGGGTACGCCAGCCGGAGGCGGGTGGCGGTTGCTCGGACTCGGACTCGGACTCGGGCTCTGCTTCTGACTCGGGCTCGGGCTCCTTTTCTGCTTCTGCCTTGGCCTCGACCTCGGCCTTCTCCGCTTCCTCGGGGGCCGCTTCCTCGGGGGCCGTTTCCTCGGGGGCCGTTTCCT
Organism: Streptomyces capitiformicae; assembly: GCF_002214185.1. Lineage (NCBI taxonomy): Bacteria > Bacillati > Actinomycetota > Actinomycetes > Kitasatosporales > Streptomycetaceae > Streptomyces > Streptomyces capitiformicae. The sequence continues at coordinate 1,427,671 of NZ_CP022161.1, read as the reverse complement.
CGTCCGGTGCCGGTGCCGGTCCCGGAAGCTGCGGAGAGCGTATGTGCGACAACCCGAAGGTCCTTCCCTGTGGAGCATGTGGAGCTCAGTGCTGGTGACACCGCCGGCGCACCCGTACGGCCATTTCTATGCGTACGGTCGCACGCCCCTACCGTTCACCCGAACTCGGGTCCACCACAACCATGTGTACTGGCCCGTTCCACCAGCCGCGTCGACAACTCCGTGCGCGTGCTCTCCGGCCGCTCGCCCTCCATCATCCGTACGAGCAGGCGCAGTGCGGTCGAGGCCATCTCGGAGAGCGGCTGGCGGACCGTGGTCAGGGCCGGTGTCGCCCAGCGGGCCTCGGGAAGGTCGTCGAAACCGACCACGCTGATGTCGTCCGGCACCCTGAGCCCCCGCTCGGCCAGCGCCTCGTACACACCGAGCGCCATCCTGTCCGAGCAGACGAACACGGCGGTCGGTGGCTCGGGCAGGTCGAGCAGCTGGTGCATACGGAGGTGGGCGGTGGTCTCGACGAAGTTGCCGTAGCGGACGTACTCCGGCCGGTACGGGATCCCCGCGGCCGTGAGCGCCGAGCGGTAGCCGGCGACGCGGGCGCTGCTGCACAACTTGCGCCGGGACCCGGCGATCACGGCGACCCGCTCGTGCCCCAGGGCCAGCAGATGCTCGGTGGCGGTCATCCCGCCCTGCCAGTTGGCCGCGCCCACCGAGACCACGCCCGGCGGCGGTTCGAGTACGGGGTCGATCAGCACGAACGGGATGCGGTGCTGGGCGAGCCAGGAGTACTGGGCGGGAGACAGTTCGGCCAGGTTGAACAGCACCCCCGCCGAGCCCCGGGCCGTCAGTTTGTCGAACCAGCCGCGCTCGGGGCGGCCGCCGCGGGTCCGGGTCAGCCCGGCCGAGACCACCAACTCGAGCCCGGCGTCGTGTGCCGCCTGCTCGACACCGTGCAGCACCGCGCCCGACCAGGAACTCTCCAGCGAGTGGACCACCAGGTCGACCATGCGCGACGGCTTCGACGCCTCGAACCTGGGCCTGCGGACATAGCCGAGCCGGTCCAAGGCCTCGGTGACCCGGCGCCTGGTCTCCGGGGCCACGTCCTCGCGGCCGTTGACCACCTTCGAGGCCGTCGGCACGGACACCCCGGCCGCGCGCGCCACCACCGCCAGCGTCGGCCCGGCCGTCGCGCTTCCGCCACGCACCATCGCGACTCCACCTCTCAGGCCCCGTCCCGAGGGCCGGTGAAATTTTCGAATAGCAAGCGCTTCCTACGTTAAGGCCAACTCAAGACGGCGGGAAGAAGCGGTGATTCAAAGGACCGTCCAGGTCAAAACTTTCGAAACCTCGAACAAGAATCGCCCTTCTCGTCCTCACACCTCGGCCGGGCCGAATGTCGCCCGAAAGCCGCTGAAGTCCGCGGTGAACGCCGCGTTGACGAGATCCTGGGCGTGGATGCCCGCGAACGCGCCCGTGAAGCGCAGCTTGGAGCCGTAGTCGTCAGAGAGGCGGCTGAAGTCCAGGACCGGTCCGACATGGGTACGCCGGCCGTCGCGGAGGTACCAGAAGCGGGCCTCGGCGCCGTCGACGGTCGCTCCCAGAGTGATCGGTCGCCCTGGCTCGACCTCGACGACGGCCACCTGCCGGGCGCCCTCCTCGTCGCTCTCGACCAGGCTGAGCACAGTACGGCCGCCGCCCCGCCACTGCTGGCCCCGCTGGGGTTCGCCCTCCGGCTCGGCCCAGGTCAGGTCGAGGGTGAGGTACGAGGTGGTGTTGTACCAGAGCAGCAGACCGGCGGCCTCGGTGAAGGACCGGGGGTTCGCCTCGACCGTCACCTCCACCTCCGCCCGGTGCTCGGTGAGCCGCTGGGCCAACAGGCTCTGGTCCCACAGCGACTCGGGACCCTGCCGCCCACGCAACCGGATCCAGCCGGGCCGGGCGCCGGTGTCGGCCCAGGACGCGTCCGCCTCGGCCCGCAGACTGCTCCACGGCCAGGCCAGGCAGCCGTCGCCATCGGACGGCGTAACTGCGGGCGCCGCGCCCGTGACCGTCGGCACCTCCACCTCGACCGCCGGATGCCAACCCCCCTGCCGCAGCCGGGGCCAGCCGTCGTCGTCCCAGGCCACGGCCTGGACGGCGGTCTCCCGGCCGAGCGGACATCGCATGCCCTGCTCGGTGTGCAGCGGCCGGGCGGTGAGATGGCTGAGGAACCACTCGCCGTCCGGGGTCTCGACCAACTCGGCGTGGCCGGCCTTCTGGAGCGGCACCTTCGGATCGTCCCGGGTCGTCAGCAGAGGCAGATCGTCCAGTTCGTACGGGCCGGTCAGGGCGCGGCTGCGCGCCACGCGCACCCCGTGCTCGAAACCGGTGCCGCCCTCGGCGAGCACCAGGTAGAACCAGCCGTCGCGGACCAGCAGCTTCGGGCCCTCGACCAACTTGCCGTGCTGGAGCAGCAGATGGGTCCTGCCCAGCGGGCGCAGCGTGGCACGGTCCAGCTCCGTCAGGACGATCCCGTCGAACCGCTTGCCGCCCGGGCGGTGGTCGCTCTGCATGTTGAGCAGCCACAGCCGGCCCTCGTGGTGGAAGAGGGCGGGGTCGAAGCCGTGGCTCGCGACCCGCCTCGGCGCGGTCCACTCCGCGTCCACCGCCGAGGCCGTACTGACGTACGTGTCCAGGTCGAAGTACCGCGTGCCGACCGATCGCACGATCGTGTAGACGACCCAGAAACGCTCGCCGTCCCAGCTCAGCGACGGCGCCCAGATGCCCGCCGAGTCGGGGACGCCCGCCAGGGAGCCGCCCGGGACAGCGCCGCGTACATGGCCGGCGTATTCCCAGGTCGCCAGGTCCCTGGAGCGGTGCAGCGGGATCGTCGGGAACCACTCGAACGAGCTGGTGGCGACGTAGTACCAGTCGTCGACGCGGATCAGCGAGGGGTCCGGGGCGAAGCCGCGGATGACGGGGTTGCGCGCCAGGGTCACGTCAACGCTCCCAGACGTCGGTCACTTGAGGGATCCCCAGGGCGGTCACTCGCAGGGCTGCCGGAGCGGCGGTCACTTGAGTGCCCCCATCGTGACGCCCGTCCGCCAGTAGCGGCGCATCGCGACCATCATGATGGCCATCGGGATGATGGACAGCAGCGCGCCGGTCAGGACGAGGCTGGTCAGGTCGATGCCGGACTCCGACCGCTTGCCGGTCCAGTTGTACAGGCCCAGGTTGAGGGTCCAGTTCTCCTGGCCGCGCAGCACGGTCAGGGGGAGGAAGAACGCGTTCCAGGTGTTGACGAAGGCGAGCAGGAACACCGTCGCGCCGCCCGTGGTCATCATCCGCAGCACGATGCTGAAGAAGATCCGCAGCTCACCGGCGCCGTCGATGCGGGCCGCCTCAAGGAGTTCGAACGGAATAGTGGCCTCGGTGTAGACCTTGGCCAGATACACGCTGAACGGGTTGATCAAGCAGGGGATCAGCATGGCCCAGGGGGTGTCGACCAGGCCGATCTTCGAGAACATCAGATACAGCGGCAGTGTGAGCAGGGCGATCGGGATCAGGAAGGAACCCACCACGGCCGCGAAGACCACACCCCGGCCGGGGAAATCGAAGCGGGCCAGGCCGTAGCCGGTCGCGAGGGCGATGAGCGTGCCGCCGAGGGAGCCGACACCGGCGTACAGGAACGAGTTGGCGGTCCAGCGCAGGAAGATGCCGTCCTCGTACGTGAACACCTGCTGCAGGTTCTCCCACAGGTGGAAGTCGGAGAACCACAGGCCGTTGCTCTGGTACAGGCCGACCCGGTCCTTGGTCGCGGCGATGATCAGCCAGTACACCGGGAACAGGCTGTAGGCGCCGGCCAGGACCAGACCGAGGAGGAGGAACCGCTGCCCGCCCCGTGAACGGGCAGCGGGGTCCGGGCGGGTACGCCAGCGGACGGCGCCCCCGCGGGATGGCCCGGCAGCGGTTTCCGCGCCGTTCTTCTTGCCGTTCTTCTCGCCGTTCTCCTTGCGGTTTTCTGTCAGCGCCATCAGTCCGCCTCCCTCGAGGTCAGCCGGTAGAAGAGGAAGGACGCGACACCGAGCATCAGGGCGAGCAGCACAGACAGAGCCGCGGCGTAGTGGTAGTTGGCGGCGTTGAACGCCTGGTTGTAGATGATCATGATCGGGGTGAAGCTGTCGCTGATCGTCTCAGGGGTCACGTTGCGGAACAGCGCGGGCTCGTTGAAGATCTGCAGCATCTGGATGATCGACAGCAGAGCGGTCAGGACGAGCGCGCCGCGCACGAACGGGACCTTGATGCTCAGCGCGATCCGCAGCTCCGAGGCACCGTCAAGGCGCGCGGCCTCGAACAGCTCGCGGGGCACGCCCTGGAGCGCCGAGTAGATGATCACCATGTTGTAGCCGATGCCGTGCCAGGTCAGCAGGTTGCCGATGGCCGGCCACACCATCGAGGGGTCGAAGAAGTTCCAGTCGAACCCGAACAGCTCGCCGAGCGGTGTCAGGGGGCCAACCTCGGGGCTGTACAGGTTGATCCACACGATGGCCGCGACCACGCCGGGGATCATGTACGGGACCAACAGCATGATCCGGAACCGGCCGGCCACCTTCGAGGTGACCGCGTCCAGGAAGAGGGCCAGCACCAGGCTGACGAGCAGCATGAACGGGATCTGGACGCAGGCGAACAGCACCACCCTGAGGATGGAGGTCATGAACGCCGAGTCGGTCAGGCCCTGCTGGTAGTTCTCCAGCCCGACGAACTCCGTGGTCGCGCCGCCGAGCCCCAGCCCGGACTGCTTCTGCAGAAACAGCGACTGGTGGATCGCGTAGCCGATCGGAAGCAGGTAGAGAAAGACGAAGCCGAGCTGGAAGGGCACCGTGAACGCGGCACCCTTCCAGCGCAGTGAGCGAATCATCGGGTCTGCCTCAGCCCTTGACGTTGATGCCGCGCTGCTTCAGGTCGTTGACCGTCCACTCCTGCATGTGCGCGAGGAGGTCGGTGACCTTCTGCTCCTTGCTGACGACCTTGGCCCACTCGTCCTGCATCTGCGTGAACATCGCGGTCCAGTTCGGGCCGAAGGCCCAGTCGCTGGTGACGGTGGACAGGCTGTCCGTCACGACCTTCTTGGCCGGCTCGTAGTTCTCGCCGAGCAGCTTCTCCGAGATCGCCTCGGAGACGTACGACTCGCTGTCGGCCAGCGCCGGCATCACACCGCTGCCGGTCTCCGGGCTCGCCATGGTCTTGACCGCACCGGTGTCGGTCGACATCCACAGCGCCGCCTCGGCGGCCTGCTCCTTGTGCTTGCACTGCTCGCTCACCAGCGTCAGGTTGCCGCTCTGGTTGGTGCCGGCCGGCGTCTTGGGGGCCTCGCCCTTGTACGTCGGCCAGGGGGCGAGCGCCCAGTCGCCGAAGGACTTGGTGAAGTTCTGCACCATGCCGGACATCTGCCAGGTGGAGATCTGCCGGGTCGCGGTGGCGCCGGTGTCGAAGCTGCGCTGCACGGCCGCGTAGTCGGCGAAGGACAACTTGGCGTTCAGGTCGTTGTCGATGATCTCCTGGATCACCTCCGCGGCCTTGAGGCTGCCCTCGTCCTGGAAGTTCACCACCCAGGAGTCGCCCTCGACGGAGTACCAGTGGGCTCCGGCCTGCATGGCGAGCACCTCCAGGGTGCTCGGGTCCTCACCGGCGTAGTTGGTGATCTTGATGTCGTGCTTCTTCAGCACCTTGCCCGCGGCGATGAAGTCGTCCCATGTCTCCGGCGCCTTCAGGCCGTACTTCTCGAAGATGTCGGTGCGGTAGATGGTGAAGGCGGGCGCCGAGGCGGTGGGCACGCCGTAGGCCTTGCCCTGAACCTGGCCGACGGCCCACGAGCCGGGGTTGAACTTGTCCTTGCTGGACTCGACGTACTCCGTGATGTCGGCCAGGGCGCCCTGCGAGACCCAGCTCGTGACGTACTCGCCGGTGTTCTGCAGCAGGCAGGGAGCGTTGCCGGCCTTGACGGCGTTGGTCAGCTGCTTCTGCATGGTCAGCTGGTCGGTGACCTTCGTGTACTTGAGCTGGACGTCCTTGTGGCCGGCGTTGAACGCCTTGACGACGGCTTCCTGGCCGTTGGCCCAGCCCCAGAAGTCGAGGGTGACCGGACCCGAGGAATCGGCAGGGGAGTCGTCAGCGGAGTCGGATCCGCCACACGCGGAGAGCAGACCTGTGAGCGCCAGACCCGCGACAGCGATGCGGGCGAACCTTCTCCGGGGGCTGGTGGAGTTCATCGTACGGTCATCCTTCGAGACGTAGACGAGCGCGGAGGCTGGAAAGAGCGAGGGGCGGCTCGGTGGGGCGACGGCGAGCGAGGCGGACCGTCAGCTCGCGTCTCGGACCCCTGCGGAAGGCGTAGTAAACGGTTGCTGTGAAACGTAGGGTGGCCTGATCGGCTCACGCAAGGGTGCGAAGAGAAATTGTTACGCGGGCTTGTCCCTGGGGTTGCGGGAAGATGCGGGTCGCTGCGTCCGGCGAGGCTGGAGGACGTGCAGGTCAGGGTGGGGATGGGCAGCGCGAAGGCCGCCGCGGGAGCGGGGTTCGCGGCGGCCTTGAAGCCTGAAAACGCTTACGTAACTCTACTCATGGGAGATGACCCACTGCCTCAGCCGACAAGGCGACCCGGACCCCACAGTCGCCGGAGCCGGGCCGGGCTAGCCCGGCCCGGGCCGGGTTGTGGGGGGATTGGCAGATTCGTCTCGCCTTCACCTCGCCCATACGCCGCAAGGCGGACATTTCATCGAGACGAAACTGCCAATTACCGCCTGCCGATTGCCGCCCGCCGAGTGTCGGCTAGTCCCCAGCGCCGGCCCTCACGTCCCACCGCGCCATGTCCCTCAGCCAAGCGTCCGCCGAGCTGTCCGACGGGGCGCGCCAGTCGCCTCGCGGTGACAGGGCGCCGCCGGCCAGGACCTTCGGGCCGTTCGGCATGGCCGAGCGCTTGAACTGGGCGAAGCCGAAGAAGCGGCGGCAGAAGGCGTCCAGCCAGTGCCAGATCTCCGGCAGGTCGTACGCCGTCCGCTCGGCCTCCGGGAACCCCGGAGGCCACGCGCCGGCCTCCTTGTCCCGCCAGGCGTGCCAGGCCAGGAAACCGATCTTCGACGGGCGGAGGCCGTGGCGGAGTACGTGGTAGAGGGTGAAGTCGTGCAGCGCGTACGGGCCGATCTTGGACTCGGTGGACTGCAACTCCTCGCCCGGTACGAGTTCCGGGCTGATCTCCGTGTCGAGGATCGCGGCCAGCGTCTTGTTGGTCTCGTCCCCGAACTGACCGCTGCTGATGACCCAGCGGATGAGGTGCTGGATGAGGGTCTTCGGGACGCCGGAGTTGACGTTGTAGTGGCTCATCTGGTCGCCGACGCCGTACGTGCACCAGCCGAGCGCCAGCTCGGAGAGGTCGCCGGTGCCGAGGACGATGCCGCCGCGCTGGTTGGCCAGGCGGAAGAGGTAGTCCGTGCGCAGGCCGGCCTGGACGTTCTCGAAGGTGACGTCGTACACCGGCTCACCGGACGAGAAGGGGTGGCCCATCTCCTGGAGCATGAGCCGGGCCGTCGGCGTGATGTCCAGCTCGGCCGCCGTCACACCGAGCGAACGCATCAGTTTGTGGGCGTTGCCCTTGGTGTGTTCGCCGGTCGCGAAGCCGGGCAGGGTGAAGGCCAGGATGTCGCTGCGGGGGCGGCCCGCGCGGTCCATGGCCCGGGCCGCGACGATCAGGGCGTGGGTGGAGTCCAGGCCGCCCGAGACGCCGATGACGATCTTCGGGTTGCCGATCGCCGCCAGTCGCTGCTGGAGGGCCGCGACCTGGATGTTGTAGGCCTCGTAGCAGTCCTGGGCGAGGCGTGAGGGGTCGGCGGGTACGAAGGGGAAACGTTCCACCCGGCGGCGCAGGCCGAGGTCGGTCCTGGGCGGGTCGAGCCGGAACGACACCTGGCGGAAGTCGTTGGTGCGCGCGGCGTGGGTACGGCGGTTGTCGTCGAACGTGCCCATGCGGGCGCGGGCCTGGCGCAGCAGGTCGAGGTCGATGTCGGCCACCGCGTACTGGTCGCCCTGCGGGAAGCGGTCGGTCTCGGCCAGGAGGACACCGTCCTCGTAGATCATGGTCTGGCCGTCCCAGGACAGGTCGGTGCTCGACTCGCCCAGTCCGGCCGCCGCGTAGACGTACGCGGCGAGACAGCGCGCGGACGCCGATCGGCACAGCAGCCGCCGGTCCTCGGCCCGGCCGACCGTGATCGGGCTGCCCGAGAGGTTGACCAGGACGGTCGCCCCGGCGAGCGCCGCCTCGGTGCTCGGCGGCACCGGCACCCACATGTCCTCGCAGATCTCCGCGTGCAGGACGAGCCCGGGTACGTCCTCGGCGGCGAAGAGCAGGTTCGTGCCGAACGGTACGGTCGCGCCGCCTATCCGGATCGTCCCGCCGCGTTCGTCGTCGCCCGAGGCGATCTGGCGGCGCTCGTAGAACTCGCGGTAGTTCGGCACGTAGGACTTGGGCGCGATGCCGAGGATCCGCCCCCGGTGCACGACCACCGCGCAGTTGTAGACACGGTTGCGGTGGCGCAGCGGCGCGCCGACGACGAGGACCGTCAGCAGCTCCGCCGAGCCGGCGACGACGGCCTGGAGCGCCTCCTCGACCTCGTCGAGCAGCGTGTCCTGGAGGAGCAGGTCCTCGATCGAGTAGCCGGACAGGCACATCTCGGGGAAGACGGCGACGGCGACCCCGTCCTGCGCGCACTGCCGCCCCTGACGTAGGACCGCCTCCGCGTTGGCGGGCGGGTCGGCGATCGCCGCGTGGCCCGTGCACGCGGCGACTCGCGCGAAGCCGTGCTGATAGATCGACCTGAAGTTCACGATGTGCTGACCGGCCTTTCGAAGAACGTCTCCAGTACCACCGTCGCACGGGTCCCGCTCACGCCGTCGATCGCGTAGAGCCGCCGCAGGACGTCCTGCAACTGCTCCGTGGTGGCCGTGCGCACCTTCACCAGGACCGAGGCGGTGCCCGCGATGACATGGGCCTCCTGAATCTCGGGGACGGCGGCGAAGGACTCACTGGCGTCCCCCAGCCAGGCCGACGACTCGACCATGACGAACGCGAGGACACCCCGCCCGAGAGCGGCCGGGTCGACATCGACGGTCGTGTGCCGGATGACACCGCGCTCACGGAGCTTGCGTACGCGGTCATGTGCCGCGCCGGCCGACAGTCCGACCGCCCTGCCCAGCACCGCGTAGGCCTGAGTGGCGTCCCGCTGAAGCTCCGCGAGCAACGCCCTGTCGATGTCGTCCACGATCCCGTTGACCGTACTCATGCGCTCACCATATACGGTTCGGGTGTGGCGTGATCACTTCGAATAGGGTTCGGCCTATTGGCTCGGTGGGCGCACGGACTGGCGTACGACCACGTGCGTGCCGAGGACCAGATGGTCGGCGTCCCCGACCCGGCGGCGGCCGCTCTCCCGGCGGTCGGCGACGGCGCGCAGGGCGGCGCGGCCCATCTCCTCGTAGGGGACGTGGACGGTGGTGAGCTGCGGCGTGAGCTGGGAGGCGAGAGGAATGTCGTCGTAGCCGACGACGGAGACGTCCTCGGGGACGCGCAGGCCCGCCGCGCGCAGCGCCTGAGCGGCACCGGCGGCGACCACGTCCGTCCCCGCGAGGACCGCCGTGAACGCCGCCCCCTGCCGCAGGCTCTCCTCGACGGCGTCGTACCCGTGCTCGTAGTCGTACGGGCCGTGCCGCACCATTCCGGGATCGAGCGGCACGCCGTACGCCTCGAAGGCTCGCTGGGCACCCTTCAACCGGCCCTGGGCGGTGGTGAGTTCGGCGTGCCCCGGCAGGACGAGGACGCGGCGGTGGCCGGCTGACAGCAGATGGCTCGCCATGGCGTAGGCGCCGCCCTCGTTGTCGTAGTCGACCGTGGTCGCCGGGACCTCGCCCTCCAGCGGGGGCCGGCCCACCAGAACGAGGTGGGAGTCGGCGGCGTCCAGGGAGCGGGCGAAACGGGCCATCCGCAGCTGGTACTCGTCGTAGTCGTACGCGCCGCCGAGCAGGATCACCGCGGCCACGCCCTGCTGGCGCATCAGGTTCACCAGCGCGAGCTCCCGCTCCGGATCGTCCCCGGTGGTGCCGACCAGGGTGAGCCAGCCGCGCAGCGAGGCCGCGCTCTCGACGCCCTTGGCGACATGGGTGAAGGCCGCGCCGGTGATGTTGTTGATGAGGATGGCCACCGTCGGGGTGCCGCCGCCGGCCAGGGAGCGGGCGTGGGCGTTGGTGACGTAGTCCAGGTCCCGGACCACCTTCATCACCCGGCGGCGCAGCTCGTCGGAGACCGGGTAGTTGCCGGACAGGACGCGGGAGACGCTGGCGACCGAGACACCGGCCCGTTGCGCCACATCCCGGATGGTGGCCCGGCCGGAGTCACCCGACGCCTTGCGTTGACTCACCGTGCGGCTCCTTCGGCATCAAGGTTCCCCACCGGGCAGGGGACGAAGCTCGGGCCCGGTGCCGGGCGCTGTAGCAGGCCCGTCCCATGGGTGGGGGAACCGTATCCCATTGTTTCCCGGAGGGTTTCCGGAAGGCGGGGGCGGCGGCGAGGAAGCTCACGGCGGTGGTGCGCCGGGCGGACGACGGGAGGGTCGCGGCGGTGGTGCGTCGGCCGGACCAGGGGGCGCCCGGCTCCACGGCAGCCCGGCCGCCGCGGAGCAGCCCACCGTCACCTCCGCGGCCAGGGGTATCGCCCCTACCACCCACGTCAGCGGCGTGTCCACGCCCCCCGGCACCGCGGCGAGCGACGGCAACGGCGGCAGGGAGGTGGCGGCCGTTGCCGCCATGGCCGAGGGCCCAGCGGTGTGCCCGGCGCCCGGGACGGTCCCCGGGTCGAGTGCCGGGGGTGCGGTTCAGGCGACCCTCGCCAGGTCCGTGTGCCGTACCTGGTGGGCCGGTGGCAGGCCCGCGGCGAGGCGTTCGAGTTCTTCGACGACGGTACGGCCGAGACGCTCCAGCTCGTTGCCGAGTGAGCCCGCGATGTGCGGGGTGAGGAAGACGTTGGGGAGGTGGTAGAGCGGGGATCCGGCGGGCAGCGGCTCGGGTTCGGTGACGTCCAGGATCGCGTTCAGCCGGCCGGAGAGCAGCTCGTCGGTGAGCGCCTCCGGATCGACCAGCGCGCCTCGGGAGGTGTTGATGAGGACGCCGCCGTCCCTGATCAGGGCGAGTCTGCCGCGGTCGAGCATGCGGTACGTCTCCGGGATGTCGGGGGCGTGCAGGCTGACGATGTCGCTGGTCCGCAACAGGTCGTCCAGGGCCATCGGTTGGGCACCGAGCGCGGCGGCACCCGCGGGGTCGACGTACGGGTCGTAGAGCGAGACGGCGAAGTCGAACGGGCGGAGCAGTTCCAGGAGCCGGCGGCCGACACGCGAGGCCCCGATGACGCCCACCCGGCGGCCGACGTTGCCGATGGCCGCGGTCTTGGCGGGGGAGGGGTAGGCGTGCGTCTGCCGGAAGCGCTCGCGGTGGTCGAACGTCTCCTTGCCTGCCAGCAGGATCATCGCGAGCGTGTACTCGGCGACCGGCAGCGCGTTGCCGGCCACCGCGCTGGAGACGGAGATCCCGCCCTTCCACAGCGCCTCGCCGACCAGCGCGCGGACCGAGCCCGCGGCGTGCAGCACGGTGGTCAGCCGGGGCGCCGCCGCCAGGACGTCCGCGTCGAGGTGCGGGCAGCCCCAGCCGGTTATCAGCACCTCGGCCCCGGCCAACGCCGACGCGACGGCGGGATCGGCGAAGTCCCGTACGACGAGCTCGGGATCGATCTCGGCGACCTGCCGCAGCCGCGCCATGAGCGACGGCGGGAACAGCAGGGGGAGGTGCACCGGATCCATGGCGAACACGGCTCGCGGCGACTGGGCGCTGGGCATGACTCTCCTGGGTGCGATGGGTGCGATGGGTGCGATGGGTGCGATGGGTGCGATGGGTCAGGGCCGCGGGGGGTGTGGGAGCAGGCGGCTCGGGAACAGTTTCAGAAAACGTCTTCTACCGTAAGTCGAGGGCCCGGGTGGGTCAATCGTCGTGATCGGACGGCATGTGCGGCTTGACTCGCCCTGTATGGCGCTTTCAAGGCTGGGGGTGGGGTGCGCCGTGTCCCGTAATCGGTTACTCCGTCCTTGAGAAGCCGGTTCCCCCAGAGCAAATCGCCCCACGCCTCGGATGGTGCGCGGAGTTTTCGAAAATTGGCCGAGACTCTTGACGTGGTTTCCGGACAGGAACAAGCTCTGCCTCGTTCCCCCGATAGAAACCGGTTGTTGCGCTGAAGGTGAGGCGTCCAATGCACAGCCCTGCCGGTTCTCCCCCGAGCCGCCGATTCCTGGCCCTCGCCGCGGGCGGTGCCGTGAGCGGTGCCGTGGTGCTGATCGTCACCGCTACCGCGCTGCTCACGTCGTTCGACGCCGAAGGGCTGCCGGACGGCCTCGACGTCGACAAGAAGACGGGCCTGATCTCCGGCGCCCCGAAGGTCCCCGGCACCTACACCGTCACCGTCTCCGCCACGAACACCGTGGGCACGGCGACCAAGTCCCTCACGCTCACCGTGCAGCACCCGTAAGACCAGGAGACACCCGTGCTTCCTCTCAGCCGACGGTCGTTCCTCGGCGCGACGGGACTCACGGCCGTGGCCGGGGCCGGACTGCTGTCCGCCTCCGCCACGGCCGCCTGGGCCCGGACCGCCACCGAAGCGGCCTTCACCTTCAGACACCCCGGCCTCCTGCACTCAAGGGACGACCTGGACCGGATGAAGGCCGCGGTCGCCGCCAAGGAGTCCCCGGTCCACGACGGCTACCTGGCGTTCTCCGCCCACGCCCGGTCGAAGTCGACGTACACGATCCAGAACACCGGCCAGATCACCTCGTGGGGACGGGGCCCCACCAACTTCCAGAACCAGGCCGTCGCCGACTCGGCCGCCGCCTACCAGAACGCCCTCATGTGGTGCGTCACCGGCGACCGCGCCCACGCCGACAAGGCCCGCGACATCCTCAACGTCTGGGCGAGGTCGCTCACCGCGATCACCGGCGCCGACGGCCCGCTCGGCGCCGGACTCCAGGCGTTCAAGTTCGTCAACGCGGCCGAACTGCTCCGCCACACCGGCTACGACGGCTGGACGGCCCACGACATCACACGCTGCGAGCGGTCCTTCCTGGACGTCTGGTATCCGGCGGTCTCCGGTTACATGCTGTACGCCAACGGCAACTGGGACCTGACCGCCATTCAGACGATCCTGGCCATCGGAGTGTTCTGCGAGGAGCCCACCCTCTTCGAGGACGCCCTGCGGTTCACCGCGGCCGGCGCGGGCAACGGCAGCGTCCGGGGCCGTATCGTCACCGCCGGCGGCCAGGGCCAGGAGTCCGGCCGCGACCAGGGCCACGAGCAACTCGCCGTCGGGCTGATGGGCGACGCCGCGCAGGTCGCCTGGAACCAGGGTGTCGACCTGTGGGGCTACGACGGCAACCGCATCCTCGCGAACGCCGAGTACGCCGCCCGCTACAACCTCGGCGGCGACGTCCCCTTCACCCCCGACCTGGACCGCACCGGCAAGTACATCAAGACCACCGTCTCCGCGAAGGTCCGCGGCAACCTGCCGCCGATCTACGAGATGTACTACGCCCACTACGCCGGCGTACGCGGCCTGGACACCCCGTACACCAAGGCCGCCGTCTTCCGTGGCACCGGCGGCGCCCGGGTCGTCGAGGGCAGCAACGACGACCTGCCCAGCTTCGGCACCTTCGCCTACGCCGGGGCCAAGGCCCCCGCGCCGACCGCGCCCACGGCACCGGCGGGCGTCACCGCGGTGGGGGAGGACAAGGCCGTCACCATCGCCTGGCTGCCGTCCGCCTGGGCGGGCGAGTACACCGTCCGGCGGGCCGACCGCCCCGAGGGCCCGTACGACGAGATCGCCTCCGGCGTCGACCGGCCGACGTACACCGACGACGGTGTCCGCCCGGGGCGTACCTATTACTACCAGGTCACCGCCGCCAACTCCCAGGGTGAGAGCGGGAGTTCGGGGTGGGCGTCGGCCACCGCCGGCCTTCCCGAACCCTGGTCGACCCAGGACATCGGGGACGTGAAGCGGGCCGGGTCCGCCGTCTTCGACGGCCGGCGGTTCGTGCTGGAAGCGAGCGGTACGGCGGACACCTACCGGATGGCCCACCTGCCGCTGCACGGCGACGGCACCGTCACCGCGCGGATCGTGTTCCCGCTCAGCTCCCAGTACTCCAAGATCGGTGTCACCCTCCGCGACTCCCTCCACGCGGCCGCCCCGCACGCGTCGATGCTGATCCAGGGCCTGCCGCTGCACACCTGGAGCGGGGTGTGGACGGTACGTCCGTCGGCCGGAGCGGCGATCTCCGCCACCGGCAGCACCCCCGTGCCGCCCACCCAGCAGCAGGCGATCACGACCGCCGCGTCCTTCCCGATCTCCGACCTCGGCGCCCTGCCCGAGTCGGCGACGCCGCTTCAAGCCCCGTATGTCGAGGGCGCGGGCGACGGCTACCGGCTGCGCATGCCGTACTGGGTGCGCGTGACCCGCAGGGGCCGCCGCTGCACCGGCGCGATCTCCCCGGACGGCGTCCGCTGGACCGAGGTCGGCACCACCGAGGTCGACCTGGGGCGCACCGCGTACGCGGGACTCGCCCTGACCTCCTGCCTCGGCGTCGACGAGGAGTACGCCGAGACCGGCACCGGCGCCTTCGACAACGTCACCGTCACCTCGTCGGCCCATGGCGACGTGTGGAGCACCCCGCGCCCCCGGTACACCGCGACCGACCTGCAGGCCTCCGCCGGGCCCGACGCGGTGCGGCTGGCCTGGACAGATCCGGACCTCTCGGGCCGCTACAAGGTGCTGCGGGCCACCGACGCGGACGGCCCGTACGTGACCCTCGCGACCGGCGTCGGCCCGGTCGGGTTCGGCACCCGCATCCGGTACACGGACGCCACGGGCGAGCCCGGCACGACATACCACTACGCCGTCGCCAAGACCGACAGCGGCGGCCGGGGCCCGCTGTCACAGCCCGCCACCGCGACCATGCCGACCCCCTCCGTACCCGAACTCACCTCCACCACCGCTGTGTTCGCCAACATGGGCGTCGCCCTGCGGCACCTGCTGCGGGCCACACACGAGCCCGTACGGTTCACCGCCGACGGACTGCCCGACGGCCTCAGCCTCGACAGACGCACCGGCGTCGTCTCCGGAACCCCCACCCGGAGCGGCGAGTTCACCGTCACCACCACCGCGGGCAACGCCGCCGGGGAAACGACGGGCACTGTGAAGCTCACGGTCGGCGCCCCGCCGCCCGACCCCTGGACGTACGGCGACCTCGGCGACGTGGTCCTCGACGAGCGGGAGTTCGGCACCTTCGGTGTGGTGACCGTCCGTACCCCCGGCAGCACGGCCTACGAGGACGGGACCTTCGTCGTCCGCGGTGCCGGGACCGATCTGACCGTCAACAACCAGGGAATGACAGGGCAGTTCGTACGCCGGCTCGTCACCGGTGACTGCGAGATCACCGCCCGGCTCGACTCCCGCGAGGGCGCGAGCGGCGACCGGGTCGGGCTGCTGATGGCCAAGTCCCTGTCGCCGTTCGACCAGGCGGCCGGGGCGATCGTCACCGGCGGGACCGCCGCCCAGCTCATGCTCCGTACGACCGTGGCGGGACGGTCGGCCTTCACGGGCAACGCCACGGTCACCACCCCCTGCCTGCTGCGGCTGAAGCGCACCGGGACCGCCTTCGCCGCAGCGGTGTCCACCGATGGTGGCGTCACCTTCACCCCCCTCGCCGAGGGACATCTCCCCGGCTTCGGTGACGCCCCCTACCACGTGGGCCTCGTGGTCTGCTCCCGCAGCCCGCTGGTCCACAGCACCACGCGATTCAGCGAGGTGAGCGTCATCCCCATGTAGATCCTCCAGGATTGGAGACGCGCCATGAGCCGCACGTCCCCCCACACCACGCACGGCGACGACGGCGAGCTGAGACGCCGCGGTCTGCTCCGGACCGCCGGCGGCCTCACCGCCGCTCTCGCCCTCGGCAGTGCCTTCGCCGCCTCCACGGCGGACGCCGCCCCCGCCACCTTCACCCACCCGGGCATGCTGCACGCCTACGGCGAACTCAACCGCGCCAAGTTCCACGTCGCCGCCGGTAACAACCCGTGGCTGTCCGGCTGGAACCGCCTGACCGCCAACTCCCACTCCGCGAGCACCTGGACACCGAGGCCACAGGCCACGATCATCCGCGGTGGCACGGGCGAGAACTACACCATCCTGTACAACGACATCCACGCCGCCTACCAGAACGCCCTGCGCTGGCAGATCGCCGGGACCAGGGCGAACGGTGACGCGGCCGTCAGGATCCTCAACGCCTGGTCGTCCACCCTCACCAGCGTCACGGGCAACGCGGACCGCTTCCTGGCCGCCGGGATCTACGGCTACCAGTTCGCCAACGTCGCCGAACTCGTGCGCGGCTACAGGGGGTTCGACCTGGAGCGGTTCAAGAGGATGATGCTCAACGTCTTCTACCCGCTCAACAACCAGTTCCTGAGCAACCACAACGACGCCTGCATCACCAACTACTGGGCCAACTGGGACCTGTGCAACATGAACTCGATCCTCGCGATCGGGATCCTGTGCGACGACGGCGCCAAGTACGACCGGGCCGTGAACTACTTCAAGAACGGCGCCGGCAACGGCGCCATCCGCAAGGCGGTCCCCTTCGTGTACGACAGCGAGGGCCTCGCCCAGTGGCAGGAGTCCGGCCGCGACCAGGGGCACGTCATGATGGGCATGGGCCAGATGGGTGCCTTCTGCGAGATGGCCTGGAACCAGGGCGATGACCTGTACGGCTACGACAACAACAGGTTCATGAAGGCCGCCCAGTACGTCGCGAAGTACAACCTCGGCGAGAACGTGCCCTTCACGACGTACACCTGGGGCAGCGGCCAGAACTGCGCCCAGCAGACCCACACGGTGATCTCCTCCGCGAGCCGGGGACAGCTCCGCCCGGTGTGGGACATCCTCCACTACCACTACGCACGGCGACGGGGTCTGTCCGTCCCGTACATCACCCGCATGGCCGAGCGAGTCCGCCCCGAGGGCGGCGGCGGGGACTACGGCTCCACCAGCGGCGGCTTCGACCAGACGGGCTTCGGCACCCTGCTGTACGCCAAATAGCCGCAGAACCGGAATACCGGGAAGGGATGTGGTGCTGTGGTGTGAACGACGGTTCTCGCGTGGTGTGAGGAGCTGCGCATATGACGGCAGACCGGCAGGGCCCCGTGGTCAGGACGCCGTACGGGGACGTACGCGGCAGCTACGAGGACGGAGAGGCATGTCGGATCGCGGTGTTCCGCGGCATCCCGTACGCGGCGCCGCCCTTCGGTTCCCGCCGGTTCCGGCCGCCGGAGCCGCCCGAGCCCTGGGCGGGGGTGCGGGACGCCGTCGCGTTCGGGCCGACGCCGCCGAAACCGCCGTACTCGGAGGCGTTCGCCCGCTATCTGTCGGACCCCGTCGTGCCGGGTGACGACTGCCTCAACCTCAACGTGTGGACACCGGAGCCGGGCCGAGGGGGCCGGCTCCCCGTCATGGTCTGGATCCACGGCGGCGCGCTCACCCGCGGCTCGTCGGCGGTCCCGGTGTACGACGGCAGCCGCTTCGCACACGACGGCGTGGTCTTCGTCTCCCTCAACTACCGGCTGGGCGTGGAGGGTTACGGCCTCTTCCCGGACGCGCCGCCCAACAACGGACTGAGGGACCAGCTGGCCGCGCTGGAGTGGGTGCGGGAGTCGATCGCCGAGTTCGGCGGTGACCCGGACCGGGTCACGGTCGCCGGCCAGTCGGCGGGTGCCATCAGCATCGGCGCCCTGCTGGCCGCCCCGCGCGCACGCGGGCTGTTCCGGCGGGCCGTGCTGCAGAGCGGGCCGCCGGAGGCCCTGGACCGGGACAAGGTGCGCCGCATGGTGCGCCGGATGGCCACCCGCCTGAAGGTCCCGGCCACCGCCGCGGCCTTCGCCGCCGTGGACCGTTCCGCGCTGGCCGAGGCCCAGGCCGAGGTCGGCCGCCTCAGCAGCCCCGTACTGGGCGGCCCCGCCTTCGGCATCGTCGTCGACGGCGACCTGCTGCCGTACGACCCCCTGGAGGCCCTGGTCGAGCACGGCATGGCCCGGGACATCGACCTCCTCATGGGCTGGACCACCGACGAGCACCGACTCTGGCTGGTCCCCGGCGGCCTCCTCGACCGTTTCGACCGCCTCGGCGCGGTGGCCCTGGCCGGCGCCCGCGCCCGCTGCCACTGCGGCCCCGACGTGCCCCGCGGCTACCGCGAACTCCACCCCGGCAAGGGCACCGCCGACCTCGTCGGCCAACTCGTCACCGACCACCTCCTCCGCGTCCCCCTGCACCGCGTCGCCGACGCCCGCATCGGCCAAGCCCCCTCCTATGTCTACGAGTTCGCCTGGCCCTCCAACCTCCCCGCCCTCGGCTCCTGCCACGCCCTGGAACTCGGTTTCGTCTTCGACACCGGCGACACCCCCGCCGCCGCGAAGCTCGCCGGCGAGGACGCCCCCCACGCCCTCGCCACCGCCATGCACGACGCGTGGGTGCGTTTCGCGACGCACGGTGACCCCGGCTGGGTCCCGTGGGACGCCACCCACCCGGTCCGCGTCTTCGACGCCCCGGCCGACGGCGAGGTCGTGCACGGCCCGTACGACCGCGAACTGGCCCTCTGGGACGCGGACAACAGAAGACCCCGCAGGCCCCAGGGCTCCGGCGCCTTCATCACCTCCGGCGGAACACCCCGCGCGGCCCTGCGCCGCTTCCGCCGCGCCTTGTAGCCCCGGCCCTGAGACCACTGGTCCACACAGGCTGAGGGGCGAAGCCCCAGAAGCCCCAGAAGTCCCCCTGCCCCTACGACCTCACAGCCCCCACGGAATCCCGCACCACCACATGCGTCCCCAGCAAAAGATGCTCGTCGGACGACGACCCGCGCTCCCGCCCCAGTGCGGTCCGCACCGCAAGCCGCCCCAACTCCGCGTACGGCACATGCACCGTGGTGAGCGCCGGATGCAGATCCCGGGCGAACGGAATGTCGTCGTACCCGACCAGTGAAACGTCCCCCGGTACCGTCAACCCGGCCTCGTGCAGCGCGGTCAGCGCGCCGGCCGCGACCATGTCGGTCGCGGCCATCACCGCCGTGAACTCCAGCGCGGCGTCCAGCGCCTGCCGCATCAGCCGGTACCCGGAGTCCCGCGTGAAGTCGCCGGTCAGCCGCAGCGCGGGATCCGTCTCGACGCCCCGCGCCCGATGTGCGGCCAGATAGCCCCGCTCGCGGCCCTGCGCGGTGGTGTGGTCCGGCTTGCCGCCGAGGAACAGGATCCGTCGGTGGCCCTGGGTCAGGACGTGCGAGCACAGGGCGTAGGCGCCGCCCTCGTTGTCGTACTCGATGACCGTGACCGGCGCGCCGGGGTCCAGCGGCGGCCGTCCGCACAGCACGAGCCGTGACCCGGCGGCGGCGAGTGCGTCCGCGACATGGGCGGTACGCGCGCGGTACTCGGGCGTGTCCGCGCCCCCGCCGACCAGGATCACGGCGGCGGCTCGCTGCGCCCGCATCGTCTCGACGAAGTCCAGCTCGTGCTGGGCGTCACCGTCGGTGCTGCACACCAGGCAGAGATGGCCGAGCCGGGTCGCCTCGCGTTCCACGCCGTGCGCCATGAGCGCGAAGGAGGGGCCGGTGATGTCGTCGAGGACGAACCCGAGGGTGGGAGTGCCGACGCCCGCGACCGCCTTGGCCCGGGCGTCGGCGACGTAGTCGAGGTCGCGGACCGCTCGCATGACGCGGGTGCGGGTGGTGGCGCTCACCGGGTAGACGCCGCCGAGCACGCGCGACACCGTCGCCGCAGAGACCCCGGCGCGTGCGGCCACGTCCCGGATCGTGCTGCGGCTGCCGTTGTCGGCGCTCTTCCTCGTCATGGCCCGCCCCTGTCCAGCAACCGGTTTCCCCGCAAGGAGGCTAACAGCGGACCCTGCGCCTTTCGCCCCCGTCGCCCTCATCCGGTTGTCTGAGCGAGGACGGTTTCACGTACCCGATCGCGGAGTACCGGGGGGAGGCGGGGCACCGGGAACTGCGTGGGTCACGTCCGAGGCGCGGGCATCGCGTCGCACGGGGTTGTCGCAGATGTCGCACTGCCCGATGTGGCGGGTGATGCGCTTGCGCATGAGCACGGTCATGGTGCCGTCCCAGCCGTCCAGTATCCGGGCCAGCTCGGCGCAGTCCCTCCGCCCGTGGTGGGCCAGGATCACCGCCGTCACGGCGTTCTCGAACTGTTGCCGTGCTCGGGACAGCAGCGCATGCGCATGGTTGCGCGGTATCCCCAGCGCCGCGGCCACGTCGGCACCGTCCAGATCCTGGCGTACCGACAGTTCCAGCACCTCGCGATCACGCGAGTTGAGCCCTTCGAAGGCCTCCCAGACCAGAGTCCGGATCTCCTCGGCACGCAGGCGCGCACCGAGGTCGACAGCCTCGTCGACCGGCTCGTCGGCTTCTTCGAGCGGGGTGGTGCGGCCCTTGGCGCGCAGCTGGTGCCGGCATTCGTTGCGGGCGATCGCGTAGAGCCATGGGCGTAGCCGCTGAGGGTCTCGCAGCTGGTCGATGCGCTTGCCGGCGAGGACGAAGGTGTCCTGCAAGGCATCGGCGGCGGCGTCGCTGTTGTGAAGGACTGAACGGCAGTAGCCATAGATCTGACCTGCGTAGGCGTCGTATGCCGCTGCCAGCCCCCGGGGGTCCCCGGCCCGGATCGCGGCCACCATCGTGCGGTCGTCCATATAGGCGACAGTAGAACAAAATAGGCATATTTCAAGGAAAAGAGGTGCCGGAAAGGTGTTGGCATGTGCTGCCGTCGCGGCTCTTGTAAGGCGAGCGCGGGGCATCGGGCCCCGCCTGCTGAAGGAGTCCGCATGCATCAGTCGCCTGGCGCCGCCGCCCGGTCGTCCCGTCCAGCCCAGTCGTCACGTCCCGCCCTGTCGTCCCGCGAGCGGCAGATCCTGCGGCACCTGGCAGAGGGATGCACCTATGCCGGAACGGCACGCCGGATCGGTATCTCCGTGCACACCGTTGACGGCTATCTCCGCCGGATCCGCGCCAAGACCGGCGTGCACACCCAGGCGGAACTGATCCGGCTGGCGTTGATGCTCGGGCTGTGACCTCCTGCGGGGCAGCCTCAGGTGCCGGCCGCGAGGAACTGTTCGGCCCAGATGGTCTTGCCGACGGGGTCATGACGGGTACCCCATCGGTGGGCGAGCTGGGCGACCAACAGCAGGCCCCGACCCCCTTCGTCGAACAGCCGGGCGCGCCGCAGGTGCGGGGCGGTGCTGCTGGCGTCGAAAACCTCGCTGATCAGGATGTCGTTGTCGTGAATCAGCCGCAGCTGTATGGGCGGTCGGCCGTAGCGAATGGCGTTGGTGACCAGTTCACTGACGATCAGTTCGGCGATCATGGCGGCGTCGTCCAGTCTCCAGGCGGCCAGTTGCTCGGTGGCATGGTGCCTGGCCTGGGCGACGATCGAGGGGTCGCTGGCCAGGTCCCAGACGGCGACCTGGTCGGCGTGCAGCGCCCGGGTACGGGCGATGAGCAGGGCGATGTCGTCATCGAGGCGGTCGGTCAGCACCGCCGCGAGGACCCTGTCGCAGACCGTCTCCACTCGCGTGGCGGGGCGGGACAGGGCAGTGAACATCCTGTCCAGGGCTTCGTCGATGTCATGGTCGCGGGGCTGGAGCAGACCGTCGGTGAACAGGGCGAGGAGGCTGCCCTCCGGCAGTTCGGTCTCCATGGTCTCGAAGGGCAGACCGCCCAGGCCCAGCGGCGGGCCGGCCGGGACATCGAGGAAGTACACCGTGCCGTCGGGGGTGACCACGGCGGGCGGGGGGTGGCCGGCCCGGGCGAGGGTGCAGCGGCGTGAGACCGGGTCGTAGACCGCGTACAGGCACGTGGTGCCGATGCCTCCGGCGGTCTCGGGGGTGCCTTCCCTGTCGCCCTCCTCGGCGGACAGGTGCAGGACGAGGTCGTCGAGGTGGGTGAGCAGCTCGTCGGGCGGCAGGTCGACATCGGCCAGGGTGCGCACCGCGGTGCGCAGCCGACCCATGGTGGCCGAGGCACGGATGCCGTGGCCGACGACGTCGCCGACGGCGAGGGCCACCCGTGCGCCGGACAGCGGAATCACATCGAACCAGTCGCCCCCCACGCCGGCGCGGGTCGCGGCGGGCAGATAGCGGGAGGCGACCTCCAGAGCCGCCTGCACGGGCAGCGTCCGCGGCAGCAGGCTGCTCTGCAGCGTCATGGTGGTGGTGCGCGGGCGGGGGTGCAGACCGGCTTCGTGGATGCTGACGGCCGCTTGGGCGGTGAGTTCCTCGGCCTGCAGCAGGTCCTCCGGTTCGAAGGGCTCGGGGCGCCGGTTACGGCCGAAGAACGCCACGCCGATGACGGTGCCGTGCGCCCGCATCGGCACCACGATCATCGAGTGTGTTCCGGACCGGCGGATCCATGCGGCTGCCGGGTCCTGCTGGACCCACTGGGCGATACCGGCCTCGGCCGTGTCGTACAGGGCACCGCTGCCCTGGGCCAGGCATCTGGCCGGGGGAGACAGCACCGGGTAGGCGGTCGTCCCCGCCGGCAGTCCCAGGGACTCAGGGCTGTCATCGAGGACCGAGCGCACAGCGACACGACGCACGGTCACCGGCTCCGACGGAGAGAAGGGGAGTGCCTCCACCCGGTAGGGGGCGCCCTGCAGGAGGTCGACGACGGTGAGGTCCGCCAGCCGGGGCACAGCGGTGTCTGCCAGTTCCCGCGCGGTACGGGTGATGTCCGAGCTGGTGCCGATGCGGGTATCGGTGTCGGGGACTGTGTCGTTCGGCAGGAGCGTTCGCGCCTGGGTGAAGTACTCCTGCTCGTGGTGCGCCGTCAGGCACACGGCGCGTACCCGGCCGTCCGGGTCCCTCAACGGGGCAAGCGTGGCCGAACAGTTCTGCCACGCGTTGACACCCACGGGATGAAGACAGGGCTCCACCCGCTGCGACTGGCCGGTTTTCACCACCAGCCGCATTCTCTTCTCGACCTCGTCGTTCTCCGGGCACGGCGCGATCTCCGGCAGACGCAGCCCGAGCATCTGCCGTGCCTCCATGGACAGCGCGCCCTCCATGCCCGCGTTCGCGCGCACCAGCCGCAAGTCGGTGTCGAACACCCCCATGGGGCAAGGGGCTTGAACGAACGTCCACTCCGCCAGCGCCTCACCCCGGAGCGTATGCGCCGGGTCCGCCACCGCGCACAGCACGAGCCACTCGGCTTTCCCGTCGCTCCCCTGTCGGTGGTGCGCGAGCAGCCCCAGCCGCAGCCGGTGGCCGTCGCTGTGCCGCAGCGTCACCGTGCCGTTGAGGCGTTCCTGCCCCGCCGCCGCCCGCCGCACCCGCTCGCCGACGTCATCGGCGAGCAGCCCGGCAGCGGGAGACCCCACCACCTGCGCGGACGCATACCCCAGCAGCCGCCGGGCCTCCTCACTCCACCCCGTCACAAGGCCGTGTTCGTCGATGATGGCCGTGGCCGTGTAGGCCGGCTCCCCAGCGGCCTGTGCCTCGTCAAGCCGCTCCCCGGGATGGGTGCGTCGCTCCATCACCGCTCACCTCACGCCTGCTGATTTCGTATCCGCTTCCCACGGGAACCCGCACGGCCAGCGCCCTCCTCACCAGCATCGACCTGCGGTCCACCGAGCACCAACGCAGCACGTCGACCAGGGGGAACGGCGGGGGACGGGCTCGGGGAGGATGTCAAGCCCCGGCATTACGGGACTACCCCCGCCTCCTCTCCTCACGGAAAGTCGAGTCAACGAATTCGGCATCACCGCCGATTCGGAAAGCCTCCCGATTTCGCGAGGAGTTACCCATGTCCAGAGCAATGTCACATCGTGCCATCGCGAGTGTCCTCGGGACGCTCATGATGGCGACAGCGGTATCGCAAGTGCAGGCGTCTGCGGCACAGCCACAGCCCGTGCCGCTCCCGAATCCGACCAAGCAGGCGACCGCGCAGTGGACACTGAAATTCTCCGGTCCCTCCCATACCAACGTGCCGTTCGCGCTCTACAACCAGCGCGAGAAGGACCATCTCTACTACAAGAAGCGCCCGATAGGGGTCGACCTCAAGTGGAGCAAGTACGCGAAGACCGAGTGGAAGTTCATGAAGTGCGGTAGCCCGGGGACTTCCAGCCCGATCCGCTACGATCAGCAACTCGCCCTCTACAACACTTCGTACAAGCAGTATCTGGTCTACCAGAAGCGGGGTCTTGGG
Organism: Streptomyces capitiformicae; assembly: GCF_002214185.1. NCBI lineage: Bacteria > Bacillati > Actinomycetota > Actinomycetes > Kitasatosporales > Streptomycetaceae > Streptomyces > Streptomyces capitiformicae. The sequence goes on along the minus strand of NZ_CP022161.1, from coordinate 1,403,318 downwards.
CGCGGCATCAATCTGGGCTGGTCGAAGAAGCTGGACACAAAGACGTGCCAGTGGGTGGTGCACGGCGGCAGGGCTGGAAAGCCCCTGGGCCCATCGCCGGTCAGGAATGTGATGCTCTTCAACACAGTGGAGCGGGACTATCTCATCAACAAGTGGCGCCCGGCAGGGGTCAACCTGCGCTGGTACAGGTACGGCGTCGAGGACCAGATCTGGGACCTGGTCAAGAAGGGAGTCTGCGCGGCGTCGGTCGTGAGCGACAAGGCCAAGGGGGCTTGCGCGGCTCTCAAGGCGCTGGAGGAATTCCAGAAGGCCATGGGGTACTCCCATACGAATCCGAAGCCTCCGTCCACCCCGAAACCGACGTCCACCACGAAGCCGCCGTCCAAGGTGTGACCACCTCGGCGCCCCATTCGGCGACCCAAGAACGCGCCCTCCGGTCCGGCCCGGACCGGAGGGCGCGTTCGCGTAACCGCACGTCACGGCACGGCGGCCGGTGCTGCGCATATGTCTCGCCCGACGTCAAGCCCCGAAGTCTCGGGACTGCACTTCTCGCCTGCTGCCTGTAACGATGGAAAAGTCATCGAAAGGACATGACGAAAATGAAACCTACTTTTCTTCGCCGTTGCGCTCTGCCAACGCTACTTCGACACGGAGAGCAATCCCTGGAGTATCTACACGGAACGGTATTTCCAGCGCGCGAAGGATAAGGACGCGGGACAGCGGAAGGGCCAGGTCTTCGGTCCGCCAGGTCTTATGTCGATCCCGCAAGCGACCGAGACAGGCCGGTCAATGTACATACATGGATGTACGTGAAGTAATCAGAAAGGAGCGAAAATTTGACGGCCGCCATTTCCTTTTCCGGGCTGACCAAGCGCTACGGCCCCTGGACCGCGATCGAGGACGTGACCTTCTCCGTCCAGTTCGGTGAGATCACCGGATTCTTCGGGCCGGATGGCGCCGGGAAGACGACCTGCCTGCGGATACTGGCCGGTCTGGTAGCCCCGGACCGCGGAACAGCTACCGTACTCGGTAAACCCATCGCGGAACTCCCGGGCTCGGCCCGGCGGGTAGGGGTGGCTCTCGACACCGCCGACGCACACCCCGCGCTCACGGGCCGCCGGCACTTGCTGCTGGCCGCCGCCGAGGCGGGTGTCCCGGCTCGGCGGGTGGACGAAGTCCTGGCAGTGACCGACATCGAGGACGTCGCGGGGGAGAGGGTCGGAACGTACTCCCGGTTCGCACGCCATCGCCTGGGCCTCGCCACCGCACTGCTCGGTGACCCGCGCGTTCTCATCCTCGATGAGCCCGCAGCCGGCCTGGACCCGCAAGGCGTCCGTTGGCTGCGGACTCTGCTGCGGGACCTGGCCGATGAGGGATGCGCTGTGCTGTTGTCGAGCCGTGCCCTGGCCGAGGTGGAGCAGACCGCGGACCACGTGATCGTGCTGCGCAAGCGGATCCTCTTCACCGGCCCCGTCGAGGCCCTGCGCCGCCGTTCCTGCCCCGCCGGAGGCGCGCTGCGGGTGCGTACCTCGGACGACGCCCGCATGGCCGCCGAGTTGGCCTCCTCCGCGGGCGACATCCGGTCGGAGACGGCACATGGCGTGCTCGTCCAGGGGACCGGCGCCGAGACGATCCTGGCCACAGCCGCGGCCATCGGTGTCGAGGTGTTCGAACTGGGCGAACCGGTCGCGAGCCTGGAGGAGGAGTTCTGCCGACTCCTCGACGACACCGCTCCCGGACGTGCCCGGTGAACCTCGACTCCCGTCCGACCTGTCAGTTCAACGTCGTCGCGATCGCCGAGATCGCCTCCGGCCCCACCCGACAGCACCCGCCGATCAGCCGGGCGCCGGCTGCCCGCCACCCCTCCACCTGCTCGGTGGTGAAGGTGGAACGCCCGGTCCAGGCTCGGGCCGTCGCGTCCCAGGCCTCCCCGCTGTTCGGGTAGACGACGACCGGCTTGCCGGTGACGCGGGCGGCCGTAACGACCGCGTGGTCCACGTCCTCGGGGGAGCAGCAGTTCACCCCGACGGCGATGACCTCCTCCGCATCGGCCGCGAGGGCGAAGGCATCCTCCAGCGGCTGCCCGGCGCGCGTGCGGTCGCCGGCCACGGTGTACGACAGCCACACCGGCACCCCGAGCCCGCGCACCGCACGCAGCAGCGCTTCGGCCTCGTCGGTGTCCGGGATCGTCTCCAGGGCCAGGGCGTCCGGCCCGACGGCGGCCAGTACCTCAAGACGGGGGCGGTGGAAGGCCTCCAACTCGGCCACGCTCAGCCCGTACCGACCCCGGTACTCGGAGCCGTCCGCGAGCATCGCGCCGTACGGCCCGACCGAGGCTGCCACGTACAGGGGCCGCGTGACGCCCTTCGCCCACGCCTGCTCGGTCGCGTCCAGGGCCAGCTCGACGCTGAGGGCGAGCAGTTCGGCCGCCTTGTCGCGCTTGATGCCACGCTTCGCGAAGCCCTCGAAGGTGGCCTGGTAGCTGGAGGTGATGGCCACGTCCGCGCCCGCCAGGTAGTAGGCGAGATGCGCTTCGGTGATCGCCTCCGGCTGCTCCGCCAGCAGCCGCGCCGACCACAGTTCGTCGCTCAGATCGTGCCCGGCGGATTCGAGTTGGTTGGACATGCCGCCGTCGAGGACCAGGGCGTGTTGCGTCGCGACAAGCCCCGGCGTCCCGGCGGCGAGGGCGTCGGCGAGGAGGGCGTCGGCGAGGAGGGGAGCGGAGAGGCGGGCATCGCTGGTCATGACATGACGCTAGTCGACGGCACCCCTGGACAGCCGAGCGTGTCCACTGTGTGTACAGATTGCCCAGTATGTGGGATGCAGGGTTACGATCACGTGCCCCCTCCCCGCCGCATCTCCCCGGGAACCGCCATGACCGCCCCCAGCACACCCGAACTGGACTCCGGTGGCTCTGGTCACCATGCGTCGATGACCGGCGCGTCGGGCTCGTGCTGCCGCCAGGCCTCGTTGAGGCGCGCGAGCCGGTCCGCGGCGGCGATGCCGCGCAGGGACGCGACCTTGCCGTCGCCGACTTCGAACGCCACGGCGCCCACGACCCGGCCCTCGACCACGGCGAGGACGGCCGGGGAGCCGTTGACCATCGCGATGTGGAACACGGGGGAGCCACCGGCCAGTCGCCGCTTCGCCGGCGTGGGCTTGAAGCCGGCCCGCACGTAGGAGGCGACGCGCTCGCGCGTCGTGTACCGCAGCAGCCGCCTGGCCAGTCCGGCGCCGTCCGAGACCGCCGTCACGTCGTCGGTGAGCAGTGCCACCAGCCGCTCGGTGCGCCCCGACACGGCGGCGGCGAGGAACTCCTCGACGACCCGGCGCGCGGACGCGGGGTCCACCTCGTCGCCGCCGCGGCGCTCGGCGGTGACCCGGCGTCGGGCCCGGTGGACATGCTGCTGGCTCGCGGACTCGGTGATGTCGAGGATCCCGGCGATCTCGGCGTGGGGGTACGAGAAGGCCTCGCGCAGGACGTAAGCGGCCCGCTCGACCGGTGAGAGGCGCTCCATGAGGGTCAGTACGGCCAGGGACACCGATTCGCGCTGCTCGAAGGTGTCGGCCGGGCCGAGCATCGGGTCGCCCTCGAGGAGCGGCTCGGGCAGCCAGGCACCGGCCGCGCGCTCGTGGCGCGCCTGTGCCGAGCGGAGCCGGTCGAGGCAGAGATTGGTGACGACCTTGGTCAGCCACGCCTCCGGCACCTCGATACGTTCCCGGTCCGCGGCCTGCCAGCGCAGGAACGTGTCCTGCACGGCGTCCTCGGCGTCGGCGGCCGAGCCGAGCAGACGGTACGCGAGGGAGGCCAGCCGGCCCCGGCTGGCCTCGAACCGATCGATGGCTGCGCTGTCCATGCGGAACAGCCTAGGCGGCGATCTTCACACCGGCCTGGTCGGACGCGGTGGCCAGGCGGCGCCTGCGCTTCGGCATGCCGAAGGTCGGGTGGGCGATGCCCCACCCGGCCCCCTTGAGCACGCCCGACTTGAGCCGCGCGGCGGTCCGGCCGCCCAGGTACCAGGACTTCGACCGGACGTCCCCGTCCACCATCTGGAAGATCGCGTCCCGCCGCCCGAGGCTGATGTGGTTGCCGTAGTACCTCAGCCCGGTGGTCGGGACCTCGCGGCCCGTCAGGCGCGCGATGATCGCGGCGGTCGCCTGCATGTTGGTGAGGCCGGCCGAGGCGCAGGACATCGGCAGCGGCCTGCCGTTCTCGCCGATCGCGTAGGCGCAGTCACCGGCGGCGTAGACGTCCGGGTGCGAGACCGAGCGCATGGTGCGGTCGACGACGATCTGGCCGGTCTCGGCGACCTCCAGGCCGCAGGCGGCCGCGATGGGGTGCACGGCGAACCCGGCCGACCACACGGTCACGTCGGCCGGGATGGACGGCCCGGCGACACCGCCGGCGATCGCCCGCGTCGGCTCGACGGCTTCGATTCGGGTGTGCTCGTGGACGGTGATGCCGAGCCGGTCGAAGGCCTGGCGCAGGTGGCGGCGGGCCTTCGGGGAGAGCCAGGCACCCAGCTCGCCGCGGGCGGCGAGTGCGACCGAGAGGTCGGGCCGCGACTCGGCGAACTCGGTGGCGGTCTCGATGCCGGTCAGCCCCTCACCGACGACAAGGACGGTGCCGCCCTTACCCAGCCTCGCCAGGCGCTCGCGCAGTCGCAGCGCCGAGGACCGGCCGGTCACATCGAAGGCGTACTCGGCCACGCCGGGGACGCCGTGGTGGGCGACGGAGCTGCCGAGCGCGTAGAGAAGCGTGTCGTACGCGAGCTCGCCGTCGCCGTCCTCGCCGGTCACGGCGACGGTCCTGCGCTCGGGGTCGACGCCGGTGACGCGCGCCAGGCGCAGCCGTACCCCGGTGCCCGCGAACACGTCGGCGAGCTTGCGTACCGCGAGGTCCTGGCCGATCGCGACCTGGTGGAGCCGCATCCGTTCGACGAAGTCGGGCACGGCGTTGACGACGGTGATCTCGATGTCGGCGGGCGAAAGCCGGCGGGCCAGGTTTCCGGCGGCGAAGGCCCCGGCGTATCCGGCGCCGAGGACGACGATGCGGTGCTTCATGGCGTTGCTCCTGTCTCGTTCGCGTGCCCCTTGAACGAGACGGCGCCCCGATTGCTGACAGGAGCCAGGTGTGACGCGGGTCACCGACGGGAGAAAACGACCTCTCACGCACAAGAAGAGGGCGGGCGACCGCTGACCCCCGTACAGCGATCGCCCGCCCGTATCCACCATGTGATACGCCAGGTATCAGCCGGTGGCCGCGTGCCGCCCGCCCCGGCGCCGGTTGTTCCTGTGGCGCCTGGCCACCGGGACGGCGAGGCCGGACAGCATGCCGAGGGCCACGGCGTACGGCCACCAGCCGAGGCCGCTGTCGGACGAGGCGCCGGCGTTCTGGGTGTTGGTGTTCTGGGCGGCGGAGTCGGAGGTGGAGGCGGCGGACTTGGCGGACAGGGAGGAGGCTGCCTTCGCCGCCGTGAGCACGACGTCGTTGCCGTCGCCGCCCTTGTAGGTGATCTTGTACGAGGTGCCGGCGATCTCGAGTGCGGCGCCCTCGCGCAGGCCGCTGAACGTGCCGGTGGTCTTCGCCTTCCCCGTGTGATTGAGGACGGTGACCTTCCGGGCGGGCGCGGTGGCCTTGCTCAGCGCCGAGTGGTCCAGTTTCCCGGCCAGCGCGACCGCGCCGACCACCTTCAACGGCTTGGCGCCCAGCACCAGTCGGCCCTGCTTGGCCTGGGTGTAGCCGCCGGTCACCGTGAGGCCGCCGGTGACCTGGCCCGCGTTGGTCACCGAGCCCTTCACCGTGCCCTTGCCGGACAGCGACTTGGTCACCTTCAGCCCGGCCGTGCCCACGTCGAGCTTGGCCCCGGCCGTGGTGAGCCGGATCGCCTTGCTGCGCGCCAGAGTCGCCCCGCCCCGGAGGGCGAGCGTGCCCTTGGTGACGGTCGTGGTCCCGGTGTACGTCACCGCGCCGCCGGTCAGGGTCGTCGTCGCGGCGCCGGACTGGGTGAGCGAGCCGCTGCCGCCGACCTTCGACAGGGACACGGGCTTCGACACGTTCCGGATCACCAGGGACCCGTTGTTGACCACCTTGTACAGGTCGCCCTTGGTGTACAGCCCGCCGTCCCCACCGGACTTGCCGCTGCCCAGCCGCAGCACGGCGCCCTTCTCGACGGTCGTCGAGCCGTTGTAGTACTGCACGGCGGCGAAGGTGACGTCGTTGCCCTTCGTCCCCTTGATGACGATGTCCCCCGCGCCGGGCCTGGAGAGGGTGTCGTGGAACACCCCGCCGCCGATGGGGGCGCCCAGCGTCACCGGCCCGTTGTAGTTGAACGTGAGCAGTGAACGGAACCGGGCGGCGAGGAGGTTGATGTACACCGTCTCGGCTGTGCCCGGCATGAAGATCTTGTTCGTCGTGCCGTCGCCCCACTGGACGTTGGCACCCTTGATGTTGGTGCCCCGCTTGTTGATGTTCTTCCGCGCGGGCGTCCAGTTCAGGGCGGGATCGCTGAGCGAGGGGTTGGTGTCGCCGCCCTGGTTCGACCAGCTGTACTGGCCGGTGAGGATCACCTTGCTGCCGGGCCGGGACTGGACGTTGACGTCGCTGCCGTACTCGCGCTGGTAGAAGTCCGCGCTCATGGTGACGGTCTGGCCCAGCGGCGTGTCCACGGTCCAGGTGCCCTGGTTGAGGATCTTCCGCACACCCGGCAGCGAGGTCGCGAACTCCGGCGCGCCGCCGTTCACCTGGGTGCCGTTGTCGATCACACCGGTGAAGGGGTGGGTGCCCGACAGATCCCAGGTGGCCCAGAGGAACCTCGGCTGGGTGACGAGACCGGAGCCGCTGATGGTGCCCAGGTTGTACTGGACGGCCTTCAGCGCGAGCCGCAGGGTGCCGTCGACCCGGATGTTGTTCTGGTTGAGCCGGAACGCCGGGGTGTTGTACGGGTAGTGGGCGATCGCACCGGTCGAACCGCTGTCGCCGTACTGGAGGGTCGCGCCCTTCTCGACGGTCACGGCCGGCGGGTCCGGGTTGGTCACGGTGACGTACGGGTGGTTGCCGCCGAGTGTCTTCACCACCTGCCGCTGCCGGGACTTCGGCAGGGTGAAGTCGCTGTCCTTGGTGAGGACGAGCGTCCCGCTGCCGCGCACGGTGAGTGTGCCGGTGCCGCTGAAGACACCGTTGTACTTCGTCGTCCCGGCGGGCACGGTCACCACCGTGTCGCCATTGAGGGTGACGTTCCGGCCGGCCAGTACGTCGGCGGTCACATCGCGGGGGGCGGCGGACGCGGTGGGGGCGCCGAGCATGAGGGCGGTGACCGCCAGCACTCCGGCGGCGGCCGCTGTCTTGTGGGTTTGACTGTGCACGTCGCAGGAGACGGTCCGGGACTCACCCGGATAACAGAAATTTCGCGACCGCCCGGGTTCCACGTGTCAGTTGCCATGTGTCAGTTGGTTCCTGTGAGCCTGTGATCGTCGCGTACGCCCCGTTGACCTCGGCGTAACACACCCTTACCTTTTCGGCGTTCGACATGAACGATCTTGTGCGAAATCTCGAACGATTCTGTTTCTTTCTGTGCCCCACCACCCTTGAGAGGCAGACCGTATGAGCCGCGACAACCTCCTGCCCGAACCCCCCAGCCGCAGGCTGCTCCTGAAGGGCGCCATAGCCGCGGGCGCCCTCACCGCGCTGCCGACGGCCGCCCACGCGGCGAGCTCGCCCGCCGGTCCGGGCGCGGCCGCCCCGTACGTCAACCCGCTGGTCCGTAACCGTGCCGACCCGCACATCCACCGCCACCGCGACGGCTTCTACTACTTCACGGCCACCGCGCCGGAGTACGACCGGATCATCCTGCGCAGATCCCGCACCCTGCGCGGGCTGTCGACCGCGTCCGAGTCGGTCATCTGGCGCAAGCACGCCACCGGCGTCATGGGTGCGCACATCTGGGCGCCGGAGATCCACCACATCGACGGCAAGTGGTACATCTACTTCGCCTCCGCGCCGGCCGAGGACATCTGGGCGATCCGGATCTGGGTCCTGGAGAACTCCCACCCCAACCCGTTCAAGGGCACATGGGTCGAGCGCGGCCAGCTGAAGACCGCCTGGGAGACGTTCTCCCTCGACGCCACCACCTTCACCCACCGCGGCACCCGCTATCTCTCCTGGGCGCAGCACGAGCCCGGCATGAACAACAACACCGCGATCTGGCTGTCGAAGATGGCCGACCCGCTCACCCTGACGGGCCCTCAGGTGCGGCTCTCCACCCCGGAGTTGGACTGGGAGGTCATCGGCTTCAAGGTCAACGAGGGTCCGTCGGTCATCAAGCGCAACGGGCGGCTCTTCATGTCGTACTCGGCGAGTGCGACCGACTCCAACTACTGCATGGGCCTGCTGACGGTCGACGCGGACGCCGATCTGATGAACCCCGCGAACTGGTCGAAGTCGCCGACACCGGTCTTCACCAGCAACGACACCACCAAGCAGTACGGGCCTGGCCACAACACCTTCACGGTCGCCGAGGACGGCTGCACCGACGTCCTCGTCTACCACGCCCGCCAGTACAAGGACATCGTCGGAGACCCGCTCAACGACCCCAACCGCCACACCCGCATCCAGCGCCTCGGCTGGAAGCCCGACGGCACGCCCGACTTCGGCATCCCCGTGGCCGACACACCCGTGAAGGAGAGCTGACATGAGACGCGCCTACGCGATCCTGCTCGCCCTCTGTCTGGCCCTGGTCGGCACGCTCGCGACCGCCGGTCCCGCCCAGGCGGCGCCGCAGACCGTCCCCAACGGCACCCAGTTCACGGACACTTCGGGAGGCGCCCTGCACGCTCATGGCGGCGGGGTCATCAAGGTCGGCTCGTACTACTACTGGTTCGGCGAGAACCGGAACTCCGACAACACCTTCCGGTACGTCTCCGCGTACCGTTCCACGGACCTGAAGAACTGGGAGTTCCGCAACCACGTCCTGACCGAGGCCACCGACCCCGAGCTCGCGACCGCCAACATCGAGCGGCCGAAGGTCATGTACAACGCGTCCACCGGCAAGTTCGTGATGTGGATGCACAAGGAGAACGGCACCGACTACAGCGAGGCGCGTGCCGCCGTCGCCGTCTCCGACACCGTCGACGGGAACTACACCTGGCAGGGCAGCTTCCGTCCGCTCGGCACCCACATGTCCCGTGACATCACCGTCTTCGTGGACACCGACGGCACCGGCTACATGATCTCGGCCGCGCGCGAGAACTACGACCTGCACATCTACCGGCTGACCTCCGACTACACCGGCATCGCCGCCCTCGTCGCCGACCCCTGGCACGGCGGCCACCGCGAGGCCCCGGCCCTGTTCAAGCGGGGCGGCGTCTACTTCATGCTGACCTCGGGCGCGACGGGCTGGTACCCCAACCAGCAGCAGTACGCCACCGCCACCAGCATCGCCGGCCCCTGGACGGCCATGACCAACGTCGGCGACGCGACCACCTTCGGCTCGCAGACCGCGTACGTCCTCCCCGTGCAGGGCACGTCGACCACGTCGTACCTCTACATGGGCGACCGCTGGGGCAACTCCTTCGGCGGCACGGTCAACGACTCCCGCTACGTCTGGCTGCCCCTGACGTTCCCGACCTCCACCACGATGTCCATGTCCTGGTCCCCGGAGATCACCGTCGACACCGCCACCGGCACGATCAGCGGCACCAGCGCCACGTACAACACGCTGATCGCCCGCCACTCCGCCAAGTGCGCCGATGTCACGGATCAGTCGCAGAGCGCGGGCGCCCAGATCAAGCAGTACACCTGCAACGGCGGCAACAACCAGAAGTACTGGTTCAAGTCCGTCGGCAGCGGCTACTACCAACTGATGACCCGTCACAGTTCCCTGTGCGTCCAGGAGAACGCGAGCACGGTCACGCAGCAGAACTGCAACGCGTCGTCCACCGCCCAGCAGTGGTCGCTCACCACGACGGGCGGCCACGTCACCATCAAGTCCCGCGCGACCGGCGAGTGCCTGGACGTGAACGGCGCGTCCACCGCCGACTCGGCCGCCGTCATCACGTACACGTGCAACGGCGGTACGAACCAGCAGTGGACGCACGGCACTTGACCTCGGACGAGTAGGTCGGTCACCGCCAGGAGTCAGGGCCTGTCCAGCGGATCCTGCCGGACAGGCCCCTGGTCCCGAGGAGGGATCAGCGCTTGAGCGTGAAGGTGAAGTCGCCGGAGAGCTTGCCGCTCAGCCGGACTGCCGACACGACCTTCCCCTCCGTGATCAGTCTCTCGACCTCGGCCCGTGACAGACCGCAACCTTCAGCGATCAGCCGCACCGGCCGGACAGGGATCCGCGCCGCAAAGCGGACCGATACATCGATCACCTCGCGGTCCAGGTGATCCGATCCGCCGGTGTCGAGGCGCCAGGCGCCCGCCCAGTCGAGGGCGATGCGATTACGGCGCAACACGACCGGATCCTGGAGCAGCTCAGCTGCCAGCCCAGGGTCGTTGTCATGCATCCGGTCCAGCAGCTCGGGCCGTACGGAGCGCACGTTCATCCGCTCCAGGACCGTGAGCTTTGCCGTGTCCCCGCAAGCGGTACAGAGCACGAGGAGCCAGGCGTCGAGGAGCTTGTGGTTTGCGTTGACACGAAATTTACCGTTTGGCCGGAAACGCTCGGACGCGCACGCGTGGCAACGGCGGAGAACGGTCGGCAGGCAGGTGGGCATGACCACCCAGCTGTTGAGCACAGAAGTACACCGGTTTCAGTGAGAAGTCCGCAGCAAAAAGGAGCGCGGCGCACATGCGCGACGCGCGACAGATCAGCTCTCGGGAGGTCTCACAGGGTGTACAACGGCACGTCCTTGCCTGGATGACTTGGTTCGGCAGCACGGTAACGGCGCACAGCGGCGCCGTTCCACTGGTTTTCGAGCACCGACCCGACACGGCCTAGCCCTTCGAGTCAGGCTTCCAATCCCGGGCGAGGAGCCCGAGCAGCACCTCGTCCAGGAACTCGCCCATCACCCGTGCGCGCCGCGCACGACGAAACCGTAGTGGCACAGCACCGCGACCACGTCGGTGCCGAAGCCCTTGCCGCGCGAGGACGGCAGCAGCCCCAGCCCGATGTGCGCGGACCGGTGGTGATTGTCGATGCCCCACAGCGTCGCGGTGCCGACCAGTGTGCCGCCGTCCATCTCCACCACGGAGAACGGGACGTGCCCCTGCTCCTTGTCGTCCACGACGAGCCGCGGGTCCTTCGAGCCGGGCGTGATCGGCCGCCACGGCCCGCCTTCGGCCCGCGAGGCGTTGACCACGTCGTCGTAGAGCTCGGCCCGCAGGACCGGGATGTCGTCCTCGTGCCGGGTCCTGAGCCCGACCTTGTCGCCCTTCAGCATGCAGGCTTCTTGTACGACCGCGCCGGCCTGCGGCAAACGGGCCCGATGGCCTCAGTGGAGGCAGAAGCAGAACGGATGACCGGCCGGGTCCGCGTAGATGCGCCAGTTGACCCCCGGGCGGAGCTGGTCCGACCGCTCCAGAACGGTCGCACCGAGGGCGAGCGCCCGCTTTTCCTCTCCGTCGAGATCGTCCACGTCGAAGTCCAGGTGTAGCTGCTGCGGGCGTTCCTGGCCGGGCCATTCGGGCGGTCGGTAGCCGTCCACCCGCTGGCAGGCCAGCGGTATGCCCTCGAACCCGTGCACCTCGACCCAGTCGGCATCCTCGGAGTCCGCGACGACCCGGCCGCCGAGCAGCTCAGCGTAGAACTCGGCGAGCCTTACCGGATCAGCGCAGTCCAGCGCGACCATCTGCAGCTTGCGAATCAATTGTGACGCCTCTCAGGCCGGGCCCGCCGCCGATGGGGGTACCTCGACGACGAAGAACAGGAAGCAGGGTTTGGTCGAAAGGTCCAGGAAACCGTCGGGGAACAGTTCACGGGCGGCCGGGTCGGGCTGCGGCTCGCTGATGACGGAAAGGCGGAAGCCGGCGGTGGTGAAGGCATCGGTCATCGCGTGCAACGGCTTGCGCCAGAACCTCATCGGGACGGACTGCCCGTTGATCGTCCAGTCGAAGGTATAGCTGGTGGTCGCGGAGTAGTCGGGCCGGGGATCCTGGAACGTGTAGGCCACGAAAGGGTGATCCACCGACGCGATCAGCCGGCCACCGGGCCTGAGCACGCGCCGCAACTCGGCCAGTGTCGGCCCCCAGTCCTCCAGGTAGTGCAGGACCAGCGACGCGACCACGTCGTCGAACGCGCCGTCGTCGAACGGCAGAGGGTCGCTCAGGTCGACCATGTGCAGGGCCACGTCGTCACCGAGCCGCCGCCTGGCCAGCGCCAGCATCCCGGCGCTGGCGTCGATGCCGGTGACGATGGCGCCGCGGTCGCGCAGTGCGGCGGACAGGGGGCCCGAGCCGCAGCCGGCGTCCAGGATCCGACGGCCGGTCACGTCTCCGGCGAGGGCCAACATCGCGGGCCGCGCGTAGTACGCGTTCACGAGGTTGTTCTCGGTGTCCGCCGCGTACGCCTCGGCGAAACTGTCGTAGTCGTTCACCTGGTCCTGATCCCGGGACCGGGCGAAGCTCGCGGGCACGTCGGTTGCGCGTTCCATTCGTCGCAGCCTAGTAGCCACATGATCCGCCGGAGGAGCCGTTCCGCAATGAGGTAGGAGGTCTGAGTGAACCGTGGGCAGCTCTCCGTGTTCGTCTCCGCTGCGGCTGAGGGCCGGTTCGGCGGTCTTGAGTAAGAGGCCGCGCGGATAGGCGGGAGGCGGATAGGCGGGAGCATGGGGAGGCAACAACTGGTTACGACGGCGTCGGCTCGGCCGGGCGTGACGGGGGACAAGGGCTGGGCATAGTGCGGGGGTGGCTGGTAGATCTGCGGCGGAGTGACGTCAAGGGATCATTTGCCAAGGGATCACTTGCTGTCGACTCCGGCAGCATCGGCTACATGTCTGGTGCTTCGTGCGCGGCTTGTGCCGCGGTGACGAGGACGCTCCGCCAGGGCGTGTTGCGAAAGTCCCGTCGTCCGCCCGGAGGGCGGGCCGAGCGGCGTCATGGGGGTCCCCCCGCTCGAGTGAAGCCGAGAGTGGGGGAGCGTGCCAGGCGTCGGGCGGGAGGCGGGACTTTCGCAACACGCCCTAGCGGCGGGGCGTTCGTTTTACTTTTGTTGAACGTTCTGTCGCTCCGTGGTTGAACCGGAGCGGCACGTTCGTGCCGCTCGGAACTTCTTCTGGGCAACGGAGCACTCGTGGCCCCTCGTCCAGGTCCGCGGCCGTGACCTGGACGAAGCGGGTGATACCGCGACCGGTCAGCCACTGGGTGAAGCCCTTGAGGTAACGGCAGTATGTGACCACGGTGAGGATCGCCGGCCGCGGCATGCCGGGCAGGAAGCCGGTGCCGTCGGCGTCCTTGTCGTTGATCATCAGCCAGACCAGGACCTTTATGCCCGCCGCGCTCCGGCGTCGACGCTCCGGTGTTCGGCAGCTGCGGGGGACTTTCCGCCGAACCCGATGCGTCGACGCCCGCCGTCAGGTGGTCGCGGTACTCAGCCCAGTGCGATTGCGGTCCACGACACCGGCGGCAGTTCGATGGTGAGCACGCCGTCGGCGAGTTTCGCGGTCGTGTTCGCCGCCGGGGTCACGCGGTTCTGCTCCGTGAGTGTGTTCTTCGCGTACACGTCGGGGTCGGCGAGCGTGACCGCCTCGGTGACCTGCGACGAGCCGAGGCCGCGGACGTCGATCGTGACCTGCGCCGCCTCCGCCAGGTCGCGGTTGACCAGGAAGACCGCGGCCCGGTCCTCGTCCACGGTGGCGACGGCGTCGATCACGGATGCCTCGCCGTGGCGCGCCGTCTCGTACACCGGCGCCTCGATCACGGGCCGGATCACCGCACCAGAGGCGAGCCGGCTGGTGATCGAGAACGGGTAGAAGGTCGTCTGCCGCCAGGCCGGGCCGCCGGGCTCGGTCATGATCGGCGCGATCACGTTGACCAGTTGCGCGAGCGAGGCCGAGGTGACGCGGTCGCTGTGCTTGAGCAGCGTCATCAGCAGGTTGCCGACGACGACGGCGTCCGCCACCGAGTAGACGTCCTCCAGCTGCCGGGGGGCGTGCCGCCACTCGTCGTTGACCTCGTCGGACTCCGCGTGCTCCTTTTGGTACCAGACGTTCCACTCGTCGAACGAGATGTTGATCTTCTTCTTGGAGCGTTTCTTGTACCCCACGTGGTCGGCGGTCGCGACGACGGTGTCGATGAAGTAGTCCATGTCGGTCGCCGAGGCGAGGAAGGAGCCGAGGTCGCCGTCGTGCTCCTGGTAGTAGGCGTGGCAGGAGACGTAGTCGACGTGGTCGTAGGTGTGCTCGAGCACCGTGCGCTCCCAGTCGCCGAAGGTCGGCATCCCGGAGTTGGAGGAGCCGCAGACCACGAGTTCGAGGTCCTTGTCGGCCATCTTCATCGCGCCGGCGGTACGGGCGGCGAGCTTGCCGTAGTCGTCGGCCGCAAGGAAGCCGGTCTGCCAGGGGCCGTCCATCTCGTTGCCGAGGCACCACATGCGTACGTCGTGCGGGTCCGGCGTGCCGTTGGCGACACGCAGATCCGACAGCGCCGTACCGGAGGGGTGGTTGGCGTACTCGAGCAGGTCCAGGGCGGGCTGGATGCCCCGCGTGCCGAGGTTCACCGCGAGCATCAGCTCGGAGTCGGTGAGCTTGAGCCAGCGGGCGAACTCGTCCAGGCCGAC